>JAFXEU010000005.1 GCA_017520845.1 Kiritimatiellia bacterium | reverse complement strand
TCATTTCATGCACACCGTGAAGGCCGCAGAGCCGGAGTCGATTCGGCAGCCTGCACAGCGACGGCGGAAAAAACGGCAAAGACCCGATTTTGACGCGCCGGTTTTTCGCCTAAGCGCGCTTGCGCGCGTGATTCGTACCCGAGCGGCGAAAAAGAAAGGCCGCAAAATCGATGTCGCCGCGGATTTAGCGAGCACCAGCGCCGAATCGACTCCGGCTCGAAGGCCTTGCGTGCATCAATTCAAAAAAGTGGGATAAGGGTATACCTTATATCATGTCGTCATTTATGATATAATATCCGCCAAAATGAGAGTTGTTTTCATGGGATCTTCCGACGCTTCGGCGGTCTGTCTGCGCGCGATAATGCGCGAGAAAGAGCTTGAGGTGGTCGGCGTGGTAACCCAGCCGGACCGTCCGGCCGGGCGCGGCAAGGCTTTAACGCCCTGCCCCTGTAAGGCTTTTGCCGTTGAAAACGGGATCACCGAAATCATTACGCCCGAAGACGTAAACTCCGACGAGGCCATGGATAAAATCCGTTCATGGAAGCCGGACGTGATAGCCGTCGTCGCTTTCGGACAGTTCCTGAAAGCTCCCCTTCTCAATCTTCCCATCGGCGGCTGCATCAACTGCCACTTCTCCCTTCTTCCCAAATACCGCGGCGCGTCTCCCGTGGTCTCGGCTCTCGCGGCCGGCGAAAAACTTACGGGCGTCACGGCGATGCGCATGGGCCTCGGGATGGACGACGGCCCGATTCTTCTCCAAAGTTACGAGCCGATCTATTCGGACGTCACCGGCGGAGAACTGATGGACTCGCTTGCCATTACCGGCGGCGTCACGCTGGCCAAAACCTTAAAGCTCATCAACAGAAACGCGCTCCCGCCCGAAGTGAAGCAGGATCCCTCCGAGGCGACGTTCGCGAAAAAGCTTAAAAAGACCGACGGGCTTATCAAGTGGGATGATCCCGTAATCTTCGTCGAACGGAAAATCCGCGCATATATGCCCTGGCCCGGAACTTACACGTTCCTGCCTCAGAGGTTGCGCAAAAAAGGTTCTACGGGCCGCGTTTCGATTTTAAAAGCGGCAATCGTCAAGATGATTGATCCGGCATGGCGCGATGCGGCGCCCGGCACCGTTCTAAAATGCGTAAAAACACCTTTGAAAGACGGACCTCTCGCCACCGCGCTGCCGCCTAAGGCGACCGGGCCGATCGTAAAATGCCTCGACACCGCTTTAATCCTCCTTGAACTCAAGCCTGAAGGAAGTTCAAAAATGGACGGCGGCGCTTTTCTCGCGGGCCGCCCTCTCATCGAAGGCGAAGATTCGTTTTTAAGCGAATAATCTGCGGCGTTTAAGCGAATTTAACCCGCCACGGCCCCTTCTCGCGCCAGCATTCGCGTACGGCGTCGACGGTCGGATCGACGTAAAGCGGAGTCGACTGATGGCGGAACCACGTATCCTGACGTTTCGCCAGCTGACATGTGCGGATAAAGATCTTATCACGATCGTCTCCCTCGCGGTAGCCGATGGCGAGAGAGGCGGTTTTCGACCAGACGGGATAGCGCTCGTGAAGAGTTCGCTTTTCGTCTTCCAGCCCGGCCATGAACATATCGTCAAGCCTGTCCGCGATGCGCTTTCGCACAACGGCGCGGTCGATCCTGATTACGGGATATTCAGGCGGCGGATTTTTCCATTCTCCGTCCAATCCGCGCAAAAGCGCTGAAAAATAAAGCCCCGTACCGCCGACGATAACGACGGGCACGTCTTCCGGAACCGTTCTGATCCACTTCGCCGCGGCTCTGAGCCACGCGCCGGAAGAAAACTCTTCGGCCGGAGTCACAACATCCACGCCGCCCATTCCAAACTCTTCGATCTCGGCCCGAGGCGGCTTCGCCGTACCGATATCCATGCCTTTATAGACGAGCATCGAATCGGCGCTTAAAATTCTCGCGCCCATTTCACGCGCGAGAGATGCGGCGATCGCACTTTTACCGCTCGCGGTAGGCCCCGCAAGAATATATGCGTCGCGCTCTGTCATTCAGCATTTTTCTCGGGCCTGGGGGCCTTGAAAGAAAGGAAAATCAAAAGAAACGCAGAGCACGTTATTAAAATATCCGCAACGTTGAAGCAGGGGAAATGATACGCCTCGCCCCAATGAAAATCGAGAAAATCTACAACATACCCGCGCCAGAGCCGGTCGATCAGATTCCCGACGATTCCCACATAAAGAAACGTCTCGGCGACAACACTGGTCTTTACGCACCACGAAGGCCCTTCCAGAATAAAAAAGTCCTTGCGGCGCCAGACCAGAAGCGCCATCACCAGAATCGCGAAGACCGCAAGCGGCCATACCTGACCTTGAAACATCCCCCAAGCGCATCCCCGGTTCTCGACATACGTCAAATTGAAGAAGCCGGGGATCACCGAGACGGTCTCGACGCCGCTCTTCCAAAGATAATGAATCGCCATCTCTTTGGTCAAGGCGTCAATGATCAGCAGATGCAGCGCCGCGACGATCAGCTTGAAAGCGTACATCGTTAACCGCGCTGACGCTCCATTTCACTCTGACATTCCATGCACGTCAGAACGAACGGCTGATTGAGAAGTCTAGGCTTACGGATCAACTGACCGCAAACGGTGCAGACGCCGTACGTTCCGTCTTCGATACGGTGAAGAGCCTCCTCGATCTGCTGGATTGTGCGGTTGATGTTGCCCATCTGACCGAGAGCCTGAAGCCTCAATGTCTGATTGGTGCCGTCGCCGCCGTCCGCCTCGTGATCGCCGGACTCGTTGAATCCGGTCGCCTTCATCGCATCCGCGCCTTGAAGAGCCGCTTCGCGGGCTTCAAGAAGGCGCTTGCGGAAATCCTTGAGATCGGCCGCGGGGAACTTAACCGTTTTCTTACCCTGAGCGCGGGTCGTAGGTCTGCGGGAAAGACGGATTTCATTTTCGCGGCGGGTCTGGTCCTCGTTGCGGGCCGACCGCTTCATTTCCTGAGCGATGGACATCGCAAACGCGACAGCCTTCGAAGTATCCGTAAGAACGATAGGCTTCGGAGGAGCTTTAGCGATAACCGGAGCCTTTCTCACGATGCGCGGAGGAACGCGCTTGACTTCGGCCTTGACCGCGGGAGCCTCCTGGACCTTCGCGGCGGGCTTCTCGCTCGCGGGCTTCTTGGCGGGAGCAGTTTTCTTTGCGTCCGTTTTAGGGGCAGACTTCTTCGCCGCCGCCGGCTTTTTCGTCTTTTTAGACTCTATTGACTTGATCGTAAATCCCATAATGGTACCTCCTTCTCAATGCGCGAACTCGCAACGCGGGAGATTATATCATATTTGCATTCCGGAGGGAAGTTTTATCCACTCGCGGATCGTCTCGTTCAGAGGCTCGATTCTGACGATCATCGCGAAAACCGCGGCGCCGTCGAAACCGGGAAGCTCGAACTGTTCACCGGCCTTCTTGCCGAGCATATTCTCGGCGAGCTTAGCCTTGGATGAAAGGATTCCCATTTCGACGTCGTTGTCCCATTCGCCGAGAATATGATACGTGCGCTCGCCGTCAGGAGTGGATATGACAACGGTAACTCCGGGCATCACCTCGTCGGTCGTGGCGTCGGAGAAGTCCCACGGCTTGACGACTTCGAGATCGGCCTGCATGAGCGACTGCTTCTGCATGAGAGCGCGCTGCTCGTCCTTGGCGTACTGGTACTCGGCGTTTTCGCTCAGATCGCCGTAGCTCTTGGCGAACTCGATGCGCTTGACGTTGGCGGGCATATCCTCGTTGATAAGCTTGAGGTATTCCGCTTTTCTGATCGCGAAGCTGCGGTAGCTGGTGAAGCGGCCGTACTCCTTCTTCTTCTCGACCTTGACGATGCGCGAGGCGAGTTCGGGAGCGATGCGCGACATTCTGACGACGATCGTATGGTGGGTCGAATGATCCCAGGCGATGGAAGCCTGGAAGCGCTCGAAGAACACGACCCTCGAGGCCTCATCGAGCCAGGAGAGAACCTTCTCGAGCCACTTTACGTCGGCAAAGAGGCGGCGGACCATGTTCTGCATCTTGAGAATCTCGCCGCTCTGGCGGCCTTCGCCGAGCGCGATGGCATGGGTAAGGATCGTGACGAGCTGAGGAAGCTCGGTCCAGTCCTTGAACATCTCGTATTTGCCGACGATGAGCGTAGTAAGCGTCGCGGGAGCTTTAGGACGGCGCATAAACTCGCCGATCGTCTCGCGGCACGCGCTCTCGGCGCCGAAAAGCGAAACAACCTCCGTAACGGCGGTGAAGCAGAATTCATCGAGCGACCTGTAAAGCTTAAGCCTGTTCTCGTCGTCCGTAGCGAGAAGCCTGATCATGGCGCCGACCTCGCGGGCCGGAAGCTCGGCGGCCGCCTTGACGTAACGCTTGCGTTCGCGGAGATATTCAAGCATGTCGGCGAGCGGAGGATTCGTAAAACCGAGATCGGTAACCGTAACCGCGAGACGGGCGTAGAGGGCGTCGTCGACCTTGCGCGCAGCCGTAACGGCGAACGCGAGACGCTCGTTGATTTTAGCCTTTGTCGCGTCGTCAGCATCCTTGAACTTACCCTGCGAGACGAACTCGCGAACCGATGCGAGAATAAGCTTAGGGTCGGTCTCGTGGCTGAACGCCGTAAGCCAGACGTCACCGTAATTCTCGACCGAAGCCTTGAGACGGATCGGGTCGGTACGCTTGACGGGGATCTCGACGAGCTGATCCTTGCGGAGCTCGGCGCGGACGGTCTCCCAGAACTTCTTCCAGTTGACGGACTTAACGAAGCCGTTGTTGACGCAAATCGTCTCAAGCTTGGTGACGGGCATATCGCCGTAACTCTTGAGGACGGCCTTCACGAAATCGGCCGGCTTGTCCTTAAGCATCGCCTCGAACGCGGCGGGATCGGCCTGACGCATGACGAGCACATGATTCTCGGACGGCACTTCGAGCATATCGACGGCGGCGTCGTAGGAGAACTGGTGACCGCGCTTCGTCTTGAAGTCGACGGTAATCTTGCGGTAAAAGTAATCGAGACGTTTAACCGTGCCTAAGCCCCACGTGTCATTAAGAACGAGCGCTCCGACCTGGAAGCTCAGAAGCTTCTCGAGAACGACCAGTATCTTGTCGAGGGGCGCCGCGCCGAAATTCGCGCCGTCGATAAACGAAAGAAGAAGACGGTCTGTAGTCGTCTTCTTCAAAAAATCTTTAATTCCTTCGGGGGTGACGCTCTTTTCAAGATCAGCCCTGTTGTCGCGCACGAGCTTGAAGGCACGCTCGAAATCGCGCTTCTCCGCGCATTCGTTTAATTCTTTTACCAACGTTTCAGTAACGTTCATTTTCATCTCCTTGAAATTTAAAGTCCAAAAATTATACCAAAAAAGCGGCAGAATGTCTTGCGCGATTTTCCGCCTACAAGTCCTTGGCGTTTTCGGTTAAAGGCCTGTATTTAAACCGGTCTATCGAGAAAACCTGAGGCAAGCCCCCCTTCTCGGGCTCTCCGACCCATGAATACATGATCTCACAGTCGAACGTCACGTGAAGCGGACGGTGGAAACGGTCGTTCCCGCGTCTGAAAACCTCTTTGCCGTCAATATACCATACGAGTTCTTTTTCGCTCCATAAAAATCCGTAAACGTGAAAATCAGCCGACGGATCGAAATCAAGCGCGATCTTCTTCGATTTGTTCGGTAGTTTCTCGACCCCGGCGTACACGATCCCTTCAAGATACGGAGTCTTAAGGCAGTGGACGGTACCGTACCAGTCTTTGAGGGACCCGAAAATCTCGAAAATATCGATCTCCTCGGAATAATCGCCTATGCGGAATTTTTTCTCGGGCTTGTCGGACAGCGGATCGTAAAGCCAGAACGCGTTGCAGACTTTCGAATTCATAGTCTTCGCCCGGCACTCGAAATATCCGTAACGGAACTTCTCTTGTGAACGCACAAGGCTTGTCGCATACGTTGTAAAACCGCGACGGAGATTCTCGACGGTTTTCTCGTCCTCTCGCATAAGACGCGCCGTCAGATTGAGACACCCGTTGGAAACGGCCACGTTATCGCGCGCGAAAAGAAATCCCGCTCGTCTGCCCTGAAACGACCAGACCCAATCGCACCACTTCGATTCATCAAGACTTTTTCCGTTGAACTCTTCGATCCATTCGCCTGCGGCGCCCCGGTAAGAGACAAAAGCCAAAAGAGTCAATGTAAGAAATTTAAATGCCTTCATGGATTTTTCCTGTTGAAGTGACGATTTCGGGCGACACGCCCTTTAAAGCGCGTTACAATCTGTTCAAGACGCTGCGAATGGAACGCTCGCGCGCCTCGATGGATTCGCACAGGCGGAACTGGACGCGTGCGCGGTTAAGATTCTGCTCGGGCTGACGCGTCTTGAAATAGACGTTCCCCGCGAGATAATCCTGGAAAAACCTGAGCCCCAGCTCAAACGGCAGAAGCCTTATCGAATCGAAAAGATATTCACGGTCGGCCGCCGTGAGAAACGACCCGGCCTCGCGCATATACCCCTTACAGAAAGCCGTGCAGAGATCCTCGTCGAAAACGACTTTCGCAAGATCCCCCTCCTCTTCTCCGGCAGGATTGCAGATCGATCTGAGCGCATCGCCGAAATCGACATGGATAAGGCCGGGAGAGACCGTATCGAGATCAATCATCGCCGTACCCTTGCCGGTAACGTCGTCTATCATGATGTTGTTGACCTTTGGGTCGCCGTGGAACATGCGCTTTTTAAGTTCGCCGCTCTTCTCCGCCTTTTCGAGACAGAGCGCAAGATCGCGGCGTTCTGAAATGAACTTTTCAAGACGCCGCGCCTCCATGGAAGAATGCAAAAGCTCCTTGGCTGTAGTGTTGTCAAGCGTCTCGTCGTATTTCGAGAGATATCCGCTCGCGATATGAAAACCCGGCAGAGGATCCTTGATAAGTCCCGGGTCCATATCGCTTATGAGATAGTGGAAGTGGCCGAGCGCCGCTCCGCATTCCATCGCGTGCTCGGGGCCCTGGGCTACATCGAAAGCCTTTGCGGACATTATACGCGTAATCACGCGCCATACCTCGCCGTTGTCGTCGCGGACGTAATCCTTCGAATCCTTGGCCTTGATGATCCGGGGCATCTGCCAGACGCGATCATCGCGCCCCTTGTCGGCGTCGTCCTCAAGTTTCTCGTGACAGTGCTTCGTGATTTCGTGCATGTTGGACATGACGATTTCCGGCTCGGGGAAGACGTTGCGGTTGACGCGCTGCAGAATAACCTGAGTCTCCGTAAACGTATTGCGGTATATGGCTAAATACGTATCGTTGATATTGCCGTTGCCGAACGGACGAAGCGAAACGAGACGACCTTTGATATTGAACTTGTTAATCAACAATGACAGTTCCATTTTACCTTCTCCCTGTTCTGACGGGCGCGAAATCTATCCGACGCTGTCTGAAATCGACCTTGACCACGTATACCCTCATCTTCTGACCTATGCGCCAGCGTTGGCCTCCCGGCGCGGAAAGCGAATGATCGGACTCGTTGAATTCGACGAACCGGTTGGACAGTAGCGAAACATGCACAAGCCCGGAAACCGAAATCTCGGGAATCTCGACAAAGCACCCGAACGGGGTGCATTTCGAGACTACCGCGTCATATTCCATCGTTCTGCGGCCCGAAAGCTGATCCTCCAGAAGTCTGTACTTCTTGATCTCCAAAAGCCCGCGCTCGGCCTCCGCGGCGATCTCCTCCGCCTCGCTCGCCCATTCGGCCCATTTTGCGAGAGTCTTCGGCGGAACGCGCGCATCCTTACCGTCGAGATACGCCGCAAGCTGACGGTGAAGCGTCAAATCGGGATAGCGGCGAATCGGCGAAGTGAAGTGGGCGTAGAATTTTTTCGCAAGCCCGAAATGACCGATTTGGGTCGAATCGTAAAGAGCCCTTTTCATCGACCTTAAAACCATTACCGACAACGTCGGATAAAGAGGATTCGACTTTATCGTCTTAAGAAACTGGGCAAAAACCTTTTGATTCGCTATATTGCCCATCTTGACGCCTAAGGAGCGCATATCCGCGCGAAGCATCAGAAGTTTTTCTTCGTCCGGCGGCTCATGAAGACGCGCGAGAATTTTTATCCCCTTCGTCCAAAGTTCCGTCGCCACCGCCTCGTTCGCCGCGACCATGCACTCCTCGATCATCTGATGCGATTCATCATAGGGGCGCGAAACGATCCCTGTCATTTCGCCGTTATCGTCAAGAATAATCTCAGCTTCTGGAATTTCAATATCAAGAGCCCCGACCGCAAAACGTTTCGCTCTGAGAACAGAAGCCAGAGAATTCACGGCGAGAATCGTTTTCCGGGCCTGGGCGCTTACACTTTTATCTTTAGACTTATCGCCCGACGAAATGACGCGCATCACCTGCTCATAGGTAAAGCGGGCTTTCGAGCGGATGACGGACTTCGCGAACGAACGCTTTATCATCGCGCCCGTCTTGTCGAAGGTCATGAAAACGGAAAAGGCAAGTCTGTCTTCATTCGGAACGAGCGAACAGACGCCGTTGCAAAGTTCGTCCGGAAGCATCGGAACCACTCTGTCGGCGAAGTAGACGCTCGTGGAGCGCTTTCTGGCCTCGCGGTCTATCGCGCTTCCGGGAAGAACAAAATGCGACACATCGGCGATATGAACGCCGAGTACTGTATTGCCGTCGCGATCGGTCTCCAGAGAAATCGCATCGTCGTAATCGCGGGCCGTCACGGGGTCGCAGGTGAAAATGAACTTTTTTCGCAGATCGAGACGCCTGCCCGGCTTCTCCAGACGCTGCGAAACTTTTTTAGCCTCTTCGAGAACCTCCCGCGGGAACGACGCCGGAAGCTTATAAAACTTCATGACCGCCGCCGTGTCTTCACGCGGCGTTTTACCCGGGGGTGGAAATATTACCTGACCTTCATGATTTTTCATCGTAAAAAATTATACCAAAAAAGTTTATTTTTTACGATGAAAAGAAAATCTCAAAAATATCGGGGATAAAACCAATGCAAACAGAACGGTCAGCGGAATGTCTCCGAATCGCGTGTAAGGCGTCTTGGATTTGGAATCCTTTTTCGGCAGCATGACCTTTGCATATCCGCACCCCGCCTCATCAATAAGCAATTCGCCCTTTTTATCTCCTTCAAGCCAATGACTCGTGCCGTCCGGATAAATGACGCCTGAAACGCCGGAATTGCCTACACGGATGACGGGCAGACCCGTCTCCACGGCTCTCGCGACAGCCTGCCACGCGTGCTGCTCCGTTTCTTCGGAACCGTAGAACCAGCTGTCGTTGGTTATGAATATAAGCGCATCGGCCCCCATGTCCGCAAATTTTCTGATAAGCTGAGAATCCGTATCTTCAAAACATATCGCGACGCCTAGCTTAAAACCGTTGAAGTCCAGCAATTTAGGCTCGCCCCGCGAACAACTGCCGACGGGAGCAAATTTCTTCAAAGCGGGAATCAGTTCATCCCCGGGAATATATTCGCCAAATGGAACAAGATGAACCTTGTCGTAAACCTGAAGCGAGACCTTGTCGCGACAGGTTGAATCGAATTGATAAAGAGCTGCGGAATTATACATCTGCGTGCCGGTTTTGCGCCCGCCGCCGCCGATCACCCCTTTCGCCCTTGAGCGTTTCAACATCCAACGGGCCCATTCTTCACATTGCCACGAACCAATCAGGTTGAATTCCGCAAAAGCGCTTTCGGGCAATACAATCAAATCGGGAGTTTTACCAGAGAAACACGAAAAAAGATTTTCGTAAATTTTCCACGGCTCCTCATCAGCAGCCTTAAATACACAGGGAAAATTCCGTTGAATCAACCCAACGGAAAGAATCCGCGAGTTTTCAGCCGTATATTCGGGCACATACGATTTACCTAAATAATGAAAAGAGAAAACAAGAATCATCGGTAGAACCGTCTCCACACTTCTCGTCCACCGGGGAAGATTAAACCCGGCCTCCTTCTCTATATCATCCGATTTCTTCGCATCCAATTCAATTATATGTTCGCCGAGCTGCAGCTGTTTTCTGCGAGCTGCCAACCATGGTGTTAAAATACGCTCGGCAATGGAAGCAACCGTTCCATTTACGAGCACTATCATCATGCTCAACACGTAAACTCCACCCAACGAAGCCCCCGCTCCGAATCCGGACTTTACTGCGGCGACACCCAGATGATTCCAGGCGAAACCTCCCATCAGATTAGACCGGACAAGTTCAAGTCCGGCCCACAAAACAGGCTCGGCAATGAAAATCGCCGCAAGACGCTTCCAGTAGGCTCCCTCTGCCCTTCGCCAGATGCGAGAAGAAAGATAACCAAAGAGACCGAAATACAACGCACAATACGCGGCAAGACCGCCCCAGCCCATAACAACAAGCGGCCATGGTCCACCGTTTTTTACAATTGCAGGCATCCACGCGAGAGTCCCAAACCAGAAAATAAATCCGTTCCAGAACCAAAGTTTAAAACTTTCTCCAGGGGCGCGATTCCGGGCAAACCAAATAAGAGGCGCAATTGCAAAAAAGACATCAGTTCTCTCACCGATCGGCGGATAACAAGCCCAAAGAAGAAATGCGGGAATAAACCATGCTACCTTCGCCAATATTTTCAATGTCCGTTTTATCATTCTTTGCTCCAACTTAAATCGATACGGGTTATCGTCCCGCGGGGCGGATTGAATACGCGCGGCAGGCGACGCGTTGTAATCCAAAGAGAGTCGCTCTTGAACGAAACAAAACCGCTTTCCTTCGACGGCAAAGCCGCAGGCGGCGTAAGGGAAATAAAAAGCGGCGTTGACTGTTGCGCGAGAAACTCTATCGGATAACCGCTTTCCGCAAGATACGTTAAATTCTCGCTGCCGTTCTCCGGGCTCGCAACAAAGCGCGTCACGCCTAGAGACTTAAGCTCCGCAAGAGCGGAAGAATTAAAGGCGTAAAGCGTCCAATCGGCGGTGATATCTGCAACATCAAGAGACTTCAACGTTTTCAAAGTCGCAAGATCCGACGCTTCCCATTTGTCAAAACCCTCACGCACAAACCTCTTAACCGCGACACGGAGCTTCTGATACTCCGTTTCAGACGTGAATACGGGAAGCGCAATTCTCGGCGAGGGGACATCAGGATACGCCGCGCGCAATTCGTCCGGCGTAACCGACGCGCCTACGGATATGACGATCTCATCCCACTCTCCCGCAGGCACTTTCTGCCCCATACGGATTTTAAGCGTTTTTGAAAGATGCGGTCTTCCGAAATTCGCGGCGTCGGGCTGTTCATCTTCTAGCGCGGCGTCGACAGCGGCCCGGCGGGTCTTCTCGCGGAGATAATCAAGCTCCTCGACGATATCACGCCTTAAATCGTTCAAAAAACTTATCGGCGCGAAGAGACGGTCGGGATCGACGACGCTCAACGCTCCTAGACGGTAATCGGTTCCGCCGAGTTTTGAAAACGCCTTCTCCACCGCCTCGTACGTACGCTCGGGATTTTTAGCCTTGGAGAATTCGCCTTTTATTTTCACCTCCGCTATTACGCCTTCGGCGTCGGCGGCCACGGAAATCTCCTGAGGCGAAATTTCGATTTTAAAATCGGTCTCGACGAATCCGGGATAATCGGCGGGTCTGAAGCCGGGAACAGGATGAAGACGCTTCACCTCGTTGGACATCGAACAGTAGATGCTTGCGCCGGCCTTGACGAACCTGAGCGGCTTGAATTCTTCGCGCTCGTCATCAGGAAGAAGAATTTCAACATCACAATCGGCGGGAACCTCAAACTGGTTGCTGCGGGAAATGGCGGTACGCATTTCGGTTATGCCGAATCCGAGCGGCTTGCCGCCGCCGGGGGCGGGTATCTGAAGCCCGTCGTGCCGCTCAAGCGCGCGCAAAGTATGAAATCTGAGCCAACTGCGTCCGTCGCGGTCTTTGGTAATCCGCTTGAGTTTTCCGACATACGCGCCAAGATGCCCGAGACTCGTGTCATCGATCACATCGCCGTTCGGCCCGTTGAAATACAAGTCGGTCGTGCGGCGGGAAAAAACAGTTTCGAGATTTTCAAGAGCGATCCGGGCCTTTGTTCTGTCACCGTCGAGAACCGCGCGGTAATAAGCGGTCGCGGCGGCGACATAGAGAGGCGATTTCATGCGCCCTTCTATCTTGAGCGAGGCGACCGAGGCGTCGACAAGCTTTTTGACGTCGTCTCCCAGTCGAAAATCCTTCATCGAAAACGCGAGAGGCTTTCCGCCCGATTCGGACTCATAGGTCAAACGGCAGCAGTAAGCGCACTTTCCGCGGTTTCCGCTGCGGTTCTTCTCCATCGCCGAAAAAAGACAAAGACCGGAAATGGAATAGCACAGCGCACCGTGAATAAAACATTCAAGTTCAATGTCGCCGCAACGCTTCGCGATGGAGGAAATTTCAGCGATCGACAGCTCGCGCGCGAGAACAACGCGCTTAAAGCCAAGCTCGCCCAGCGCGAGAACGCCCTCGAGATTATGGGCGACGAGCTGGGTCGAGGCGTGAAGCTCGAGCGAGGGGAAATGCTTCCGCGCGATGCGCGCGACGCCGAGGTCCTGAACGATGACCGCCGAAGGTCTGCACGAAGCTATAACGGAAAGCTGTTCAACGGCGCGCTCTAGATCGCCCTCGTCGATCACCGTATTGAACGCGACGTATACCTTCTTTCTTTCAGCTCGCGCATAGCGCACGAGATTCTTAAGCTCCTCCCGCGAAAGATTTTTCGCGAACGCCCGAGCCGAAAATTCGGCCAGCGAACAGTAAACCGCATCGGCCCCCGCGCGGAACGCAGCCAGGGCCGAATCAAAATCACCGGCGGGGGAAAGAAGTTCCGCGCTCACAAACCGCTGAAATCGAGTGTCGCGAAGTAATCGTCAAGCGTTTCGGCGCGGCGGATCTCCCTGACGGAGCCGTCTTCCTCGAGAAGAAGTTCTGCGCTGCGGAGCTTGCCGTTGTACTGAAAGCCCATCGCGTGTCCGTGGGCGCCCGCGTCGCAGAGAACGACGATGTCGCCGCGCTCCAGGACGGGAAGCTCGCGCTGAATCGCGAACTTGTCGTTGTTTTCGCAAAGAGACCCGGTAACGTCATATACCTTTGTTACGTCGGAATTTTCCTTTCCGGGAACGACGATTTCATGGTACGCCCCGTAGAGCGCCGGGCGCATCAGATTCGACATGCACGCGTCGAGACCGGCGTAAAGACGG
This sequence comes from Kiritimatiellia bacterium, assembly GCA_017520845.1. Taxonomy (GTDB): domain Bacteria; phylum Verrucomicrobiota; class Kiritimatiellia; order RFP12; family UBA1067; genus UBA1067. The sequence goes on along the minus strand of JAFXEU010000005.1, from coordinate 64,819 downwards.
TAAGTGCTCTTTATGTGGCGCACGCGCGAGACGAGATAACCGTAAGGACCTGTTATCGAGCGGCCGCATTCCATGTAAAGCTTAATCGGCTTCAACCCTTTCGCGTCGACGAGCTCTTCGTACGCGCGTCTGATTCCGTCGCCGACGGTTTCAAGGCTCATCGCCTTGTCGCCCGGCTTGTAGGGGATGCCGATGCCGCCGCCGATGTTGATGAATTCGAAATCTATTCCGACCTTTTCGTGAATTTCTCCGGCGAGCTCGAAAAGAATTTTAGCCGTATCGATGATGTAATCGGCGTTGAGTTCGTTGGAGGCGACCATCGTATGAAGACCGAAGCGCGTAACGCCCGCGGCCTTCATCTTCGCGTAACCGTCGAAAAGCTGCTCACGTGTAAAACCGTACTTAGCCTCTTCGGGCTTTCCGATGATGGCGTTCCCGCCCTTCAGAGGACCGGGATTGTAGCGGCAGCAGAAAACACGCCTCGGAAGATCCGAATTGAAATTCTCAAACCCGTCGCACGAGGAGAGAAAATAATCCCAGTGGGTTATATCGTCGAAATTGATTATCGCGCCGAGCTCCCATGCGCGGCGGAATTCCTCGGCGGGAGTGTCGTTGGACGTGAACATTATCGCCTCGCCCGTATTTCCGACGCGCTCGGCAAGCTCAAGCTCGGCCATCGACGAACAGTCGGAACCGAAATCAAACTCCTTCAAAAGCTTCATCAGATACGGATTGGGAGCGGCCTTAACCGCGAAATACTCGCGGAAACCGGCGTTCCAGGCGAATGCCTTTTTAAGACGCTCGGCGTTGCGGCGTATCGCGGCGGCGTCGTAGATATGAAACGGCGTAGGCCACTTCCGCGTAATCTCTTCAAGTTTTTCTTTAGTGAACGGCAATGTTCTCATCTTTGTATGATCCAATCTTTTAGTGTATCTTGATATAAGTCTCCGCCTTAAGCCTTTCGATCCATTCCTCGTAAAGGCGCTTCGCCTTCGCGGCTTTCACGTTCGCCTCGATATCCGCGTACGCGTCGGCGAAAGGCCGCCTTGCCGATTTCTTCTCGTCGTCTTTACGCAGAAGAAAATTCCAGCCGGCGATTTCAATCCACTGCGAAATCGCGCCCTTGGGGGTCTTGGCGATTTCTTCGCAGACCACCTCGCTGAACTCGTCGCCGGGAACGATATCCCTGTAAACTCCGCCTTCCTTGGCTCGCTTATCCGATGAATATCTTTTAGCGAGTTCATTGAATCCGACCGTCTTGACAAGGCGCGTTATCTCCGCTTTCCTGCCGGCGTTCTCAGGCGAAAGAAGAATGACGGAAACGCTCACCCTGTCGCCCGCCGAATAGCGGGAGGAGTTCTTTTCGTATTCCTCGCGCATTTCTGCGGGAGAGGCCGTCAGATTCTTGTCGATCACGGTCCAGCGCATCGCCGCCACGACCATATCCTCTTTAATTTTTCTGCGCCAGTCCGATTCGGAAATTTTCCGCTCGATCAGCATCGCTTCAAGTTTCGTGCGGTCTCCGCCGAACGAGTCGTCGACGATCGTACGGATACGATCCTCGACGACCCAGTCCTGCATCGTCAGCTTGGCGTTCGCCGCGGCTTTCAGAATGAGTTCGCGCTCAATGAGTCTGTTGCGGAATTCAACGTAACGGCTCTCGTCCGCGACGCCGCGACGAAGCATTTCATCGCGGACGTCGCTCTTTAGGATCGTTACGTTGCCGACAGTCGCCGCGTAACCGTCGATTTCTACGGCTCCCGCGACGGCCGTCGCGGACGCGACGGCGCAGAAAATCAGTTTTTTCATGTATCGTTGACCGTTTAGAGCATAGCCGCGATGCCGGCGCCCACCATGGGGGCGTCATCGACCTGAGGCGTGATCGTATAGTGGATATTCCTATCCTTAACAAGCATTTCGTCGAGTTCGCGGCGGACATCGTCGGCGAACGGAACGGCGCGCGTCTTGTAATAGGTGGAACCGTCGGCGTTGATCGCGACGGGCGCGGAAGCGTCCGTTCCCTCGCCGGACTTGATGACGAACGCGGCGAGCTGGATCGCCGTGAGAACGACGGCGCGCTCGAACACGGGAATACCGAGGCGGCGCGCGACATCGGCGTCGGCGCTCTCGGCGAAGATCGTATCGAGAACGTTGTCGCGGCCGGGCTTCTTGAACGCGGCGCAGAAGTTGTCGAGATCCATGGTCTCGAGAGAGCCGAGCCCGAGAATCGCCGACGCGGCCTTGGCGGAGAAGAGTCCCTCTCTGGCGGCGGCCTTGTAGATCTCAAGCCCGAGCTGACCGAGATAGGCGCCGGCGATCTTCTTCTCGAAAAGTCCGAAGCCGGGATTTCCGCTCTTCGCGTCGACGGCCTTGTCGAAGACGCTGTCGGGAGCCTTGTCGAAGGAACCGGATTCGGCGTTGATGATCATGGAACCTTCGGGGTCGGCGTCGGGAAGCTTTACGATGTTCCTGTTCTTCTCGACGTACGCGGTATTCGTTCCGGTACCGAGAATGAAACCGATATACGAAGAATACGTCTTATCTCCCTCGGTGGCCTTAGCGGCGAGAAGCGTGGCGACGGTGTCGTTGACGACGGCGATCGACTTGCCGCCCGTGCGGGCGAGAAGCTCCTTGCCGACATACTGGCCTACGACTCCGGGAGCTTCGATGTTCTTGGTCCAGCGCACTAGCCTCGCGTCGAGATCGCTCGTCGCCTCGGCAGGATACGAGAAACACCAGCCGATCTTCTCGACCGTGGCCTTTCCGTCGAGACGCTTCACCTCGGAGGCGAAAGCGTTGTAGAAAGATTCAACGTCAACCTCGCCCTTCGTTCCGGGCATGGGCTGATTGCATTTGTCTTCGACGGCCGGAGGAATGGTTACGATGCCGCCGCGGAAGTTCGTGCCGCCGGCGTCGAGAACGATAGCCTTCGCACCCTCGGGAATCTTGCCGTTGACACCGACATAGGTCGGGATCATCATCAATGAAGATTTTTCACCCTTAAGGCCCTTCTCCATTTCGGAGAGAAGCGAAGTGAGCATAGCCTGACGGTTTATCTCTTCGGCGAGAACAAAACCGTTGTCCTTAAGCAATTCTTCAGGCGTTTTCATTTATCAGTCCTTTCACTAAAGTTATCCAATCTTCGTTAGAGAGCACCTCTGCTCTTGCCGTAGATTGTATCAAATCTTTGAATATGCTGCCAAGTTGTTTGCGACGATGTTCGAATGCTCTTTTTGTCAAACTGTGAAAAAGTTTGCGTTCTTCCGCAGAAAGTGCGATATTTCTGTCATGGCGCACCAGTTTGACAACACTCGAACATATCTGGGGTCTGGGCCAGAAGCAACTCGGAGGAAGCTTACGCAAGATTTTAACATCATAATCAAGTTGCGCCCAGACTCCCGACAAGGAACGCGTTTTAGATCCTTCGGGCGCCGCGAGACGCTCGGCTACCTCCGTCTGAACAAGAACCGTCATCGAGGGAATACGGCGGGCGATGACGAGATCAAGCAGAATTCTGGTCCCCGCCTGGTAAGGCAGATTGGAAACCATCGCGTCATATTGAATTTCGGCGCCGCCCTCCGAAATATACCTCAATGCGTCGCCTGCGACGACGTCAAGCTTTTCGGGAGAACCCAAAGATTCCTTCAGACGGGCAGCCAAAACGGGATCCTTCTCCACGGCCGTTACCGAAACTCCGCGCGAAAGCATTTCCTCGGTCAGAACTCCGAGCCCCGGACCGACTTCCAGAACCTTCGCTCCGTTTAAATCGACGATCTCTTTCAATCCTGCGTCGACTATACCTAAAAGCGCATTTCTGTCGATAAGAAAATTCTGTCCCAACACCTTGTTGGGATGAAACCCGTTCTCGATACACCACGCTTTTACCTGACTTGGACTTGTTAAATTCATATTTTATAAAATCCTATCGACGATTTGAATATTCTCCCATTTGGGATTGTCTATCGGCCCTGAAACCTTAAATTCGAGAAGAAGCTTTGTGAACGGCAACGTGAGATAATGCACTATCTTCCCCGCGATCGACTCCTCCCTGGTAAATTGCACGCGGATCACAAAATCAAGATCGTCCTGAGATATATCATAACTCCCCCAGCCTTTAATCGATATCATTCCTCCGTCGATATAAAGATTTTCAGTGGTTAAAACGCCATTCTTAAAAACGACATCCGCCGACGCCTGCGTCTGATCTACGAGAAAGGATACGCCCGGCACGCGCTCGGCCAGCGACTCCGTAAGACCCGCAAAAAGTTTCATCCTCGCAAGATGACCGTTAGTGACCTCTATTTTACCTTTACCGTTTACGGTCTGCCAGATATTTGTCGAAAAGTCTCCCGATATGTCGAGGTCTATGCTGACATCGCCCTTTCGTTCTCCGAGATCGAACGAAAGCGCATCGGCCAGTTCTTTGAGCGAGCCGTCTCGATACGACCCTTTTATCTTGAAACGGGCCTTATCCTCTTCAAATTTTTCGCAGAATACGGTTGTCGACAATTTAACCTTTCCGCCGCAGATACCTTTCATCTCCGCGTCGATCGCAATAACGTCGTCATTCAACGAATACCCTCCCGTCAAATCCACGAACTTAAAACCGTCGATGGAACCTTGCTCCGACTCGAAAACTCCACGTATCTTATTCAAATCGCTGTTCTCGGAAGTTGTACCCGTAAAGCCGTCGACCGTCACGAAAGATGAAGAATCGAAACGAACGAAACTCAGCATGGACGGATCCATAAAATCTGCGATTTTAAGCGAATCTTCGATTTTCAATCCGGTTTTTACACCATAATTGACTTTAAACCTGCCGCTGAAATTATCTGCCGCCAGCCAACCCGTTAGAGATTTGCCCTCGTAGTCCTCGGAAGAGTTTACTGAAACTTTTGTGACCATAGCCGTATGGTCGTCATTAATTTTAGAATGAAACTCTATGCCGCCTTCTGCAAATGCCATCGGAACGGAATTGTATCTGCCCATTTTTTCAACGTCCAAATCAAGAAACATGGAAAAATCGCCGGTAAACATATCGGCAGTAATTTCACACTCCGCTTTGACAGGCCTTGTAATGTCGGTAAAGGCGTCCATATACGGCAGAACAGAATCTAAAGCCAGCGTTTCCAGAAGCGGTCTTATCTGGCGTTGCGTGGCGGCTCCGCTCATTTTGGACTGCAGGGTCTGGCTTTCAAGATCGCAGATGAGATTTCCGTTAACTGTCGTATCGCAGTCCTGCCCGGGAAGAACAACTTCGACATTGTCAATCAGAATCTTCTTTTCGTCCGGAGAAGTCTTTACGTTGAAAAACACTTTATCAGGCTCTAACCCCAATATCGAGGGTGAAATCAGAGTAACCTCGAGATTTTTTATATCCGGCATGTCAAACTCCACCGGCGCGGGAGGAGCGTCGGAATCTGAAGGCGAATAATAACTGTCCGGAAGCCTTTTATATTCGAGATTATGAATGACGAGCTTGTCATCCAGGAAATCATAAAGAACGTCTTTTGCGCATGCGACCGGCCTTGTGAATGAATCTTCAAGTGTCGTATCTGCAAGTGATATATATTGAAGACGTAAACCGTAACGGAAACTGAAATAAGCCGCCTCGCAGTTGACGGTAAAATTATCTGTCGAATACGATTCCGTGATCCAGGCTAGAACAAAACGGGGTAATTTCTGCTCACGGAAAAACAAACTGCCTAAAAACAAAATTAAGACGATGAAGAGACATAACATCGCCTTAAAGAAGTAATTGAGAAAAATCCTTAAAGCCTTCTTCACCGGCCGCATTCCTCAAGTGCACTTTCGTTTGATAGGTTGGCAGCCCCTAGGAGAGTCGAACTCCTCTTTCCTGGATGAGAACCAGATGTCCTAGCCGATAGACGAAGGGGCCAAAGTTTGGTGCACCCGGTGGGATTTGAACCCACACACCTTGCGGCACCAGAACCTGAATCTGGCGTGTATGCCAATTTCACCACGGGTGCTACATGAGATATAGTATCTCATATTTTGTCGGTTTTGTCAATCGGGTATTTACTAAAAAACAAAAAAGAAAGGTTCCGCCCAGTAGAGCGGAACCTTTCGTCCGTTTATCACAACGGCGATCAGTCGAACTTGTAGACTTCGCGCTTGTGATAGTGGGTATGGAGAAGCTCTTCGGCCTTCTCGCTGCCGGGCTCGCCGAGGTAATCCTTGTAGAGAGCCTGAACCTCAGGGTTGAGGTGCGACATGCGGAGCGTAGCCTTCTCGTCGTCGGTGTAGAGACCCGCCGTGCGGGCGGCGCGAACCTCGTCGGTCGCGAGGCAGGGCTGACCGCCGCCGCCGATACAACCGCCGCGGCAAGCCATGACTTCGATGAAGTCGTAACGCGGCTTGACGCCGTTCTTGAGGTCTTCGCGGATCTGGTTCAAGACCTTCTCGACATTGCCCATCTGGTGAGCGATGGCGACATTAACCTCGGCGTCACCGATCTTGATCGTGGCGGACTTGACGCCTTCCATACCGCGGACTTCCTTGAAGTCGATCGAAGGAGGTGTAGCTTCCTTCGTGATGAGGCAGTAAGCCGTACGAAGAGCCGCTTCCATAACGCCGCCCGTTACGCCGAAGATCGTGCCGGCGCCCGTGTAAGCGCCGAGAAGATCGTCGGCAGGTTGTTCGGGAAGGCTCAGGAAGTCGATACCGGCGGCCTTGATCATACGAGCGAGCTCGCGGGTCGTCAAGACGACATCGGTATCCTGGCAACCGCAGGACTTCATGTGCTCGTCGCGGGCGATCTCGTACTTCTTGGCCGTGCAGGGCATGATGGAAGTCACGTGGATATCGTTGCACGCGACATTGTTCTTCTCGGCCCAGTATGTCTTCGCGAGAGCGGAGAGCATCTGCTGAGGAGACTTCGCAGACGAGAAGTTCTCGGTGAAGTCGGGAGCGTACTTCTCCATCCAGTCGGTCCACGCGGGGCAGCAGCTCGTGATGAGCGGGAGCTTGCCGCCGGAGGTGAAGCGCTTGATGAACTCGGTACCCTCTTCCATGATCGTGACGTCGGCGGAAAAGTTCGTATCGAACACCTGGTTAAAGCCGAGCATGCGGAGAGCCGCGTAAATCTTACCGGTCGTGAGCTCTCCGGGCTTCATGCCGAAAGCTTCGCCGAGAGCGACGCGGACGGCGGGAGCGATCTGGACGATGCAGGTCTTGGCGGGATCGCGGAGAGCCGCCCAGACCTTAGCCGTCTCGTCGTTCTCGTAAATCGCGCCGACGGGGCAGTGGGCAGAGCACTGACCGCACTTGATGCAGGGCGACTCGGCGAGCTTAACGTCGGCTGCGGGAGCCATGACGGTCTTTTCGCCGCGGCCGATGAACTCGAGAGCCCAGACGTTCTGCATCTGCTGGCACACTTCAGCGCAGCGGCCGCACTTGATGCACTTGTCGGGATTGAGAACGAGCGAAGGAGTCGAGGTATCGTTATCGCGGTGGATTACCTCCTTCGGGAACGGAATATCGCGGATGCCGAAATCGGCGGCGATGTTCTGGAGCTCGCAGGAACCCGAACGGGGGCACTGCAGGCAGTCGGAAGGATGGTTCGCGAGAATGAGCTCGAGAACGGTCTTGCGGACCTGAACGATATCGGGGTCGTGGGTCAGAATCTTCATACCCTCGGTCGCTTCGGTGCAGCAGGCGCGAAGAAGCTTGGGAGAAGGCACAAACTTACCGGGCTCGGTGCGGCTCGGAAGGAGCTGACGGACGACGCAGATACCGCAGCTCGCACCGGCCTTGAGATCGGGATGGTAGCAGAGCGTGGGTATCTTGATGTGGGCGGCCTTGGCAGCCGCGAGAATCGTGGAGCCCTTGGCAACCGTAACGGACTGGCCGTTGATTTCAAGGCTGATCATTTCTGTAGCTTCAGACATTGTTGTAAGACCTTTCCTGTTACTTGACCGAGATGGCGCCGAACTTGCAGCTCGCGATGCACTGACCGCACTTGATGCACTTGGACTGGTCGATCACGTGGGGATTCTTGACCGTGCCGGTAATGGCGTTGACGGGGCACTTGCGTGCGCAGAGCGTGCAGCCCTTGCACTTCTCGGCTTCGATGACGTAGCTGATGAGCTTCGTGCACTTGCCGGCGGGGCACTTCTTGTCCTTGATGTGGGCCATGTATTCGTCCATGAAGTATCTCAAGGTCGACTTGACGGGGTTGGCCGCCGTCTGACCGAGACCGCAGAGCGAAGCCTTGCACATCGCGTCGGAAATCGCCTCAAGCTGCTTGATGTCGTCTTCGACGCCGCGGCCGTCGGTAATCTTGTTGAGATAGTTGAGAAGCTTGCGGCCGCCGATACGGCAGGGCGAGCACTTACCGCAGCTCTCGTCGACCGTGAAGTCGAGGTAGAACTTGGCGATATCGACCACGCAGTCGGTCTCGTCCATGACGATCAAGCCGCCGGAACCCATGATCGAGCCGATCTTCGCGAGGTTTTCGTAGTCGATCGGAGTGTCGAGGAACTGGGGAGGAATAATACCGCCCGAAGGACCGCCCGTCTGAGCGGCCTTGAACTCGTGGCCGCCGCGGATGCCGCCGCCGATATCGAAGATGATTTCGCGGAGCGTCGTACCCATGGGAACTTCGATGAGGCCGGAGTTGTTGACCTTACCGGTAAGAGCGAAGACCTTTGTACCCTTCGAGGTCTCGGTGCCGATCTTGCTGAACCACTCGGCGCCCTTGTTGATGATGACGGGAATGTTGGCGAGCGTTTCGACGTTGTTGATGACCGTCGGACGGCCCCAGAGACCCTTGACCGCCGGGAACGGAGGACGGGGCTTAGGCATGCCGCGGTTACCCTCGATCGACTGGAGAAGAGCCGTCTCTTCGCCGCAGACGAACGCGCCGGCGCCGAAGCGGAGCTCGATGTCGAAATCGAAGTCGCTGCCGAGAATCTTCTCGCCCAAAAGTCCGAGGTCACGGGCCTGCTTGATGGCGATCTCGAGACGCTGAATGGCGAGCGGATATTCCGCGCGGATGTAAATGTAGCCCTTCGAAGCGCCGATCGCGAAGCCCGCGATCGTCATGGCTTCGAGGATGGAGTGGGGATCGCCTTCCAAAGTGGAGCGGTCCATATAAGCGCCGGGGTCGCCCTCGTCGGCATTACAGACCATGTACTTCTGGCCCTTGGGCTGCTGCTGGGCGAACTTCCACTTCATGCCGGTGGGGAAGCCCGCGCCGCCGCGGCCGCGGAGACCCGACTTGAGCATTTCTTCGACGACCTGCTCGGGCGTCATCTCGAAGAGAACCTTCTCGAGAGCCTTGTAGCCGTCGCGGGCGATGTAATCCTCGATCTTCTCGGGATCGATGACGCCGCAGTTTCTCAAAACGACGCGGTACTGCTTCTGATAGAAAGGAATGTTGGCATCGGCCACGAGCTTCTTAGCCTGATCGGGATCGTAGCAGAGGCGCGAAACGACGCGGCCCTTGATGAGGTGCTCGGCGACGATTTCCTTGACGTCCTCGGCCTTGACCTGAACGTAGAACGTGCCCTGAGGAAGAATCTTGACGAGCGGACCCTGTTCGCAGAAACCGAGACAGCCGGTAACGACTACCTGAACCTTCTCGGCGAGACCGGCGGCCTCGAGTTCCTTCTTGAACGTTTCGACGACGCTGTCACCGCCGCCCGACACGCACGCGGTGCCGCCGCAAACCAATACGTATGATTCAAATGCCATGATATTTGCTCCTTAGATCTTTCAGCCGTTGGTGATGATGTCGATCGAAGGACGGTCGCAGATCTTGTTGTCGATCAGCTGATGGCCGACGATGTGCTTCTCAACGATTTCCTTGGCCGTCGCCGCATCGACGTTACCGTAGATGATGGCGGGCATTTCGGGCATGATGACCTCGACCGTGGGCTCGGAATGGCAAAGACCCATGCAGCCCGTCTGACGGATGAGAACGTTGGTGAGACCCTTCTCGTTGATCGCGTCGATGAGAGCGCTGAACGCGTCCTTCGCGCCCGCGGCGATACCGCACGTGCCCATGCCGACGATGACCTGGATGTTCTTGTTGGCGCTGTCGCGCATATCCATCGCCTTCTGCTTCTCTTCGCGCATCTTGCGCAAATCTTCAAGAGTAAGTTTAGCCATTTTGAAACTCCTTTTTTCTTAGCCGCGCTCGCGGTAAATGTTGAGAATACGCGTAACGTCGCCGGTGACGACCTTACCGTGAACTTCGCCGTTGATGACGACGGCGGGAGCGAGACCGCAGCAGCCGATGCAGCGCACGGCCTCGATCGAGAAAAGCCCGTCGGAAGTCGTGGCGTTCACGCCGACGCCGAGCTGACGCTCGAATTCCTTGATGATATCGTCGCCGCCGCGGAGATAGCACGCGGTACCGAGACAAACCTGAATGTTGTACTTGCCGGCCTTCTGAAGACGGAAGAAGTTATAGAACGTAATAACGCCGTAGACCTTGGCGAGCGGAACGCCGAGAATCTCACTCGTCTCAATGGCGATCTCGCGGGGAATATACCCGTAGGTCTGCTGTACACGATGCAAAACCATGATAAGATTACCCGGCTTTGCCTTCCATTCTTCGACGAACGCCCTGAGCTCAGGCGTCATCGTTTCGAGGTTGTTGCTCATTGGTATTGTCCTTTTTTAATTAAATCAAAAAGTAGCGATAACGAAATAACTATTTATATTATCTCATAGTACACACAAGTTAGGCAAGACTAAATTTAATCCTCAAAAAAGCGCGTTATCACTTCCGTCCTCCCGCGCTCTTCACCATGCGGATGGTGTCCGAAAAGATTCCGCCTTTTCACGTTGATTTTCCCGCCCGCGGCCTTGAACCTTTCTATGAAAACCTCGCTGTTCAGTTTCGGCGGCACGGTCTGATCCTCGCCGCCATACAGAAGAAGGATCGGAATTCCGGTTTTAGCGAGTCTGCCCGCAAGATTGACCGGCATCTCCGGATTATCCTTCCACTCTCCGCACTTAATTCCCATCCTCGCCCACGGTCCGATTATCCGCTCTGCCTTTTCAACGGTATCGGCCTCAGGCAGACCTCTTAAACGGTCAAGCACCAAAAGCGGCGCGTCCAGATAAATTTTAGAAACGCAGTCGGGATAGCGCGAAGCGTACCGCGTAGAGAAAAATCCGCCCCAGCTCATGCCTACAAGATTCACCTTTGCTTTAAAGCCAAGCTCCCCGACAAGAAATTTCTGATATGCCCTGCTGACACGAAGCCCTTCTTCGTTCATGCGGTGACGGAACGTATCGATCGTCACATGATGCCAGCCTTTACCAAGAAGTTCCAAAACTCCCGTGCGCTCGACAAACGCATCCGCCCACTGCATCGTCCATGTCCACGCGCGATCGGCTCGAGGCTCACAGCTCGGCTCGACGATCCACGCCTCATGACCTTCAAACTTAAACACTATCCGGTTGTAACCGTACCATTTATCCGTGCGGATAATATCGCACTTAGAGGCGATAACGTCCTTTAAGGCCGTCTGCCGATTCCCGACGACAGAGACAGGATCTTTTCCGTAGGCGTTAAAGGCCGACGTCAAGACCGCCAATGATACAAAAACGTATGTCATTACCTTTTTCATATTCGGTCCTCCTTGCTAAAGTTACCTAAAAAGCGCATAGCCGACGATTCCGACCCATTCGTGAAACGCGACGGAATTGAGATGGAACGTATACGGATCAACACCAAAATATTTCCACCATTGCGTTTTCCCAACCATCATGTTCATCTCAAAATCCGCCGGCGATGAAACAACCTCAACGCCTGGAGCATACTTCTCAAACATCATCCTCGCCCTCTTTGCATGCCACGCGCTCGTCACCAGAAGAATCTTCTTTTCTTTAATCCCCTTCGCCTCCTCTTCGGTATTGCGGGCATCAATAAACTCCACACACTTTCCGTCAACGCCGAACTCGATCAGCAGCCCCAACGTACTCTCGCGAGATCCGTCGCCCGTAGCGATTATTTTAGGAGCCTTGCCGGCCTTCCACAGTCTGGCCGCCTGCCAGACTCTGTCCGCACTTGCGGACATTTCGGCATATGAACTCAATCCATCGTTTGAGCCCATTGATCCGCCGAGAAGGACGATTGCGTCCGCAACGGGATAACTCTCCGCGGAGGGAACTTTACCTTCGGTCAGAAAACCGTTCTCAAGCGGCGTTCCGACCAAAAGAGTCATCAGGGGTGTCATCCAGAGCCACAGCCACACGGCGGCGGAAATCCACATCCACTTCGCGGTGCGACCACGTTTCAACCTCGCGAATACCGCCGCAAAGAGCGCGAGCGCAATCGCGATACCCAACGGGCTTATAAGAAATCCCACGATTTTGTTTATGTAATACACCGTTCTACTCCTTACCCCTGACTCCTATCCCCTAATCCCTGACTTCTGACCACGGACCTGATTTCACCTGTCTTGAAACGCGTGACTATCTCGTCTCCGGCGGAGACGGCGTCGGCGCTTTTTATAATCGCTCCTGCCGAATCGGTCGTCAGTGAATAACCGCGATCCAAAACTGAATACGGAGAGAGAACCGAAAGCTTGGCGGCGGACCGATCGAGCCTAGCGCGCATGCGCTCTACCGCGAGATTGAGCGAAGCGGACAGCGAACCGGAACACGCGCTGATGGTCTTTATATGCACGGCGCATCTCGATCGCATCGATTCAAGCTGGAGCGCGAGCGATGAACTGGACCGCTGAAGCTTGCGCGCGCAGGAGTCGACCCTTTCGCGCAATGAATACGCCAGCCTGTCGGAAAGATGATCGACGCGCTGCGACTGATTTTCGTATTTGCCGCGCAAAGACGAAGTAACCGAAGAAAGCGCGGCAGTCAAGCGCTTGAGAAGTTCTTTCTTCTCCGGGACGGCGATTTCGGCGGCTATGGAAGGAGTTCCCGCGCGGACATCGGCGACGAAATCGCAAAGCGTGTAATCGGTTTCGTGACCCACCGCCGAGATGACCGGAACAGGAGAGGCCGCGATCGCGCGGACAAGCCCCTCATCGTTGAAGCAGAACAGATCTTCAAAACTGCCGCCGCCGCGCGCGACGATAATCACGTCAGGCTTAAAATCGGCGGATGATGAATTGATGAAATATTTTACGCCCGCAATCAATGAAGCGGGAGCATCGGCGCCCTGGACCTTGGCGGGGAAAAGGCGTATCTCGACGTTAGGCATCCTCCGCGTCATGACGCGGCACATGTCGTGGATAACCGCTCCGGCGGGACTCGTCACAATACCGATGCGACGCGGCAGAAACGGCAGCGGGCGCTTTCTCGAGGAATCGAAAAGACCTTCCTTTTGGAGACGGTCTTTAAGCTCCAGATAACGCTGCATCAAATCGCCGGCCCCGACAAGCTTCGCCGCGAAAACAGAGAGCTGATAATTGCCGCGCTGAGGGTAAACCGTCGCTGTAGCGAAAAGTAAAACTTTCGCTCCGTCTTTTAGACTGTCACGAACAGGGCAACGATCGAAATAAGACTTAAACATCACCGCCGAAATCTGAGCGCCATCATCTTTAAGCGTAAAGTAGACGTGGCCGCTCGGATAGCGCTTAAGTCCGCTGATCTCACCCTCAATGAAAATTTTAGAGAACCGGCCTTCCAAAAGCCCTTTAATTTCGAGAGTCAGTCTCGAAACCGTCAACGGATGTTCTTGGGAAGAGCCGCTCATAAAATCAGTTTTTCACGATCTTGCGGAGAAAAGCGCGCTTCTTGTCTTTCACGGCATGAACGCCGACGGAAAAAATTATTCCGAGCGCGAAGAACGATGCGAGGATATGCGTTCCGCCGTAACTGAAAAACGGAAGCGCCATACCCTTCGTCGGCAGCGCTCCGCAGACAACGCCGATATTGAACATCGCGGGGAAGAATATGGCGAACGTCATACCGATAACGAGGAGCTGACCGAAGCGATCCGCGGCGTGACGCGCTATATGGAGACAAAGAAAGAAAAACACCAGAAACAAAACGATGACCGCGAGCGAGAACATAAGCCCCATCTCCTCAGCTCCTACCGCCAGAATAAAATCGGTCCACGCCTCGGGCAGATAATTCTGCTTCTGCATCGAACGTAAAAGCCCCTTGCCGAAAATCCCGCCTCGATTAATGGCGACGAGCGACATGTCACTTTGATGCGAGGCGTTGGCCGCGGCCGTTTCACCGCCCTCGACGGTTATTCCGGTAAACGCAAAAAGACGCGCCATACGGTTCGGCGTATTGGCGACCTTCCAGACAAACAAGGCAAGCCCCAGACCGAAAAAAGGAGCCATGTGCCAGAATCTGGTGCCGGCAACGAACATCAGCATGAATCCGACCGTACCGATAACCATAACAGAGCCGAAATCGGGCTGAAAGAAAACAGGCAGGGCCAAGAACGCTATTATAACTACGGGGATTGCGGCTCCGTAACGGAATGTTTCAATCCGCGACGCAACGCGGTCGAGCCATACGCTGACGGCAAGAATAGTCGTAAGCTTAGCGAATTCAGCAGGCTGAAAATTTATCGGCCCGAGAGGTATCCATCTTTGGGAACCCTTGATCGGATCGTAGCAGAAGACAAACAACAGGGCCAGTACGACACCGACAAACAATGTCGCCGTCAACCCCCAGTGATTCCTCCAGTTGCGGTAATCGAACATCGCGACCGCAACCGCCATAACCAGGCCCGTAAAAATAAACACGCACTGTCTCTTCACGAAGAAGAGAGAATCATGATAGCGCAAGGACGCGCGTATTTCACTCGCGCTGAAAAGAACAATCAGGCCCAGCGCCACGAGCAACGCGACAACCAGGCCCAAGGCATATAAAACACTCTTACGCACTTATCTTAGAGCGCGGGAGCGGGAATCTTAATAACCATTCCCGGTTCAACCTTATCATCCGGACCGAGATTGTTGATTTCACGGAGTTCAGGAACGGTCAAATGCTCGCGAAGAGCGATTTCGAAAAGATCGTCACCATCCTGGACGGTATAGTCGACATACTTAGCGTCGGTTTTTGCGGCAGGCTGAGGGGCGGGAACAGGCTCAACGGCGGGCGTATCCGCAACAGGCTCTTCCTTATCGGCTTCATCCGCGACAACAGGCTTATCTGCTGCAGCTTCAGTCGGCTTTACCGTATCAACTTTCTTTTCAGCAACCTTCTGATTAGTCAATACGGGAGCAGCCTTCTTTTCAACCTTGGAAGCGGGAACTTTAAGCTTCTGGCCAACGCGAATGATATCCTTAGAAAGGCCGTTCAACTCCTTAAGCTGACGAACGGTAAGACCCGAGGCGATGGCAATACCGCCGAGCGTATCACCGTTCTTTACGATATACTCCTTGGTGGCGCCCGTATAAGCCTTGGCAGGAGCAGGATCTTTCTTACTAGCGGCAGCGGGTGCAGGCCTTTTCGTCTGATTTGAAGCGAACGCCCCTGCAGGAACTGTCTGCTCACCGACATCTACCTTTCCGGGAAGCTTGATCTTCTGACCAAGACGGATAACGTCATTCTTAATCTGGGGATTGTTGGCCTTAATGGCGTCGATCTTGATATTGTAACGCTTGGAAATCTTGGAAAGAGTATCGCCGCGCTGAATGATGTAAGTCGTGAACTCAGGTTCCTTCACAACCGGCTTGACCTCGACAGGCTTAGGAGCAGGCGTATCGACAACATCAACATTCACAGCCGGAGCAGGATCAGGCGTAACATCGACGGGAGTAACAGGCTCAACAGGTTCGGAGGAAACTGCAGGCTTACCAACCGTAGGCTCCTGAGTTGTTGTACGCTTGCTCCTATACTGAGGATCAAGACATCCGGAAACGGCCGCGACGGCAGCGAGCGAGAGAACCAAACCGAGTTTATTCATTTTTTTATTTTCCTTCTTGTTTCACCCAAAACGCGAATTTTTCGCCGCGCTCCGAGTAGTTTTTAAATTGATCATAGCTCGCGGTCCCTGGCGATAACAGTAAGTTTTCGCCGCTTTCCGCATCTTTAAACGCACTTTTAACAGCTTTATCTAAAGTGCCGCAGATTTCGCAATCTACATCCTTAGACCATGCTTCAAAAAACGCATTTGAGCATTCGCCTATAAGATACACTTTTTTGACCCGTTTCGTCAAGAGTTCTTTAATAATTTTTGGATTATCGCCCTTCGCTCTCCCTCCCGCGATAAGCCTAACAGGGCCTTTAACCATCTCAATCGCCGCCGCCATCGCCGCAAGCGACGTCGCTTTAGAGTCATCAATGCACTTAATCCCGCGAAAAACGCCTATTTCGTTCATTCTGTGGGCAAGCGGCTCAAACTTCAAAAACGCCTCGCGGATCTCGCTGTCTTTAAGCCCAGCCGTCCGCAAAAGCGCTATAGCGCGGCATCCATTCGACCGAAGAATCGAATTATCGAAATACGAGCCTTCAAGAAGCGGCGCATCATTAGCCTCATCGCAGGTCTCGACGGCGATTTTGGCCATCTCGAGAAGACGCCTTTTAAGCGAATGGTAAAGCTCGACAGAACCGTGACGATCTAGATGATCTTCTTGATAATTTAAGACTGTCGCCGCTTCAAATGTCCCCGGCGCAAGCGACGTCGTCTCAAGTTGAAAGGAACTAACCTCAACTACAGCCCATTCGCAATCTTCAACATCGCATACGGCGAGCCCGTAATTGCCGCACGCTACGGCCTTACGCCCAGAAAGATTAAGCGCCTCGGCAACGAGCTTAACGACGCTCGACTTACCCTTCGAGCCGGTAACGGCGAGAAGCTTGACGCCGCGCGACTTAAGCTTCTCGACACCGAGCTGAAGCTCGCTCTTAACTGCAATAGCGGGACTCGCGACAACGAGATCATACCCTTCGGCAACATCAACCTCATACCCTTTTTCTTTAAGGGTCTTTTCGGCGGCCTTACCGCTTATACCGTAGCCGAGAACGAGCGCTTTCAATTTTTACGCGAAGAGCTTAGCGAGCTTTTCGAGCTGCGCGACCTTCTCCTTGTTGTCGGCGAGTTTCTTGCGGGCGTCGGCGACAACGGCCTCGGGAGCATGAGCGACAAAGTTCTCGTTCGAAAGCTTGGCCTCGAACGCCTTGATGAAGCCTGCGAGCTTGGCGAGTTCAGCCGCGATGCGCTTCGATTCGGCGGTCTTGTCGACGAGACCGTCGAGACTAAGATAGACCGTACCGAATTTCGTAAGCTTTGAGGGCATCGGAAGATCTGCACCAGCGGCCGTAAAGTCAATCGCCTCGGCGCGCATCGCCTTTTTAAGCGACTCAACTTCAAGCGCGGCGCGGTTATCATCGGTCGCGATCGTCGCTTTAACGAAAACTGCAGGCGAAACCTTGTACTCCGCGCGGAGCGCGCGAAGAGCCGTAATCGCCTCGCGCTTGGCGTTGACGAATTCGTAAACCTCTTCGCTAAGTCCCCATGCCGATTTCTCTTCGTCAGAATAACCCTTCGGGAATTCCGCGAGCATAATAGTCTCGCCGTCCTTGAGATAGCCGAGCTGATGAGCGACCTCTTCAGTAATGAACGGCATATACGGATGAAGGAGCTTAAGCGCCTTAAAGAATACGTCGCGCAATACGGCGAACGCACGAACCTTATCGGGAGCGTCCTTCGCATACTCTACATACCAGTCGCAGATTTGCGTCCAGAAGAAATCGTAAACCGCGAGCGCACCGTCCTGAATGCGGTAGTTCTCGAGAATTTCGCCGAGCTTCTTGCAAGCGATGTCCGTCGCCCAGAGAATGTGCTTCTCATCGCTCGTCAAATCCTTAATGTCGGCCATCGAGACGCGCTCAGCGATATTCGCCTCCTGCATCTCCATAAAGCGCGCGGCGTTCCAGATCTTCGTGCAGAAATTGCGGCCGATTTCAAACTTCTCCTTATTGACCTTCGTATCGCAATCAAGCGAAGTAATGAGCGCGATAGAGAATCTGAGAGCGTCGGCGGAATACGCGTCGATAAGCTCCAGCGGATCGAGCGAGTTACCCTTCGACTTCGACATCTTCGAGCCGTCAGCCGCACGAACGATACCGTGAATGACGATATTCTTAAACGGAGGCTTACCCATAAAGTGAATGCCCGCCATCATCATGCGCGCAACCCAGAAGAAAATGATATCCTGAGCGGTTACGAGATCGCTCGTCGGATAGAACTTATCGAGATCGGGCGTCTTCTCGGGCCAGCCGAGAGTCGAGAAAGGCCAAAGCCACGAGCTGAACCACGTATCGAGAACATCGGGATCCTGCTCGAGATCGGCGAGCGTCAAAGCGGCGTTGCCCGTCTTGGCCTTCGCCTGCTCAAGCGCCTCCTCGGCGGTCTCGGCAACAAACACCAACTCGTCTTCCCCGTTCCCCGTTCCCCGTTCCCCACAAAGCGTGTACGCAGGAATTCTATGCCCCCACCAGAGCTGACGCGA
Source organism: Kiritimatiellia bacterium (assembly GCA_017520845.1). GTDB lineage: Bacteria > Verrucomicrobiota > Kiritimatiellia > RFP12 > UBA1067 > UBA1067. Next base: position 46,400 of record JAFXEU010000005.1, on the reverse strand, counting down.
GATGCACCAGTCCTGAATGTTCTCCATCCAGTTGAAGTAAATCTTGCTCCAGCGCTCGGGAACGAACTTAACCTCGCCCGACTTGACCGCCGCGATGGCGGGCTCGGCGAGCGGCTTCATCCTGACGAACCACTGCTTCGAAAGACGCGACTCGACGACCTCATGACAACGGTAGCAGTGGCCGACCTGATTGTCGTAATCTTCGATATGATCGAGATAGCCCTCAGCCTCGAGATCGGCAACAAGCGCCTTACGGCATTCAAAGCGGTCCATGCCGACATACTTCGCGCCCGCGAGCTCGTTCATGTGGCCGTCGTCGGTCATGATGTTGATCTCTTCGAGACCATGACGCTTACCTACGAGGAAGTCATTAGGATCATGTGCGGGCGTAATCTTAACGATACCGGTACCGAACTCCTTCTCGACATAATCGTCGGCGAGAACGGGAATCTCGCGGCCCGTGAGAGGAAGAATGACGTTCTTGCCGACAATCGCGGCGAAACGCTCGTCCTTCGGATTGACCGCGACCGCCGTATCGCCGGGAAGCGTTTCAGGACGCGTCGTCGCAACGCAGATATAGTCCTTGTTAAGCTCGCCCTTCGCGCCGAGGGCGCTGCCCGCGACGGGATAGCGGACATACCAGAGGTGGCCGTGATTCGCCTCGTGCTCGACTTCGTCATTCGCGAGAGCCGTACCGCAACGGGGACACCAGTTTACGATGTAGTTGCCCTTGTAGATGAGGCCCTCGTTGTAAAGCTGAGTAAAGACCTTCGCGACAGCCTTCGAGCAACCCTCGTCGAGCGTAAAGCGCTCGCGCGACCAGTCGGTTGAATTGCCGAGCATACGCTGCTGATGAACGATCGTTCCGCCGTACTGCTTCTTCCACTCCCAGACACGCTCGACGAAAGCCTCGCGCCCGAGATCCTGACGACGCTTACCCTCCTTGCGAAGCGCCTTCTCGACGACGTTCTGAGTCGCAATGCCGGCGTGATCGGTACCGGGGAGCCAAAGCGTATTCTTACCCTGCATACGGCGCCATCTGACGAGAATATCCTGAATCGTCTGGTTAAGCGCATGACCCATGTGAAGAATACCCGTCACGTTCGGCGGCGGAATTACTACGGAATAGCTCTCGCCGTCGCGAGGCTCCTGATGAAAATAACCGTTCTTCTCCCAAAGCGGATACCACTTTGCTTCGGCTGACTTAGCGTCGTAATGCTTGTCCATCATTGTCTTTGAACTTCTTTATCGTTTTTGAAAAAATCTCTTTTTGAGAAAATCTTGAATATTATACCATATTATTGTGAAAAAGAAGTGACCAAAGTTTACGAACCGGGGATTTAAAGCGCAAGATAAAAGCAACAGAAAAATAAGCATCACGCTCCAGTTCGCACTATTCACCGTGTAGAACACCATCACTGCGATGATGACAACGCCTGGATAACTCTCGGGGGCGCCCTTCTCGGCGGGCTTCTTGGCGGCATTATTGGTGGCTAAGGTATACTTTTAGCCCATCCAATGCAATACCTATGACCAAAAATGAGCTTTTACAAGTTCGCGAACGGGTTGCAGCTAAAGCCCGAGCCTGAGCTAGGAGCGAACGAGGTACGCGCCCTTCTAGGTTCACGCGAAACCGCGGTCCCGCCCTTGGCCGGAGATGCTCCGACGGTCGGATTCGTCTTCGCCGAAAGCGAAATGCGCTGACGCGCGAGATCGACGCCGATTACGGTAACCTTAAGCCTGTCGCCGGCCTTTACGACGCTCGCGGGATCAGTGACGAAATTGTCGCTCAGTTCCGAAAGATGGATAAGCCCGTCCTGATGAACGCCGATATCGACGAACGCGCCGAACGCCGTCACGTTCGTAACAACGCCCTCGAGCTTCATTCCCTCGCGGACGTCCTCGATTTTCGTGACATCGTCGCGGAATTTAGGCGGCTCGAAAACGGCGCGCGGATCGCGCCCAGGCTTTGCCAGTTCCGAAACGATATCCTTTAAAGTAAGTTCACCGACATCATTAGTAATGTAATTACGGATATTGATCTTCGAGGCTAAGGACTGATTGCCGACGAGTTCGCCGAGCCCTACGCCCATATCGAGCGCCATCCTGTTGACGAGTTCATATCTTTCGGGGTGGACCGCCGACGAATCGAGCGGATTCTTCGCCCCGCGGATTCTCAGGAATCCCGCGCACTGCTCGAACGCTTTTGCGCCGAGCCCCTTAACCTTCTTTAAATCTTCACGGCTCGTGAACTTACCGTTCTCATTACGCCACTCTACGATCGCCTTGGCGAGCGACGCACCAACGCCCGAAACACGCTCCAGAAGCGGGGCTGAAGCCGTATTAAGCTCAACACCGACGCCGTTCACGCAACTAACGACGACTTCGTCGAGCTTCGAACCTAAAAGCGGCTGATGGACATCGTGCTGATACTGACCGACGCCGATCGCCTTGGGGTCGATCTTGACGAGTTCGGCGAGAGGATCCTGGAGTCTGCGACCGATCGAAATCGCTCCTCTGACGGTAAGATCGAGATCTGGGAATTCCTTGCGCGCGATCTCGCTCGCAGAATAAACCGACGCGCCCGACTCGCTGACGCTCACGACCATGGGAGTAGGAATTTCTGGATGCTGATCGTGCAGCTTCTTTAAAGTCTGGCGGACGAACGTCTCGGTTTCGCGACCGGCCGTTCCGTTGCCGACGGCGACGGCCTCGGGGCGATACCTGTTGACGATCATCGCGATCGCTTTAGCGGCTTCCTGGGGATTCTGCTGGGGATAAATCACGGTCTTGCCGAGATACTTGCCGGTAGAATCCATCATCGCGACCTTGCAGCCCGTACGGATGCCGGGGTCAATCGCTAAAACCGCCTTCTCGCCCAAAGGCGCGGCAAGAAGAAGATGACGGAGATTCTCGGCGAAAACCTCGACCGCCGCGCGATCGGCCTCCATCTTTTTGTCGACTGTCACATCGACCTCGCAGGACGGAGCCAGAAGTCTCTTATACGCGTCTTCCGCGGCGAGCGTAATCTGGCGCTCGCAAACGCCGCGCGGCGAAACCCCACTCGTCTCCTTTAAAACTAAATCCATTATCCCCTCGAGCGCGAGCTCCTTATCGAGCTCAAGCTTAACCCAAAGTACACCCTCCTTTTGACCGCGGCGAATGGCCAGATAGCGATGCGAAGGGATCGTTGAGATCGACTCCGAAAATTCGTAATACTGCTCGAACTTCGTAGGCTCCGTCGGTTTCGGCGAGGCGACCTCGCTCTTAACGGTCGACTTAGTCGCGAAAAGCTGACGGATATAGCCGCGCACGTTGGCCATATCGGCGACGCGCTCTGCGATAATGTCTCTCGCGAACTGAAGCTCCTCATCCGACGCCGCGAGAGCCGCCGCCTCGTCGCCGCTCCATATCGATTCCGCGAGAGGTCCAAAGCCCTTCTCCTTAGCGACTTGGGCGCGTGTACGGCGCTTAGGCTTATAAGGCTGATAGAGGTCTTCAAGAGCCGACTTTTGATAACATTCACGAATCTTTTTCTCGAGCTCTGGAGTAAGTTTTTCCTGATCGGCAATGGATTTAAGAATCGTCTCTTTGCGGGACTCAAGTTCCGTATAATACGTCAGACGCTCCTGAATCTTGCCGATGGCGACCTCATCGAGATTTCCGTGCATTTCCTTTCGATAACGCGCGATGAACGGAACGGTATTGCCTTCACCGAGAAGTTTTTCAACGGCTGAAATCTGGCGGGACGAAGCACCGACTTCGCCCTCCATTCTTGCGAGTATTTCCGAATTCATTTTAAAAAAGAAAGAAAATTTTAACTTATATAAAATTTATTGAGCGCCGCGATACGATCGTCGAGCGAAGGATGGGTCGAAAAAATCGACGTGCGTTTTCCTTCGGCGATTCCCATGGCTTTAAGCGAATCGGGCAGAGTCCCAGGCTGAAGATTTCCGAGACGCTTAAGCGCCGCGATCATCGACGACGGTGTACCCAGAAGTTTAGCCGATCCTGCGTCGGCGGCGTATTCGCGGCGGCGGGAATACGCAAAGACGATAAGAGACGCCAAAAGGCCGAGAACTATATCGAAGACGATCACTAAAAGAAAATAAGTGCCGTTTGAAGAGCGGCGGTTCTCGCCGTTCGACGAAAGAACTTTCGCGAGCATACGCGAGAAGAAGATGACGAACGCGTTGAGAACGCCCTGCACAAGCGTAAGCGTAACCATATCGCCGTTGGCGACGTGGCTGATTTCATGGCCGAGAACGGCGCGAAGTTCCTCCTTCGTCATCTGGCGCATGATATCCGTCGAAACGGCGACGAGAGCGCTGTTCTTAAAAGCGCCGGTCGCGAATGCGTTGGCGGCACCCTCGTAAATGGCGACCTCCGGCGTCTTTATGTTGGCGCGGCGGGCGAGATCGGCGACCGTATCGACCAGCCAGCGCTCGGCCGCTCCTTCCGATCCGTCTATGACCTTCGCTCCGCAGGCGAACTTGGCCATAGGCTTCGACATGAGAAGCGAGATAAAAGCGCCGAACATACCGTATACGAAAGCGAAAATGGCCAGATACGCCCATTCCGGACCTATCAATTCGGCAACGGTCGTTCCGAGAAATGCACAGGCGATATTCGCGACGATACCGAGTGTGATCATCACCGCGATGTTTGTAAGTAAAAACAATAATACTCTTTTCATGATTGGAATAGTATACCAAACGCACCCAACCTCCGCAATTCACCCATAGTCCGTTCCGATCTACGAAATTTCAGCAAAACGTAATTTCATCTTCGTTTACTCTGGCAAACGGCACAAGACTACAACTGTCTAAAAGGACGTTGAAGCACTAAAAAAAAACGAGCCCCCCTTTTTAGGAAGCTCGTCTTTTTTAGCAGTTTAATATCTTTCTTATTCTGTTACGATCGGCTCGTCGGAGACTTCTCCCACCTTGAAGAAGCGAACGTCGTCAAGCTTTTTGTCGCCGTCGCCGAACTCGAAGTTGGCGTTGTCGGACCATTTGCCGTTCGCCGTCGTCCAAAATACGCCCGCCTCAAGCGATGTCGACGTCATAAGCGAGTAATGAAGCTTATTGTGAGTTCCCTCAAGATGAATCTTAACCTTGCCGTTCTCGACCCAGATCGCGTGAGTCGCGTTATCCGCAGAGTTGGCGATAACGGGATTTTTGAACTCGTCCTTGATCGCAAGAACAATCTGATAACCGTTATCGTCAGCAACCTTGGTGACATTATAGCACGAAGGAACTTCGTCGGAGAGACCGCCGAATGTAACGGTAATAACCTCAACGCCGTCAACCGTGTTGGTCGTAACTTCAGGATTGCCGGGATACTTGACGGGCTTTAAAACCTTGGCGTGATCGAACACCTCGTCGGCAGCATAATCCGTACCGTCAACCGACGGCGATTGAGGCGCGACGGTATAACGGAAAACCACGATGCCCGAGCCGCCGGAGCCGCCCTCATTATAACCGCCGCCACCGCCGCCGCCTTGGTTAGCTAATGCATTTATCGAAGCTGTAGATGTCGCAGTTGTCGCGGCGGTTTTACCCGAGCCTGCGCCTATACCGCCATTACCGCCTAACAATTCATTTGCGCCGCCTGAGCCGCCGCCGCCGCCCGAGCCATAAACTAATGTCTCGCCTGTAATATCACTTATTAAGCCGGCGCCACCATCACCGCCGTGAATACCTTTACCTACAGGCGTAGTATTAAAATCATCCCAGTCTATCCACGAAGTAGCCGCGAACCCAGCTTCAGTAGCGCCGCCGCCACCACCAGCCGCCCAATATTGCTCAGACGGACCTACTACATTAGCGCCTGCACCACCGGCGTTACCGAACACTTCCGAACAGATTATCAATCCATCTCCAGAGACAACACAACTATCTTTCGCCTTAGGTTGCGTTTCTGTATCACACCCAGGGCGAGAACCAGCGCTAGAACCACCCGTCTTACCAGCGTTACCTACAGCAGCCGTCGCGCTGGAAGCACCATCATCGCCACCGCCGCCGTACGCTGTTACCGTAAGTTTATCGCCATAAGTTATGATACTATCTCCACCACTCGCAGCCGCCCAATTATTACCGTTCCCTGCTACACCCTTTTGGCCCGCTACACCGCCTTTACCTACATTAATAGTTATAGTCGAATCCTTTTCTATAGAGGCTACCAAGCCGGTAACAACGCCGCCACCGCCGCCACCGGCACCTGCCGTGCGCGTGTCGCCGTTAACCGCACCGCCGCCGCCGCCACCACCGACAACGAGGAACTGGACATTCTTGAGGTTCTGAGGAACGGTCCAAGTCATATTCGCGTTTTCATTAGTAAAGACAACGGCGACTTCATTGCGGTTATCACCGAGACCGCTGACGGTATAACCCCACGAAGCTTCAGGCATCGCGTTTGTGACAACAGCACTCTCGACAGGAGGTGTATCTTCGCCCGGATCATCCGTATTACCATCGCCGAATACGATATCATCATCACGCTCGCCTTCGATGTATTCAAGATCAATAAGCTTCTGTTTGAGGAAATAGGCGATAACCTGATAGCCCTTCTCGTTCGGATGAACTGAGTCGCCGGTATTCATAAGACCGCTGCCGTCAAGAGCGTCCCAGGTCTTAACACCGGTAATGCCGAGCTTGTTCGCGACCAAGACGCCGTAACGCTCCATCATCTTATGAAGGTTGAGGTGATGCTCACCGAACTTCTCCGCGAATGCGGCCTCGCTCTCGTCGGAGCGTTGATTTATCGAAAGCGTCGATACGACGACATAACGGCCCGACGGAATCTTGGCTACCGTATCGGCGATCATATTTATGTATGTCGTGTGATCGATATCAGGATCTTTATTGTTATTATATGTTTCTTTACCCATCTCGTCGTTCGTACCGGTATAGATTACCGAAATCGCATCCTTATACACGATCGCCGTATCGGGAACAAACGGAGTTCCGGCGGGAATGATCGTCTGGTTACCTTCTGTACTGACGCGTTGCCATCTATGATCTGTACAATATACACCATTAGGATTATCACCGCTAAAGTATAAATTAGCGTCCTTAACGCCATGAATACGTACACGCTTATTGCCGAACCAACCCGTCATCGAACCGTTTATACCCGACGGCTCTGGATACGCCTCGAACGCCGGATACATAGTCGTTGCAAGACCGGCGAAGTAATTGAGAGGATGGTTTTTATTTCTGTCTCCGTTAGACGTGTAGGGCGGATAGTCGATTGTACGCACATAATGCAAGCCGCCCTCTGGACCATACGGATTATCGGTCGTAAAGACAATGTTTGTAGGAGCCCAAACATCGCCGCCCCCTTGCGGCAGCGTAACAGGCAGACGCGAAACCGTATCAACTCCGCCCACCCAGGCGAGAATCGTATCGCTCCACTGCTGGGGCGTACCTTGATTGATAACATTGTACTTACTGTTGATCATGCCCGCGAGATAATAAGGATAATTACCTTCAATCGTCTGGCCCTTCATACGCCCTTCAAAATAGTTTTCACGCCCGTCAACTGTAATTTTAACAGCCCCTGCACCGTAAGTGATCGAATCGCCGTAGCAGACGATCGTATTCTCCGCGCTGAAATCGGCGGGGAGCACCCAGAAGTCGATCTCGTAAACGAGACTTTCGGCACCATCCGCGCTCGCCGTCGCGCGGAAGGTATAAGTTCCGGGCTTGAGCGCGGCAATGTCGGCAGCCGTGTAGTTAGCCGTAACCATTCTATTCTCGCACATGCCGTTGAATACGGTTATCGACGTGCCGGCATTGAAAATATTCGTCGAAAGCGAGGGTATTTCGCTCCAATCGCCCACCGGCGGCGGCTGTGTTCCCTCGGGATCGGGCTCAACCGTAAGAACGAGCTTCTTGTTTTCAATCTTTATAGAGCCCTTGGCGCCTGCCGCGCAAACGATATTAGTTTCGCCAGATAAAACATAAACGCCATCATCTCCCGTACCCGAAGCGAGATAAACGGTTTTTGTCGTACCTTCGGCCGGAACACCAAGAGCCGTCGCATCAATCTCGAGCTTAGAGTTGGCATAAAAAACAACCTTAGAATCTGTACCGGTCGCTTTAAGTCTCGCATCGCTCTCCCAACCGGTTTCAGGAACAACGAAGCGAACGGTTACAGTTCCAGTCGGAGTCGCTTCATCATGGCGATAGCCAAAATTGAGACGAACTTCTTTAGTGTCTGAAACAATTCCAGCGTTAGCGCCTCTCAATTCAATGGTGGAATTATCGTTTTCACCATCACCGAAGTCGCACGCTGCATAGCTATCGACCTTACCTTTAAGGGTTAAAAGCGCATTATCCAAAACGAATGTCATATTAGGCGAATTAAATTCAGCCTTATTGACCGAAACATTCTGGTTAAGCGTACAAGTAAACGCATTCGCGAGCGTCGCGGGGAAGTCCGCCGTCGCGTAAGTTCCGTTATTGGGAACTCCGTATGTTCCGCTTGCTGTAGCCGCCCAATTGGTCGTATACATCCAAGGTCCCGTATACCCAATCCACGTATAAGTCGATGCCGCAGAATCTGCTGCACCATACTCGGTAGGATTGATCAGAGAATCCGAATAATCAGGATCGACATAGCGCAAAACAACAATACCCGAGCCGCCGTTACCGCCGACACCTACGCCGCTGCTGTTCGTGTTTATAGCGCGCGCACTGCCGCCGCCGCCGCCGCCCTGATTCGGGAGCGCATCCATACTGGCAGTACCATTGACGACGTCTGCCGTATTGCCGTCGCCGGCACCCGTGCCGCCCTTACCGCCGTTGGTGCCGTTCAAAGTAGCACCACCGCCGCCGGAACCATAAACAACAGCTTGACCGGTAATCGAAGACATCAAACCTTCGCCGCCATTACCCGCATTCGTATAATCAACCGCGGATCCACCGTCCTGCGTAGCGCCGCCGCCGCCGCCCGCCGCGGAGAAATAGCCGTAAAATGTATTCGAACCATCCGCAGATGTAACATAATAACCGGCACCGCCCTGACGACCAAACGACGTATCGGCATACTTTATATCTGATACCGAAGCGACACGAGGCGCAATAACAGCTCCACGGCCGGTCTGACCTGGGCGAGAACCTGCGCTTGACCCTCCGTCATTACCGACATTACCCTTGGTCTTTGATGCATTTGTCGATACATCAGCGCCATTATCACCGCCGCCGCCGGCAGCCCATACATACTCGGCTCCGTCAACATTAATAGAACTGGCCTCGCCCGAGAAAGCGGCACCATACTTATTGTTTGTACCGCCTTGGGTGGCGCGGACACCTCCATTACCACCCGCACCAACAGTAATAGTAACAACGGAGTTTTCGGCGAAGTCTACCAATCCCGTAACAACGCCGCCGCCACCGCCGCCGGCACCAGCATGAGTATTACCGTTATTAGAGTCGGCGCCGCCACCACCGCCGCCGCCGACTACGAGGAACTGAACATTCTCGAGCTTCGAGGGAACTTGCCAATTAACCGATTTTGTATGATTGGTAAAAGCGAGAACAATCTCATTACCAATATTTAGGCGATACCCCCAATCGCCATCACTCTCTATATCAATTAGACCTTCGTCTTCAGCGGGAGGCGTTCCTTCTTGGATTGTCAAATTAATATTGTTTCCTGATTTTACAATAGTACCATAATACCCGGATTTACAATTTGTAACAGTATAATTAGATCGTAAATCAAGATTCGCATAATCATTCAGCGTTCCTGCTGAAACTAACTTATATGTACCAGCGCCCTTACCGCCAGCATTAACAGTAATTGTTGATCCAGCATTTATATTTAATGACCCCGTAACTTGAAGCATCGCTGCTGTCGTAGTTTTATTATTAGCACCCAATTCAAACTCAAGACCAAGCGAACCTGCTACACCGCTCGTCTTGCCTGAAGCAGAAAATTTAAGAGGATATGCGCCTTGAACCTTGATATATTGCTTGGTGCCGACCAATCCGCCTGTAAACCAGCCTATACTGTTGTAAGGATAATCCGTATCACCATGTTCAAAAGCCTCAAAACGTGCATTTGCACAATTATCAGAAGGGAATTTTAAATAAGTTTTAGAAGCACTTACTGATATAAAATCAGATACTCTCAAAGTCGCATTGGCCCAAACATCGACAGATGCCGTTCCGTTAAAAACGGAAGTTCTGGAACTTGCACTATCATATTTGGTTTTACCCCACACAGTAAGGTAAATATCCATATTTTCAAATTCGCAAACTCCACTTCTAAGTTCAATAATGGAACGATCACTTACAGAATGTCCTTCATTAGAAAAATAGGGCTGCAAAGTAGATGTAGCAATATGATCATCACCCGAAACGCCATTAGCATCAATAATTAATTTTCCTAATTTATATTTACCGGCAGCGGGAGTTGCATATGGCAAAGATTTTGTAGGCATAAGATATGCACAGACATCATAAGAATCAGGATAATCCCCTCCTGCATATTTTTTGGCATCATCCGAGGGATCTTTATACCAATATCCCGTACCCGAAGACCAAGTTCCACCTCCAGCATAACGACGCCAATAATAATTTTTATAGGTAAATGTATCTTCTTCAGGCTCAGGCGCGACCTCATCTCCGTCTGACGCTTCGATGTCTTCAAGCATTGCAGTTTTAAAAGCGGCAATCTTTGTAGCGCCGGAAGAATCGCTTGCTTTCGTTGCACACTCTTTCAAATAAGCCTCGCAACCCTTTTGGAAATTATTCCCGGAATCATACCCCTTTAAACTTGTAATCAAGCTGTTAATACTAGAAAATGTCATTGTTGTATCCTGGTTACAGAACCAGGCGGTTGCGTAATCTCTTTTAGCATCATCTACGGACACACCTAATAGACCATGAAGCACCAATGCTAAAGTACCGGTTCTATCTTTACCATGAGAGCAATGGAAAATCGCAGGCTCTTTATCCACAACAACCGACTGATAAAGTCTATTGAACGCAACCCAAACAGCAATTTTGTTTTGATCGGCAGTTTGTGTATATTTTGTAGTTGTTCCATCAATTTTATCGGAAGTACTCATTGATTCAACGAAATACTTATGATCAGGAAACTTTATTCCTGACTTACCGTCTATTTTACGAGGGTTAGATGAAGGTCCTAAGCCAAGAGTTTCGTTTTCAATGACAAAGCGAACAACATTAGGACCGACACCTGACTTTTTCAAATAATCATCAAACGGTTTATTATCATTCCAAGCAGCCTTCCAATCCTCAAAATACTTTACATTTGTTATAGTACGAAGATCAAGATCAAGTCTGATGCCTAAAGTATCGTAAAGCATTGAAAGCGTCTCATATATACCGTCGCCACCCCCTGCAGAACACCACTCAAGCTGCTGCGATCTATAAATCAAACCTTGTTTAACGACTTTCGTACCATCGCTTGTACGCCATCCGCCAATATCACGACCATTTGAGCAATCAGCTCCTTCAGTCTGATCGTCTCTACGACCTCGAATAATACGAGGAGCGGTAGATTCTGTGTAGAAATGACCAGTAGCGGAATTACCGCTCGAATCTATTACCTTCCAAGTATAGTTCCTGCCAATTTCAGGATTATAAAATTGAATTGACGATCCCGATGTCGTTGTTGAAAAACTCGGCTTAGATTCTGAATCTTTTTTAGTACGCCACACCTTAATTGTGCATATACCTGTAGTTCCCGACCACGACAAAGTCACTGGAACAGAGTTCCTATAAAAATACTCATTTAAATACCCATCGCGTCTTTCATTCGGACTTTCATCAGTACTAGCAACATTAAAATACGGCGAAGTAGTATTTAAAAAATCAGAAGCATATATATACCCCTTCATTGTAGGTGTTAATGTCGCTACAGCTGAGTAGTCAGCCGGGCTGACTATCGTCGGCGCGGCTTTAACCGCATTAATGATGCAAAATGCCGCGACCAAAGCGACAACCCCTCGAACTATGCTGCGCATAATACTGCTCCGTTTTTGAATCACGCATTACAGAAATCAATTAAGGCAAACCGACTTGGCTTGCTATCTCCTAATCAGGTTCGCAATGCATATTTCATTTCATCTAGATAGTGACCCATAACAAAAAATTTTATCAATAATGACCCTCAAAAATCAAATCCCAAGTTCTTTACCCAAAGGATATCTTAACAAAAAATCAAAATTCCGAGACATTTCATGGAGCCACGTAAATTCTTCTTTATTTCTACCGCCTCATAAATATTGTTCTCGCTCAAAATTCAGGCGGATTACCACATGCGGCGCACGGCAAGCATCGAAAGGAGAGACGCCAAAACCGTCAGCGAAACGCCGAGCGCGAGAAGCGTGGGGAAATATTCAACCCACCGCGTCCATTCCTCGACTTCAACTTTTGTGGTTTCAAGCTCGTCGATATCCTTCATGGCCCGTTCAAGCCCGGTCTGATCATTTACGGAAAAATACATCCCCGAGGTTGTCGCGGCGATATTCTTAAGCTGACGTTCGTCGAAACGGGTCCCGCCCATCATCATACCGAAACCGAAAGGATCCATAGCCGCTCTGGAGTTGGCGCCGACACCTATCGTATATACCTTAATCCCCATCTTTTTCGCCGCCGCCGCCGCCGTTTCCGGATCGACGCCGCCCTGTGCCGAGCCGATATTGCTTACGCCGTCGGAAAGAAGAATCACGATTTTCGATTTCATCTTCGCGTCCTTAAGCCTCAAAAGCGCGACTGAAAGTCCATCGCCGATCGCCGTCTCAGCCTCGTCGCTGCCTCTTGGAATTTCAACGCCCTTCAACACATTGAGAAGCGTTTCATGGTCTGATGTCAGCGGCGTACGCGCCGAGGCGTATGTCCCGAAAGTGACGAGCGATATCAGATCGTCGGGACGCTTTTTTACAAATTCCGCAAAAGCCTTTTTAACGACATCCAATCGGGTGACCTCTCTGGAATACCTGGAACTCATATCGGGCGCACGCATCGAGCCGGACACGTCGACAACCATCGCGATCGCGATAGACTCGACACTTCTGCCGCTTTTCCCGAAAGGCTCTCTCGGACGCGCCGCCGCGACTACAAGAAGCGCAAGCCCTAAAACCGCGACATAAGGCGCAACCTTCGCGGCTATGACGCGCCATCCGGACGACTTCACGCTCACTCTGGAAACGGCGGAAAACCGGACCCCTCTGCCGCGCGAGCGGCGCATCATCCTCCACGCGGCGAAAGCGAGCGGGAGAGCGAGAAGAAACGCATACGGATATGCGAAAGTCATTTTCCTCCTCCCTTCGTCAAAGACTCGTCGGAAACAATGTACACCCTCGCGGATTCGGCGGCCTCATCGGCCAACTCAAGAGTAGCCTTTACCCCCGCAAACTTAATCATGTCGGCGGCGTTGAGAAACTCCATAAGACCGGGAATCGCGTTTTTAGGAAAAGACGGCACCTTCTCAACCTCGGCAAAAAACTCCTCGGTCGTCAGATGCGGAGCTTTAAGACCGTGCTTGCGTTGAATATAGCGCCTGACAACCAAAGTAAGTTCGACATAAAAATCCTTGAATTTTCCCGCCTGGGGCAGATTACGTTTAATAAGTCTTTCAAGCTCGACCCATGCCCTTTCGACAGGAGTCATTTTATGCTCTTTAACCCGCCTTAAGACATATCGGATCAGAAGCCACGCAAGCGCAACGGCCGCGAGAAGACCTAAAGCGATGAGCGCATACCATCCGACAAGCTTCCAGCTGAACGGCGGCGGGTCTTTCTGAGGATTAATCCGCATCTCCCCGGAAACGTCGGCGCGGGCGGGGGGATTTTTAAAATACACGGGGCCTGCGACGAAAGAAGACCCGGACTTTGTTTTAACCGCAAACGGGGCGATCTTATACTCCTTCGCGCAAGGCTCGGGAACGAGTCGCCACTGCGAACGGACAACTCGCCGGCCTTCATCGTTTACATACGGCTCGTCTGCGACGTTTTCGACGGAGGAAAAGCCGCGGGCCCTCACTGACAAATCAGGCTCTACGACCTCGACGTCGCCGGGAGAGACTATTTTCAGATCGACGAACACGCTTTTAGCGGGATCGATGACATCGCATTCGGAGGAAAGCGTGACGTCGACGCCGTTGTTGGAAATCGTAAAAAGCGATGCCGCAAGAACAAGAGAGTTAAACATCGTCATCTCCTCTTATAGGCGCGACGCCTGAACAGCTTTCTCACCTCGTCGATATAAGGCTTATCGGTGGAAAGCGAAATGGAATCGACCGCCGATTTTACGAATAATCGCTCGATATCCGATTTCTCCCTGGCGGCCGCATCCGAAAACGACTTTCTCACGGAGGCGCTGGACGTATCGGCTATCGTTATCTCGCCCGTTTCGGGATCTTCAAGCTCAACCAATCCGACGTCGGGCATTTCCGTTTCCGCCGGATCGGAAACGCAGATGGAAATCATGTCGTGGCGACCCGCGGTAGCGCGGACGATCTTCTCGAATTCATCGCGCGGGCAGGATGAAGGAAGGATAAAATCGCTTACCAGAAAAACCACCGCGCGGCGTTTGCGGATACCGTTGAAGAACTTAAGCGCCTCAACCATATCCGTACCGCCCTGCGCTCCGTCGCCCGCCGCCAGAACCTCGCGCGCCAGACGCATGACGCTGTCGCGCCCTTTCCGCGGAGGGACGTATTTTAAAATCCTGTCGGAAAAAAGCACAAGCCCGACCTTATCCTGATTGCGGATCGCGGTGAGCGCCAAAAGCGCCGAAACCTCGGCGGCCAGATCCGCCTTGGACCTTCCGCGGCTGCCGTAACTCAAAGAGCCCGAAACGTCGACCAGAAAAAATATCGTGAGTTCCCGCTCTTCCTTGTAGCGTTTTATATACGGCTGACCCGTTCTCGCGGTAACGTTCCAGTCGATGGAACGTACGTCGTCTCCCGGTTCGTAGGGGCGCACTTCATCAAATTCAACCCCCTGCCCCTTGAACATCGAATGATAATTGCCGCTCAGCTCATCATCGATGAGTCTGTCGGTGAGGAAGCGGATCCTCCCCACCTTGGCCATCAGTTCTTTTACGTCAAGCGCCATATCAGGGAACAGGCACTTCGTTGAGAATCCGGTCGATGATCTTGTCGGCCGTAATACCCTCCGCCTCGGCCTCGTAGGTAAGAAGTATACGATGCCTCAAAACATCGTAAACGACTTCCTTGACGTCCTGAGGCGTCGCGTACGCGCGGCCCTTTAAAAGCGCGTTGCCGCGGGCGGCGAGATTCAACGCGAGAGTCGCGCGGGGACTGGCGCCGTTCTGGATGAAAACGTTCGGTTCGCGCGTCTTGAATACTATCGAAAGAATATAATCACCGACCTTCTCGTCACAGTACACGATCGACAGCGCCTCGCGCAGAGAGGCTATCTCTTCGCCCGTAACGACCGTTTTAGCCTCGGGCTTCTCGGATGATTCGGCGAAACGCTGCATAATGCGGCGCTCATCGGCCATCGTGGGCGGCTCGACGAGACACTTGAACATGAAACGGTCGACCTGGGCTTCGGGAAGCGGATAAGTACCTTCCTGCTCGATCGGGTTCTGGGTCGCAAGCACGAGAAAAGGTTTAGCAAGCGGATAGGTCTCGTCGCCGATCGTCACCTGACGCTCCTGCATCGCCTCAAGAAGAGCGGACTGGACTTTCGCGGGAGCGCGGTTGATTTCGTCGGCAAGAAGAAGATTCGTGAAGACCGGACCCTTTTTCGGAGTAAATTCACCGGTCTTCGGCGAATAAACCATCGTGCCGACGACATCGGCGGGAAGAAGATCCGGAGTAAAAGATATACGCTTAAAGTCAAGTCCGAGCGCCTTGGCGAGAGTATTGCACGAAAGCGTCTTCGCAAGGCCTGGGACACCCTCAAGAAGAATATGCCCGTCGGTCACAAGCGCGAGAAGAAGACGGTCGATAAGTTTCTCCTGACCGACTATGACGCGGGAAACCTCGTCGCGGATTCTAGATACCATCTCTTTTTTTGAAGCTATCGAGGCTGTCGCTTCTTTAATGTCCATTTTATTTTTCTCCTTTTTTCAAATCGCCGATCAGCGCCGCGACATCGGTCCATGCGGCGCTTGAAAGGCGTTTTATGTCCATCGAAAGCTTCATCCGCTTCATATCGCCCTCGAGACCCGAGGAAGACGGAATGGAATTCCG
Source organism: Kiritimatiellia bacterium (assembly GCA_017520845.1). GTDB lineage: Bacteria > Verrucomicrobiota > Kiritimatiellia > RFP12 > UBA1067 > UBA1067. Next base: position 30,194 of record JAFXEU010000005.1, on the reverse strand, counting down.
CTCGCGCTTAAGCCGGTCTACCCAGAACTTGCGGACAAAGTCGCGGAGAATATCTTCCGCCGTCATCGCGCTCGCCTCGGTCTTTCCGGCCCCGAGATATATTTTATCAAACCATTCGCGTTCGTAGGAAGAGAGATTTTCCGCGAAAATCGCGAAAAGATCTTCGCCCTTTACGACCTCGTCGCGCCAGGTATCGACGAAACGTCTGGCGAAATCGGAAGCGAAGACATCTCCGGAGAGAAATTCCGACACGCCCTTTTCAACGTCGGCGTCATATTCACGCGCCATCAGAAACTCCATAAACGCGAATTCCGTTATCGATGGAGAATGACGATCGGCGGCGGCGACATCCTCAAATTGAGTTTCATCCGGAACGGGTTCGTCCCCGGATTCCGAAAAACCGTCAAAATCAATTTCGCTCTCGACGTCCATCGGCTCAGGAGCGCGCGGAAGAGGCGCCGTTTTCGCGGCGGCAACCGTCTTCGTCAGCTCTTCGGAAAGCGCGACGACGGGGAGTGAGAGTTTTCTTGCGGCCTCGTCAACCATTCCGGCCTGCAGAATCGCCGACGGACACGAGGCGATCGTCGCAAGAAGAGACTTGGAAATGCGGTTGAGCGCATCAAGAGACGTGGAGCCCTCTTCTTTTGACTTTTCGGTCTCAAACTGGAAATCAATGATTGAACGGGCCTTGTCGATGAGAGCTTGAAGCGCTTCCGGTCCGTTCTCTATGAGGAAAGAATCCGGATCCGCTCCGTCCGGGAGACTTACGACTCTCACAGGCATCTCCATCGCGAGAAGCTTTCGCGCGGTCGCGATCGCCGCCTTTCGCCCGGCGGCGTCGTCATCATACATCAGAACGGCGCAGTCGGCGACTCGCTTTATCATCTTGGCGTGCTCGTCGGTGAACGCCGTACCCTGTGAGGCGACCGCGTTCTTAAACCCGCAGATGTGAAGCCTTATGACATCGATCTGACCCTCGCAAAGAATCACCTCGCGGCGCGGCGAGCGCGCGATAAAACCGGAAGCCTTATCAAATCCGAAAAGAACGTTCGCCTTTTTGAAAATCGCGGTCTCGGGAGAATTTACGTATTTCCCGGAATTCCTGTTTGCGACGAGCTGTCGGCCTGAAAAAGCGACGACGCGGCCCTGCTTGTCGCATATCGTGAACATAAGGCGTGAACCGAAGCGGTGATATCCCGAATCCCTGGCGTCGCGCGGAGGTTTTATGACGCCGGCCGACTCAAGTTCCTCCAGACTGTAGCCGTATTTCTCGGCCCACTTCACCATCGCGGACATACCGTTCGGAGCGTAGCCGATTATAAAATCTTCCTGAGCCTTCTCATCAAGTCTGCGCTTTACGAGATATTCGCGGGCGGGACCTGCTTCGCGCATCTTCATCAGACAGCGATGGTAAAATTGGGCCAGCTCCGCCATCAGAGCATAGAGGCGCTTGCGCTTGCCGTGTTCGGGATCGACCGACTCGACAATTTCAACGCCGCAGCGGGAAGCCAGAGACTTAACGGCCTCTACGAAGGTACTTCCTTCCATTTTCTGGACAAACTTTATGGCATCGCCCGATTCGCCGCAGCCGAAACAATGATAAAAGCCCTTGGAGTTGTTGATCTGGAAACTCGGAGTCTTTTCGTTGTGAAACGGACAGCACGCCTTAAGGCTGGATCCCGCATGCTTAACGGCTATTCCGTAAGAGGAGATCAGATCCGCGAGATCGATGCGGGATTTTATCTCTTCAACAGTTGATTCTGTAATACCCTTACCCATTTCACTGATGTCCCATAAAATGAAAAATCCTTACCTCATATCAGGAGTAAGTGGCGGAGAGGGGGGGATTCGAACCCCCGGTGGAGTTGCCCCCACACAACCTTTCCAAGGTTGCACCATCGACCACTCGGACACCTCTCCAGTCTCAGATCACTTGCTCGAACATTGGTGCCAGAGGAGGGACTCGAACCCTCACGTACTCACGTACGGCAGATTTTGAGTCTGCTGCGGCTGCCATTACGCCACTCTGGCATCCCCTGCCTTATGGAGCGGGCGAAGGGAATCGAACCCTCGTAGCCAGCTTGGAAGGCTGGAGCTCTGCCATTGAGCTACGCCCGCTTTGGCAAATGATTGGTGAATAGTATACCATATTATTTTCGAAGTTTCAACGGCAATTTTGATTTAGATCAAAGGCCCAGAAGTTCGCGGGCGTTTTCGCCGAGAACGCGGAACCAGTCCTTCTCGTCGCGCATCGACTTGACCCACCTTAAAGACTCCTCGTAGGAAACCCACGGAAAATCGGTGCCGTACAAAAGTCTCTCGGTCGGCCAGGAACGGCACAACCTCATCTCCTCGTCTCGCGACCAGTTGCGGGCGAGAGCGCTTGTGTCGGCCCAGCATCCGAGATCCATAATCTCGTCCGTCGCATGCGGAGCGAATCCGGAACAGCCGCCGAGATGCGCGGCGATGAATTTCACCCCCGGAACATTTCTCAGAAAAGCCGCGATATCCTTAGGTCCGCAGGCGTCGTAGCGCCCTGGATACCCGATATCATATCCGCAATGGCATTGAACGACCAGCCCAAGCGAAGCCGCAACGCGGAAGATGGGCCATACGGAAGGATCGGAAAGCGAAAACTCCTGATAATACGGATGGATTTTTATGCCGCGAATCCCTGCGGCGGCGATTTCCTCGAGATGCGCCGTCGCATCCTCGTCCGCCGGATGTAAAGACGCGAACGGCACGATCATGCGACTGGCCCTTTCGCCAAGTTCGCCGTCGCGGATCGCAATCGCCGTACGGAGTATAACGCCGTGCTGAGCAGGCTTCGTCGCCACAGGACACATGACGGCGCGGTCTACGCCCGCTTTTTCCATGTGATCGAGCTGATTGTACAATGTTCCGTCGGCAGACGGCTGAAGAGTGTCGCCTGTGCGGTGGACGAGGGCGGAAAGCGCGCGTGCGGCGATTTGCGGAGGAAAATTATGTGAATGTACGTCGATAATCATTTGGGTGAACAGTATACCACTTTTACGGCCCAAAATGGGCTTTATTTTTTCTTCGGCGATCGACAGAACTTCCTGATCGGACAGCCGTCGCATTTCGGTCTTACCGGATCGCATCGCGTCTGTCCGAACGAAACGAGGTGGCTGTTCCAGGTTTTCCAATATTCTACCGGAAGGACTTCACGCAGTTTCATCTCGGTTTCAAGCGGAGTTTTCGTCTCGACGATCCTCAGATTGTTGCAGATTCTGTGGACATGCACATCGACGCAGATTGCGGGAAGACCAAATCCCACCGCCACGGTCAAATTAGCAGTTTTCCGCCCGACGCCCGGAAGTTCGCAAAGCTCTTCCACCGTATCCGGAACTTTCCCCGCGAACTTCGCTTTTAAAGCGGCGGGAAGAGCCTTCAGATGTTTCGCTTTCACATGGTAAAAGCCGACGGGATAAATTAGCTTTTCAATTTCCTTTTCGGACAAGCGCTCAAGATCGGACGGCTTGAACATCCCGTTCTGCGCCGTCGCGAAAAGACGCTTCACCGCGCCTGTCGTGCACGCGTCTTTCGTCCGGGACGAAAGTATCGTCCCCACCAGAACGCAGAACGGATCGTCCGTTTGAGCCTTGATAAGTTCGATTATCGGAGCGGAATGCGCCAGGAACTCCTTCTTCAGAAGTTTATCTACCTCAGATATTTCTTTAAGTGTCATCGAATGTGATTTTATCATATTTTGAACCCGTTAACCATCGTGGCCGTTTAAATTTATGATATACTTGCCTGCATCGGATTCAACATAAATGAATAACGCTAAAAATTTTAAATCCATGGCTATATGGGCGATCCTCATAACGATCGTCCTCATCCCATTTTTTATCTTCGAGGAAAGCGTCAACAATCGGATAAATGTTCTCATCAGCGAAAACGGCGGCAGCACTTTCGCTCTCGCCGCGATACTCTTCGCCGTTTTAGCCTCTGACATTTTCCTGCCGGTTCCATCATGTCTTTTAAGCGCGATGTGCGGCGCGTTTCTCGGCCCCGTTCTCGGCTTTATCGTTTCATTCGCCGCGATGAGCGTCAGCGGCGTCATAGGGTTCTTTATCGGATCTACCGCATCTTCGCTGGCTCGCAGATTGATATCCGACAACGAGAAGTCGCTCAAATCGAACGCGAAATCCGGGCCTTTTATGCTTTTTATTCTCCGCCCCGTGCCTGTTCTGGCGGAATGCTCGTGCGTATACGCGGGTCTAAGGCGCTATAACTTCGCGAAGTGCGTTGTCTGGCTCTCCGTCGGCAACGCGGTCATTTCCGCCGTATACGCCGTCATCGGCCATTTTGGGCGCGCCAACGACTCGTTCGTTCCCGCTTTCGCCGCCGTGGTCGTTCTTTCAGGAATCGGATTCCTCTTCGGAAAAACATCAAACGGAAAAATAAAAACCGAAAGTTAGTTTTTGAAAAACGCTTCCGCAATACGTACCGAAGCCATCGCGTCTTTGGCGTACCACGTTGCCCCGATCTCCTTGGCGTAATCCTCCGTTAAAACGGCTCCGCCCACGAACGTCTTTATCGCAGGATCCGCCGCCTTAAGCGCCGCGATCGTCTCCGCCATAAAGCCGACGGTGGTCGTCATCAGAGCCGAAAGCCCGACTAAACGGCAGCCGCATTCAAGCGCCGCTTCGACGATCGTCTCCGGCGAGACGTCGCGCCCGAGATCGATTACGTTAAAACCGTAATTTTCAAGAAGCGAGCGGACGATGTTTTTTCCGATATCGTGAATGTCGCCTTTTACGGTCGCGATGACGATAGGCCCTTTTTTCTCGCCTTCGGCACCAGATTTCGCAAGCTCCGCGCGCAAATACTCGAACGCCGCCGACGCGGAATCCGCCGCCATCAGAAGCTGCGGCAAAAAATACTTCCCGCTTTCAAAGAGAGCGCCTACCTTCTCAAGCGCAGGGACAATCTCGGAGTTTATTATTTCAAGCGGATTTAACCCCTTCTCGACAAGACGTCTCGCCGCTTCGGCGGCATCCTCCCGCAGTCCCTTTTCAATTAAAACTTTGAGCGACTTCTCTTCTGCAGGCGCCGCGGATTTGGAAACTCCACAGCTCTCGAGACTCTCGGAAAACGAAATCCACCCGGAGCAGTCGCCGTCGCGCCCCGTAAGCGCCCTCCACGCGCGATAGGCCGAAACCATCGGAACCGAAAGCGGATTTATTATCGCGGCGGAAAGCCCCGCATTGAGCGCAAGCGTATAGAAAGCGGCGTTAATGTCCGTTCTCGAGGGAAGTCCGAACGAAATATTGGAAACTCCGAGCGCCGTTCTCACGCCCAGTTCGTCGCGGACCGATTTCATCGCCTTTAAGATCACGTTCGCGCTCGTATTGTCGGCGCTCACGGCGAGACAGAGAACATCAACGATGAAATCGTCTTTCGTAAGACCGTACTCGGCGCCTTTGGCGATAATTCTGCGGGCGATCTCGACGCGCCCCTCGGCGGTCGCGGGGATACCGTTTTCATCGAGCGTAAGCGCGACGACGACACCGCCGTATTTCGCGACAAGGGGAAACACTTTCTCCATCACCTCGTTCTTGCCGTTGACGGAATTGACGAGACACTTGCCGTTGTAGCGGCGCATCGCCCTTTCCATGGCGAGGGGATCGGCGGTGTCGATCTGAAGAGGAATATCGACAACGCCTTGTATCGCCTCGACCGTCGCTTCGAGCGCAGCGGCCTCATCTATCCCCGGAACGCCGGCGTTAACATCGAGAATGTGGGATCCCGCGTCAACCTGAGATACGGCCTCGCGGAGAATGTAGGCCGTATCACCCGTTTTGTACGCTTCGCGGAGTTTCTTTTTACCCGTCGGGTTTATGCGCTCGCCGATAACGATCGAATCATCGAACGGAATCTCAACGGAACGTACGCCGGAAGAAACGACAACGCGTTTTTCGGCGGCCGGTCGCGGAGGAATCATTTCATTCGCGAGCGCCGCTTTAACGGCGGCTATATGCTCGCTCGTAGTGCCGCAGCACCCGCCGACGATCCGCGCTCCGGCGCGGACGAGCTTAACGACGTTCGCGGCGAAATCGTCTGGCGTAACGAGAAAGCGGGTCTCTCCGTCAACAAGCTTGGGAAGTCCCGCGTTCGGCTTTACGAAAATCGGGAGAGCCGTCGCGGCGGCGAGGCGCTCGACGTACGGGAGCATCAGATCCGGCCCGAGCCCGCAGTTGAGCCCGACAGCGTCGACGCGCAAGCCTTCAAGAATCGCCGCGACGGTTTCGACATCGGCTCCCGTCAGAAGTTTACCGTCTTCGCCGAGAGCAACGGTAGCGAGAACGGGAAGAGACGAATTTTCTTTCGCGGCGAGGACGGCGGCCTTAAGTTCGTATGCGTCGCCCATCGTTTCAATCGCGATCAGATCCGCACCGGCGGACGCTCCGAGAGTCACCAGTTCCGCAAATGCGTCGTACGCGCGGTCGAATTCAAAATCGCCAGAAGGTTTTAGAAGTTTCCCCGTAGGCCCGACATCAAGCGCGACGAATCTGCCGCGCGCGCCGCGCGACGCTTCGCGGGCGAGAGCGATCGACGCGGAAACGACGTCCTCGAGCTTCTCATCGCCGTGATATTTGGCCCTGTTCGCGCCGAACGTGTTCGCGAGAACGAAATCGGATCCCGCATCGAAATAGGCGGCATGGACCGACCTGATTACATCCGGCTTTTTAACGCTCCACGTTTCAGGAATTTCGCCCGGTTTAAGCCCCGCCGTCTGAAGCGACGTCCCCATCGCTCCATCGGCGAAAACGATTCCCGAGCCGTTTAAAAACTCCCTGAAGTTCATTGCGGGGCAGGCGGCAGACGCCCGTTGTCGAGAAGATCCTTGATGATCATTCTAACTTCGGTATCGAAGTCGCCCTTCAAAATCCACTTCAGATAATTGGGCTCGTTCAAAAGGAGTTTCTTAAGGCTCTCGCCTTTCTTCTTGCCGAAGTTTATCGTAAGCTCACCGTCTTTCCAGCGGAGAGTCCCCGCTCTGTCGGCGTTCATCGGATCGTGGGGAACGAGGTATTCGTCCATCTCGTCGACGGTCGAGGGAAGATCGGAATATTTAGCCATCTGGGCTTTGAGGACCTCGAGCGTCGCGCGCGTGTCGGCCTCGGCTCCGTGGGCCCCGTCGTGGTTGCGCCCGAGATAGAATCTCACCGCCGCCGAAAGATCGCGGGGCTCCTTCTTATGATAAATGCGCTGAACGTCGACATGCTTTCTGGCCGACGGCGCGAACGCCATTCCGACGCGCGCGAACTCCTCCTCAAGACAAGGGATGTCGAAGCGGTCGGCGTTGAAACCCGAAAGATCGCACCCGCGGAAAAACTCGAAAATCTCTTCGGCCTTATCCGCGAACGTAGGACAGTCTTTTACGATTTCATCGCTGATGCCGTGAATCGCCGTCGTCTCCGGGGGAATCGGAACGCTGGGATTCATAAGCCAGCATTTCGAAATCTCCTCGCCGTCAGGCATGAGCTTTATGGCCGCAAGCTCGATTATGCGGTCTTTGCGCGGCGAAACTCCGGTAGATTCGATATCAAAAACGACGAGCGGACGGACTAACTTTAAATTTGGCATAAAAGATCGTTACGGTAAAGCGCGCGGACAGCGTCGCAGTCGAGAGTGTGACCGGCGCGGTAGCTGACTACCGTACCGACGAAACGGTGTTCACCCGTAAGCGCGAGCGCCGCCATAAGATCGAGCGTCGCGCGGTGCCAGACGGGTTCGAGAAATTTATCGCCGACGGGGAAACGCGGCTCCGTGTAAAACTTTTTCGGCCCGTGGATAAGGATATTCCTTTTGTTGTATCCCCAGTTGCGCGTGGCGGCGAAAAGCTTGCCTATCGTTTTAGCGAGAATATACTGGCGGTGTGTCGCGTTGGTACGAGCCAAAGCCGCATAGCGGAACGTCTCGTCGGTCGCGTCGAAAAGAACGCGCTGTTCGCCGATCACGGTGTTCCAGGAAATCGCGCAGTCGATGCGCAGGTTGCGCTCGCCGTTTTCGGCGGGAAGGAACAGAAGAAAATCGCCGCGCTTGCCGCCGAACGCGACAGGCTCCTTAACCGTGACGAAAGTCGCGTCCTCCTCGGTTTCGACGATTTTAGCGTGGTCCATCGCCTTGATAAGCGGAAGCGACGACTGATCGAAGAGCGGCGGATCGCCGCTGTTGACCTTAAGAACCACGTTATCAATGCCGATACCGAGTTTAAGCGCGATAATATGCTCGACCATCCTGAGATAATTATGGGGAGAGCCGGAGCGCAAAACGAGATTCTGAGCGCTCGTCCAGAGATTGGCGATGTCGACCTTGGTATCAAGCTGTTCCGGCTGATCCATGCGGCGGATCCACCAACCCGGCTTCGAACTTGGAGCGAAAGTGATCGTCTGCTTCGCGCTGCCTTCGAAAGTTCCTACTCCCGAAACCGAGGCCTCGCCCGCAAGCCCCCTTCTTTTAAGCGGGAAAAGAGAAGTCTTATCGGAAGCGAGACGAACTTCATCAATCTTCTGAGAACGAAAACGGTTGTACGCCGCCTCTATGGCGGACTTGTCTCCGAAAACCGTCTTTCCTATCTGGTAATCCGGCATTTCAGTCATAATCATTCCTTAGATGAGTATTTTTCCTTGATCCAAACCGCCCACGAAGCCAATTCATAAAGAAGACACAACGGAACGGCCATTATAATCTGGCTTATGGCGTCTGGAGGCGTTAAAAACATCGAAAGAACAAAAGCAAGAACAATCGCGATACGGCGCTTTTCGCGCAAAGCCCGGCTGGACACAAGGCCGAACCATCCGAGCATAAAAATTATAAGGGGAACCTGAAACACGATACCGAAAGCGAAAAGAACCTTCAATATCAATGTAACGTATTCATTGGCGAAATACTGGGAGGAATCGATGTTCATCCATCCGTTAACCGTATCAAAAAGGGAAAGCATGGACGGCACTGTCTGCGTGTAGGCAAGAAATACGCCAGCTACGAACAGAAGCGTCCCGACGCACAAAACGGAAAGAATAAAATATTTCTCGCGTCTGGTAAGCGCTGGGAAAACGAACCGCAAAACGGAATAAACGAGAAACGGAAAGCTCAATGCGGTTCCGGCCCAAAACGCGATTTCAATCAAGAGATACACACCGTCGGCCGGAGACTTAATTTGAAGAAGACGCCCTTGGACCGCATCGGGAGACTTAATCCAGTCGGAGATATAATTGGCGAAGCATCCTGCGACGATAACGCACAGAACCCAGGAAATCGCCGCAAAAATAAGCATATCTCTCAGAGCGAAAAGATGCTCCATGAGCGGCCTCGGGGGGTCGTTTCGTTCGTCTAGATTTTTTATGCGGGATATAGCCATATCAATCAGGCCCGGGCAACGGAATCAGTATTCAACCCGGAATCTTTTTCAGGTTCCGCTGAAGCTTTTGCAATATCACCGTCCTGAGCGGGATCGGAAGAATCATCCCCGTTCGAGGAAGCGTCAGAAACGGATTCTCCCTCAGAATTGGCTTCAGACGGGTAATACGCGTCCGAAGGCGGAATCACGTCAGACTCGTCACCTTCGCTGGCAAAGGCATTCTCAACCTCTTTAACCTCGGACTCTGCTTCTGTCGCGGCTTTGTTGAATTCAGTCTCCAAATCCATCAACTGGCGTTTGAAGGCATCAGCCGCTCTTCGAAGTTTAGAGTAATAATTGCCAAGAGTCCGCGCAGTTTGGGGTATTTTGCGCGGACCCATAACTATCAGAAACACGACGATAAGGAGAGTCCACTCGCCGAAACTGACGTTGTCAAATATAAATGCGAACATCTATCCGACAGTCATCCGGAAGAATTACTTCTTCCAGATGATGAATTCGCCACGGCGGTTCTTGGACCAGGCCTCTTCACCGCTGCCGGCGACGGCGGGATTCGTCTCGCCGCGGCTGACGGTTTCGATACGATCGGAGGAAATGCCGTTCTGGCCGAGGTAGTTGGCGACCATAATCGCACGGTTCTCGCCGAGCGGGATGTTGTACTCGTTGGAGCCGCGCTCGTCGCAGTTACCCTCGATCGTTACGACACGGTCGGGATTGTCGGCGAGGTGCTTGGCGACGGCCTCGATCTTGCCGAGTTCGTCAGGCTTGATGGTGGCGGCGTCGAAAGCGAAGTATACGGGCTGGAAAACGACATCGGTGCAAAGCGTATAACCGCGATCCTTGAAGCTCTTTTTGGAGAGATCGTCAAGGCTGCCGCCTTCGATGGCATTTTCGTCAACCTGGGAGTTAATGTCGATCTGACCGGCATTGACGCCTTCGCCTTCCCCGGCGCCGCCGGAGGTTCTGGCCTTGTTGTAGCGGCAACCGGAAGCGAGCACCGCGAGAGAAACGGCAACGAGAGCTATAATTGACTGAAGCTTCATTTTTTATTTCCTTTATTTTTAAGTTAAGTTAATAAATGTAAGTCACTTAGTGGACGTACGGTCGTTATAATCACCCGTCTCAGTATTGATGCGGATGACGTCGCCTTCGTTAATGAAGAGCGGAACGGCGCAGACGTAACCACCCTCGACGGTCGCAGGCTTGGTAACCTTGCCGGAAGCGGTGTTGCCCTTTACGCCGGGCTCAACCTTAATAACCTTACGCTCGACGAGCTGGGGAAGATCTATGCCGATAACCTTCTCGTTGAAGAAGAGGGCCTTAACTTCCATCTCGTCCATAAGGAAATACTTCTTGTCGCCCATAACATCGTAGCTGACGCGGATTTCTTCGAAATTGTCGTCAGTGAAAACAAACGCCGTTCCGTCATCGTAGGAATACGTAACGGACATCTGAATAAGCTCAGGCTTTTCAAACTTGTCGCCGCTGCGATAGCTCTTCGTCATACCGCCGCCGGTCATCATATTGCGCAACTTGCAGTTGTAGATAGCCTGCCCTTTGCCGGGTTTGGCGAAATCGAATTCCGTAATTTCCCACGGTTCGCCGTCGATCAAAAGCTTAACGCCCTTGTGCAAATCACCTGCACCGAAAACCTCGCCCATTTGTTACTCCTATTTTTTTAATTGGTTTACAAAATTTGAGAATATTATACCAAAATCATTTCAGTTTATAAAGTGGGATTGTCAAATTGTCTTATGACATCCAGCAATATTTCAGCAAGGTCCGGATCGACCTCGAAAATATTTACGTTTTCAGAATACGTATTGTTGGAAATATTGCACTTTACAGCGATAAATCGCTTAAACTCCTTCTTTTTCGAACCCTTACCCCACTTCTCCTTGTCAAGAACGCCATGATTGACAAGGTTCTGAAAAATATCCTGAATGTGTTTCGGGTCGACACTTATACGCATCGTTCTGTAATCAGACCAGGTATCTTCTTCAAACTTCTTGGCGAAATCGTTGGAAACACGCGAGCTCGTACCCTTCTTCAATTCAACATGCCCGGTCCCCGACAAGTAAACCGACGTTCTTAAAATCGGCTCCTTGTTGGTGTTGTAATAATGTATCTCAGCCCAGTTAAGAGCGCTCTCTTTAACCGTAATCCATGGATTGACCCAAAAAGGCCCGCACCCGGAAATTCCGCCTAAGAGAAAGATCAAGGCGACAACCGTAAAAATTCTAAAAACTGATTTTATTCTCCCGCACATATTAACCCGGCTCCGTATAATGTTAATGTTGAATCGATCGTGAAAGGCACGTCTAAATCCTTAAGGACCCATTTTGCGAACCCGCCCGTGGCGACGAGTTTAAAGTTCTCTCTGAAATTGCGCTTAAGCTCCATCGCTATTTCGCGCACCATCCCGCGATACCCGACGAGAGCGCCGAAACGCATCGCCTCCTCCGTCGAACGGCCGATTTTAGGAACCTTCCCGCGTCCCAGTTTCATCCTCGGAAGTTTCGCGGTCCGCTCGAACATATAATCTCTCATCAGCGGGAAACCGGGCGCGATAACGCCTCCGCGCCATGTTCTGTCGCCGGTAACCGCCGCCGCCGTGAAGGCCGTTCCGAAATCCATAACGATCACGGGCGCGCCGTACCGCGTCACGGCTCCGACGGCATCCGCGATACGGTCAGCGCCGATGGTGTCCGGCTTAGGGTAGTCGATATCGATAAACTTCAACGCTTTTCTCCAGACGACCTGGCGAAACTCAAGTCCCAGTTTTTCGGCGAATATTTTCCATCCCGCGTCGCGATCCGGAACGACGGAAACGTAAGCGACGGCGTCGACCCTTCGCGCGATTATTTTTTCGACGGCCGCGTACGCCTCTTCGATCGGACCGTCGATATGAACGACGTTCGTCACGCGACCGTCGACCCATAGCCCCGCCGCGGTGCTGGTATTGCCGACGTCTACAACAGCGAGGCGCACTTTCTTCACTCCTCGGTTAAACAGCGCTTCAAACGGCGCTCCATTCGAGCGAAAGGTCGACCGACCCCGCAGAATGCGTAAGACAGCCGAGAGAAATCGCGGTAACGCCCGTCGCGGCGATTTCTTTCGCGCGCTCAAGGGTTATGCCGCCGGAGGCCTCGGTTTTGGAAATGCCCCTGCACATTTTAACGCACTTCTTCATGTCGGCGACGCTCATGTTGTCGAGCATGATCCATTCGGGCTTGGCCTTCAAAGCGCTCGCGCATTCCCTTAGACTCTCGACCTCGACCTCGACGTCGAGTTTAGGGAACTTCCTGCGCGCGGCCAATACGGCCTGGTCGAGCTCGTCGGCATTTCCGTCGCGCCAAAGACGGCGATGGTTGTCCTTCATGAGAACGCGGTCGTACATTCCCATGCGGTGGTTGGTGCCGCCGCCGCAGAGAACGGCATACTTTTCGAACACCCTCAGGCCGGGAGTCGTCTTTCGCGTATCGAGAATAAGAGTCTTGTAACGCTTTACGGCGTCGACGAACTTTGAAGTCAGCGTAGCCGTCGCGCACATACGCTGCATGAAATTCAAAGCGGTACGCTCGGCCGCCAGAATCGAGCGGGCCTTGCCGCGGAAAATCAGAATCGGCTCGCCGGGTTTAACCTTAGAACCGTCAGGCTTTAAAATCGTAACTTTTATTTTAGGGTCGACCGCTTTAAGAACCGCCCTCGCGACGGTTGCGCCCGCGACGGTGCAACCGGTGCCCTTTGCGTAGATTTCGCCGGTCGCGACCGCGTCGGCGTCGACGAGCGCCTCGCTGGTCGAATCGCACCATTTCACGTTACGCGAACCGACAGCGTCGGCCAGATCCTCGTCAAGCGCAAGACGCACGGCGGCCTTCGCGCGGGAAGAAAGCATTACGTCCTTCACGCCCCGACTCCTCACTTATCCATTACGCTCTTGAAAAATTCTGCGTGCTGATATGCGAACCACGCAAGGCCGCCGACAGCGCAAAGAGCGAGAAAACCCGCAAAGAACGCGACTTTAGCGGCGGTGGAACTCGCGCCGCCCGAGCTGCTCTTGTTGGCCGCCGGCTCGATTTTAAAGCGGTCGGCAATCGTAGCCCCGCCCGAGGCGTTGCCCCCGGGCGCTTTTACTGTCATTTGCTTCTTTATTTTCATAAGATAATTATATCATTTACTGCGAATCAATTTCAATAATATTTAAGCCCGCAAAATGCCGAGCTCATACGCCCGTCCGACCGCCGACGTTGCGTTCGGACAATTAAGCTTCGTCATAATGCCCTTAAGATGGGTCTTGACCGATTCGGCCCCGATGCCGAGACGCGCGGCGATCTGATCTCGTTGATTGCCTTGGGCGAGGAGCCTTAAAACGTCCATCTCACGCACGGTCAGAAGCGATGGCGCGGACTGAAACTGTTCTGTCGCGAACGACTCTTCACCGGAGGCGATCGCCTTTATGACCGTTGAAAGCCTGTCCTGATCGACATCCTTGGGCAGATATCCTGCGGCGCCGTCCCTTCTCGCGCGGGCTTCTTCTTCCTTCAGCGGCATACCGGCGAGAAACACGACCTTTACGCCGGGCATAAGTTTTCTTAAATGCTCCAGCATCGCGAACCCGTCCATCCGCGGCATCCTGACATCGCTCAAAACGACATCGACCGACGACTTGGGAAGAACTTCAAGCGCCTCGGCTCCGTTCGCGGCAAGAGCAACGACGTCAAACGCGCCGTCGCTCATGAGCATCGCCTCAAGGCCCTCGCGGACCATGGGATGATCGTCGATTATCGCGATTGAAATCATTTAATCAATCTCTTTGACGGAGCCGTCGCGGATTTCATAATCCGTACCGGTGCAGAGGAACTCGGTCAACTTCTTCAGCTCGTTGGCGCTTAGCCCCTTCTTCGGATAAACGATTTTATCGACATGCCCGTCGGCAAATACGATATGAGCTACGATGTCCTTGCCGTCCTTGTGGTTGAAACCGATCATTTCGCCGCCGTCTTCATCGTTGTACTGAAGCGTACAGTCGTTCCTGAAACCGGTACCGGCAGAAAAATCAGGTTTGTTTTCAGTATAATCCTCCCACTGAAGTTCGGCGAAAAGAAGCGTCTTATGGGCCAGCCTAGACGCCTCGGAATCGATATCAAGGCCGGGATGATCATCGGACGGAGCCGTTTCATAAGCACCCTCGGAATGATCGTATCCGAAACGGCCGTTCATCACGTAACTCCACGCCGGACGCTGGTCGTTCGGCATTTTTTTAACGTGTCCCGGACAGAGGTAAGTCTTGTAATTCTTGACATACCTGTAAAGCGCTCCGTTTGTAATGCAATACTCGCGCGTTTCTTCGTCCTGGCAATAAGCGGACGTCAGCCACGAGGAACTCGAAATGTGTTCACGGGGCTTTGTTCTGTATGCACCCTGGGAATTCCAGCTGATCCACCCGGGATATTCGACAAAGTTGTCTCGCTCTCCGTAATTCGTTTTGCGGCCCTCCTGCGATCCTGCAAGCGGATAGCGCATGACCGATCCCGTCGAGGCTCTCGCGTCCTGAACGGCATTGGCGAGATTCTTCATATTGACGAGACACTCGGCCGAGCGTGCGGACTCGGTGCTGCCGAAGAAATAAATAAGCGAGGCCATAATAAGCCCGATGATGCCGATGACGACCAGAATCTCAACTAAAGTAAACCCCTTTTTCATAACGACCTTTCTATCGATAAAGTTTATTCAAACTGCCTGTAAAAGAGAACTCTCGTCTTATGCGGAACCGCTCTCCTGGAATCTCCAGTTGCGGACTGTGAAGGCGTAGGATCGCGCCAGACGAGAGCGACGGCCTTTCCGCCCAACTGCGGCGGAGCGTGACCTGAAGCGCCGCTGCCCATCATGGTCGGCTCCGCTCGGACAAACACGAGGAACAGCTGCTGCTTGACGGCGAAGCAGTCCTTCCAAAAGCCGTAAAGGAATTTCTTGTCGACACCCCACAGTTTAACATTGGAGTTTTCCGTATTTTCCACGCCGAGAAATCTGTTCTCATCGGTATTGTCCCACCCCAAATCTTCCAGGAATACGTCTTCCCAATCTTTGGATTGGCCGCCCTGGTTGGAACTCTTGACCGCGGCGATCATATTCTCGGCGACCTTCTCCAGAACCTCCCACGGAATAACCGCGCTCTTGTCGGTGGAATACGCGTTGAAAGCGTACTTTTTATTAAACTCCTCCATGTCGAGACTCGTATAGTCGACCTTCATCCCTTCGATCTTGTTGGTGGAAGCCTGAGTCCATCCGAGGGGAGTGTTGGCAAAAACCGCCATCATTACGTTAACGGAATCGGAATACGGATTCACCTTGAAGCCGCTGCCCTCGTTGACGAACGGAAGATCCTTGAAAGCCTCTTTGTCGTACCTGAAAGGATCGTAGGTGCGCCATGCAAGAGCGTTGTTCCGCGTCTCCTCGAACGAAGCGGGCAGATCCTTACGGTTGAAATCCGCGACAAAATTCTTGGGCGTACTTTGACCGTTGAGACTTAAATCCGTCAGACGGGGAAGAAACGCCAATTCGTATATGCTTTGCAGATAACCGGAATCGCTCGTCGACATAAAAATATCGCCGTCACGACCGTTGCCTCTGTCTTTCGCCCTGTTGTTCTGAACCCAAACGTCCTCGCTGAGCGCCTGGTCGACACCGAACCATTCTTCCGGCGCATAATTATATCGGGGGTCCGCGACAATGGCGGCTCTCGGCGCAAATGTCAGCTCTTTGCCGCCTTCGCCGTCCTTAGCCATTTTCTCAAGCTCCTCTATCGAAAAAGTAAGAGTGATGCCCGTTTTGAACTTAAGCAGCGGAAACGGCGAGCCGCCAAGAACCCTCGGCCCCAAACCTGCCAGTGCGCCGGAAGCGTTCACGCCGTTTTGAATATTATCATCTTCCACGCACGCGGGCACCATGTCAACCACCTTCTTGTCTCCGTCCGCCTGTTTAACACGGAACCAAAAGGCGCTGTTGAGGTAGAGTTCTTTTCCGCCCATCACCAGATTTTTCAGATTTCCGGCGTCAAAATCGGAATCTTTCGATCCGTCGGACTTCAAAGCGGGGAACGCCGTCGCCGCCAATTGAATATCGTTCGGATCTTTCCGCCGCATTACGGTTTCTAAAGAAGGCTCCCATGTTACAATTCCGCTCTGCGGGTCTTTACGGGAAGTTTGCTGCCAGCGATAAACGACTTTAAGCAATTCATTGCCTTCTTCCGAGAACGCGGAAGATATATTCCTTGCTTGCTGACCGACGGGAATGTCGACCTTTTTAACGGCTTCGATCTCCGTGCTGATGCTTCCTGACGGTTTAAGTTCGGATGAAGAAGGAATTTCGAACCTGATGTTCATAAGACCTTTTTCCTTGTCGATGTCCGATTCGGCGATCTCCTTTTCAAGATGAATAAGATCCCCTCCGTTCTTTGCGCCGTCACCGGTTCTTAATCCCATTTCCTCAGATGAGAAAAACAGGGACATCCGTCCGTCGAGTTCGAACTTTCCGTCGTTATCGTCTTTACGTGCAAACGGGAAAACGGTAAGTACACGAACAGAACTTGAATCCATGCCCTGCTGAAAAAGATCCCTTTTAAGCATATAACGCAATGTCACCTCAACCGTTCTTGTTCCGTCGGCAGCGGCCTCGGCCCCTGGAAAGTCGGAGGAAGTCTCATCGCCTTCGGGCGTAACGGTTTTCTCGATTCCGATTTTGACATCGCGGATATCGGGTTGAATTCCGCAAATCATGGGGAAGCGTTCCACGGTAGGCAACGCGATTGAAAGCGGCGCCTTATCCGCGTCGAGATAATCGTAAAGAGACACGCAACCGATTACGCTCAAAAGTTTCATCCAATCGTTTTTGGCGTCACCCGTATGATTCTGAGTCAGAAGGGTCTCGGACAATGCGCTTGCGTTGAATTTCACGTCCGAAAGACGTTTGACGTCGAACGGCTGCGTCTTTTCATCGGCAAGATCGTAAATCCTCCCGCCGGGATTGGCCGCATTGCCGTTGGAGCCGTTAGACGAACCGTTTTTACGTTCCGTTTTCGGAAAGAGTCCGTCGGTGACGAACGTCATGCGTTTAAGCCTCGCGTCAGCCTCGGGATTTTCGTTCAGATTATAAAAACCGTTCCCGCCGGGATTTTTCAGGTAGCGGCAGAACGGACTTACAAAGCCGCCGATTTCCTTATCGCCGATCGCAAGGTTTAAATCGGCGAGCGATATCAAAGGATACGTGTTTTCAAAAGAGATTTCGCCGGTATCCTCTTTTACCGTGCGGAAATCCTTCATGAACTCGTCCCACTTGTCGGCCCCTTCGCCAAGACCGTTGTGATCGTTATTCGTGCTGAATTTTTCAAAGAGATACGAAAGGGAAATGCGCTGATTGGGAGCGGACGAACGCTTTCTGTTGGCGAAAAGCCTGTTGACGTCAAAATAATCGGAGACGTCCAAAGCCATGAACGCATAGCGGCCCGCCTCGAAGTCGAACGTCTTCCACATGGCCGTAGGCGTCATGCGCGAATAATATCTCGCCTCGTTTATAAGGACGGGCGGGATATAAGCCAAAGCCTCCAGGCAGAGGGGCGAAACCGTTTCGCCGTACGAAGCGGCGCCGGAGTTGTCCCTGTTCTGGGAATTGGATCCGCCGCCGTCGGCGCTGTCGACTATATTCGTCCCCGTAAATACGCGACCGTACCAGATGTTCCTGTTTCTGCCGTCGACCGAAAGCGTTCCGACGTTGGGATGGGGGTTGTTGTTGATCGCCTGATCGATTTCGTCGATCGCTCTTGCCGTAGCGGCCTTGACGAGCTGACGACCGGAAACGGTTCTTCTCAGCTGACTGGACGGAAGGCGTCCGTAACGCATATACGTGGCAAAGCCGACCGCGGAGACAATCAGAAAAGTGAGCATCCCCAGCACAATAAGAAGCGCGCTTCCCGATCTCGAATTGAATTTTTTCATTTGCGCTCCTCCGCCGAAAGCCTATAGAAATTTGGTAAATGATAACCCGTTTTCATATTTGACGCCTTGCTCGAAATCTTAATATCGGCGTTACCCTCGGAAATCGACACCTTGTAAGGCGTACCCCAAGGATCTCGTATTGACCCGTCGCTTTCGATCTGAGCCATCAATGTCGCCGGAATCTTACCGGCATCGTTCGAGCCTCCGTCGCCGAGCAGAAAACCGAGCGTCGTTTTATCGGCATCCTGATCTTTCATCGTGGGAAGTTCGTGATCCTCGTCAAAGTTCTGATATGACAAAATGGCCTCGTGAATCGACCTGACTTCGGCCTCGGCCTTTTCGAGCTTCGCTTTTTCCTGGGCCGACATGAACGATGTCGTCATAATGGCCATTATCATGCCGATCACGAACAGCACGACCAGCACTTCAACGAGCGTAAAACCTTTTTTAACGAATCTCATTACCTTATCTCCAGATAATTCGGATAGCTCCAGATATCGTCATAGTCGCGGAAATTTCTGTTGGGCCCTGCGCTTTTAACGTTAACGCTGTATGGCTTGAATTTACGGCCCGCCTTCGCGCTGCCGACCGAAAGAGGCTTGAAATCGTTAAGTTTGGTATCGTCTCCGAGACCTTCGGAATTCAAAAACTCGACATGAGGAGCGTCTGACGCGCCTTCAACGTCCCACGCCCGTTGACGAAGCTGGCCGTTTTCATCCCACAGCCCCACGATTCGGTAGGCCTCGTTGTTCCAGATATAAACGTTGTCGGACTCTTCCTTAAGGGCACCTATATTTCCTCTGACCTCGTCGAGATCGGCGATGGTGGCGGATCCCGTACGCCACGAAATCGACGACTGGCTGAACATCATGGTGAGAATAGAGACGAGCATTCCCAAAAGAAGGCTCGCGACCAGCATTTCAATTATCGTAAAGCCCCGTTTCATTTCGATCCCCCGTTATCGTCGACGACACCCTGAAATCTGACCTCGGTGTAATAAAGAGGCATCGATAGAAGTTCTGCCGGTTTTTTAGTCGCTCTAAAGCCGATTCTGACGATGGCGCTGTCGCGTTCGTGCAGAACCACGAGCCCCGCCTTAAGACCGTTGGCGGCATCAGTCGGCAACGTGCTGACGGGAAGATTCGCCGATCCCTCGAACTGAAGCCTGCCCATTACGCTGTCAAACACCTCGCGTGCCTCGGACTCCGGGTTTGAGATTAGTGTTCCGTCACTTTTATTGAGGTACGCGCCCCACCCGTCGGCGGACGGATAATTTTCCAAATCTCTGAAACTGCTCCATTTCAGATTGGTCGCCGAAAGCGCTATGGTAAGCGGGCTTACGACAGCCTCCGCGTATGCGGCCGACGCGACATCGTCGCAGCTCTGGGAGGACTCGCGGTAGCCCAAAGAATAAAGACCAAGAACGGAAAGAACACCGCCCGCCATGATAAGCATGGCGAGATTGACCTCCATCAACGTAAATGCTTTTTTCATGATTATTCCAGACTTTCCGTAGGCTTTTGTGTCGTTCCAATGCTTTTGGCGGTAAGCTGGCCGCCTTTACCCGGACGAAGGTTGAAGATTTCAATCGTATCTTTGCCGCTGCCGGAATTGGAGCCCGGAGTGCCGGGTTTAAACAGCATAACCTGATAACTTTGGCTGTCGATCGGCTCAGAAGTGCTTGTAGAATAATTTTTACCGAACGTGTATCCCTCGGGCAGCGTAATCGCGCCGCATTCGAAACCGTAGGCGTCACCGACCTTCCATCCGGAAGATTGGGTGTCGTCGACCTCTCTAAAGCCGTAAAGACGAATCAGCTTCTGGGTTCCGGAAAGAAGCATATCTTCATTAACGCCGTCACCGTCTCTTAACTGCGTCTCTTCGGCGACTATCGACCAATCAGGCCTGTTTTCATCGCTGCCGCCCACTTTATAAAGCCTCAAGCCGCCCTTTTTCTTTCCAGCCGAGGATGATGTCGAGGAAGACTGCTCCTCCGATTCGGTCGGAGATGCGAACGCCACGTTTTTAAACTCCAGATCTCCGAACTCGTCGCAGATGAAATCCGATTCCTTAAACGTCACGCGCCCGTGCTGACGCACGGCGATCGCCTTGCCGACGACAACGGCAAAAGAATCGGCGGTTTCGTTCCTGATCGTTTCATTCCAGAAATAAACGACTACGTTCTGCCGGTCTATCTGAGCGCGCTGGTAGGCGGCACGGACGAACTGATTGACGTTGTCCATAACGCTGCGCTCTTCCATACCGCGCTTCATCTGCCTGTAGCCTGCAACCGTAAGCGAACCCATAAGCGCCATGATGGCGATTACGATCAACAGTTCCATCAGGGTAAAACCGCGTTTCATTGTCTCGTTACCTCCAATGAATCTGTCGGAATTGAATATACTATTTTAAAACTGCGGAAATAGCCGTTATAAGTCTCGGGGTAGCCGAAATACATTTCATTTATATCCATCGGACTTCTTTTTTTAGCGCCCTTGACGGCTTCCCAAAAGTCATATCCGTACGCTTCACTTCCCGCGTTACCCGGTGAGCGCGAAACATAAAGCTTCGAAAAATCCATCATCGGACTGCTGTCCTTGACGGAATCCTCGATAACGGTTCTGATCACGTTGCGGACCTCTTCACCGGTAAGATGGTAGCGCGCCGCGTCATGCTCTTCCTGGTAACCGTCTTTATTCGTACGGTTGCTGCTGGTAAGATTGGAAAGCTGATCGTCGATATGAGGCCACTTATCCTTCTGGGCCTTATATTCCTCGATACCCGACTGAACGACTTTGCACAAGGCTCTCGCCTTAGAGTCACGCGCCCACTGGATTGAAGACGACGCGACGGCCATGACTATACCGAGAAGTATCCCGATAATAGCCAGAACCACCATCAGCTCCAGCAACGTAAAAGCTTTTTTCATTTTCATCTGACTGTTTTTTCGTGTGACCAGCTGTAGACGTCATCGCCCTTGCGGCCTTTGGAATACGACTCCAGCTTACCGTCGGCTCCCGCGCACCACACCGCGACGCCGGCTCTGATGCGAACCTCTTCGCCGCCGACGTTGGCCGTAACGATACCGCTGTCCTCATCGTCGTCGGTCGCGATCGCATAATATAATCTATGATCTCTTATCGTTCCGCCGGTCGGAACTTCGGACGACAGACTGCACGATGAACCGCCGTCTTTTATGACGTCTTTTGCCCACGGCGTAACTATACCGAAACGGTCATGCCCCGAAAGCTTGCGGCTGGACGCATCCTTTTCGCAACCGAGTTTCGACGCAAGCACATACGCGGCTTCAGCATCAAGCACACCTTCGCCGTCGCTTCCTTCTTCATAAAGTTTCCTGACGGCGGGAGATCCTTCATTGATACAGCTTTCAATCGCCGTGGCGACCTGCTGGACGTAATCTTCGCAAACGGCCTTCTTAGCCTGATCGGGAGCCTTGCGGAAAGCGAAAACGAAAATCGCCATCAAAACGCCCAATATGGCGATAACAACGAGAATTTCTATCAATGTAAAACCTTTTTTCATAAAACGCCCTTTTTATTCCTTTAAGCCGACAATATCATCCTCAACCCATTTGCCGATAAGGGTATGGGCTCTCGAATCGTTTATTTCCGCGCGATCGACCCACGGAGGGAACGTGCGCCCGTTAGGCCCGGCGCTCCAAAGCTGATAATGCTGATAGGGAGCGGGGGAATAATAATAAAAATCACGCCCCCATCCATCCTTGACGGTAACGACATCAAGAATGTATTGGTACGCCGTGCTTTTGTCGTGAGAAAAAATCTCAATATCGACATTGTTTATATGCAATTCCGTTCCTAGGCCGTTCCAGATGTTGACGCCGAAAAACCTCATATTGCGGTTGGCTGTACATTCGCCCGCGAGATTGGCGATCCATCTGGCGCACACGGCCTGGGAGGGAACATTCGCGATTCTCGCGTAATCCTGTTGTGTCGCGCCGTCTTCCTTGTTGACGAAGCCCTTCACGTCCTCCCACGTATTGATCATCTCTCCGTTAAGAGCGTCATAGATATTGGAATTGTTTCCCGTCCACTGGGCGAAATCGTCAAAATCGACATCCGTATTGCCCATCATGAAAAGATAACGCGGCAGAAGATAACTCATCAAGCCGAATTTGAAAATCTGAACATCTCTCCAATCGACGGCGTCCCTGTCAAAGTTACCGCCGCCGCTGGAAAAGCCGTCGTCAAATCCCGCCATAAGAACTTTTTTCTGCTCTTCGCTCAAATCCTTGAACGCTCTATCTCCGCTCTGAATCCTTCTTTTGAACTCTTCAGAAAGGTTGACGATCTTATCGTGCTCGCCTTCCGGGAACGGGAATCGGCAATCGACAGGCTGCGCTTTGCAGGCGGCTCTCACCTGCCTCCAGGCGTCGTCCTCATCCATCGACCACAGGCTCGTATTCTCCTCGCCGTCGGCGTCTTGAACGCCGTGATCGCCCACTCTGGCATAGATATCTCGAGTTCCGTGAAGTTTCACGGGCGGATAACTGCCGAATGCCGCGTAATAACCCGAAAGACAGTTTTCGAGCTTCTGCATACGGATGATCGTCACCATCCGCTTCTGGGATTCTGTTCCTGCTGAGTTCAGCCTGAACACAAGACCCATCAAAATCACCAGAACGGCGATTGTAATCATCAGTTCTATCAGTGTAAAGGCCTTTTTCATCGCAAAATCCTTACATTCCGCCGCTTCCGCCGGATACGGACGAAATAATCTTGATCATCGGCAGGAACATCGCGATTACGATGGTACCGACGATACCGGCGAGGAAGATGATAAGCGCGGGCTCGATCGCGGCGGTCATGCCGGCGACGGCGTTGTCGACTTCGTCGTCGTACGTGTCGGCGATACGTGTAAGCATTTCGGCGAGCGCGCCCGTCTCTTCGCCGACCTCGACCATCGAAACGACCATCGGCGGAAATACCCAGCACTGCGACAAAGGCTGCGTTACGCCCTCGCCCTCTTTAACGGCGTCGTGAACCGACTGGATAGCCTTCGAAATAACGAGGTTTCCGGACGTGTCGCGCACGATGACGAGCGATTGGAGAATCGGTACGCCCGACGAAAGAAGCGTTCCCAACGTTCTCGTAAAGCGGGAAATCGCCGTTCGCTGGACGAGAGTGCCTATTACCGGCATCTTCAGCTTTATTACGTCGAATATGTAAGCGCCCTTGGCGGTCTTTGCGGCCATTTTCATCAGTACGTAGACGCCGGCGAGAATGGCAAAAACCTTAAGACCGTCCTTCTGGACATACTGAGACGCCTGAATAACAAACTCCGTGACCGGCGGCAGAGGCTGCCCGCCCATCATATCCTTAAAGACGTCCTGGAACTTGGGAATAACCGTGATAAGAAGGAACGCCGTGATGCCGACAGCGGCAAAGAGAACGACGATAGGATAAATCATCGCGCCCTTCACCTTGTTCTTGATCTTATCTGCCTTTTCGGCGAATTCGGCGAGTCGCCCGAGAACGACTTCGAGAACACCGCCCGCTTCACCGGCCTTTACCATGTTGACGTAAAGGTTGTCGAAAATCTTCGGATAGGCCGTAAGCGCCTCGGAAAACGTGCCGCCGGCGGAAATCGTTTCGGAAATGCCGTCGAGAGCTTCACGCATCTGCTGATCCTTGACCTGGCGCTTAAGAACGTCGATACTGCGCATCAAAGGAAGACCGGCGTTGACGAGCGTCGCGAGCTGGCGGGTGAACTGAGTAAGGACCTTAGTCTTGATCTTACCTTGAAGGAATTTCGGCAACTTAATATTAATCTCCATATTAAGTCCGCTTTTTTTCTTCTCACCAGATGATGGCGCAGGAGCTTTTTTAGGCTTAGCCTTGGATTTTTGTTGCGCCGGATCGGCGGCGGAAGAGCGTACCTCGCCCATCGCCGTAGGAAGAAGCCCCTGCGCACGTACGGCCGCAATTGCGGCATTGCGATCCGCGGCCTCTATCTGTCCGCGAGTTTCGTTGCCTTCAGAATCTTTAGCAATATATTGGAATGTCGCCATAACTCATCAATACGCCAAACTCCCTCACGTCAGTCAATAACGGGAAGTTAAACGCCCTTTCTTCAGTTTGTGTAAATTATACCACACGAAATCATATTTAAGCAACTATATCGTTATCTGTGCCATTCCTCAATTCCGCTTAAGTCGCGCGGCGCATCGTCGAGCGCACCCCAAAGGTTGGTCGCTTCTTTTGAAGAATCGTGAATGACAATCTCAGCGTCCGGCGCAACCGGCTTAAGCGCCGCGCCGTCCTTTATCAAAAGTCCCATCTTAACGGCACCCGTCGCGATCCAGTAAAGCGTCGCGTCGGCGATGACATGGTTATCCTCGTAAAGTCCGCCGACATCCGAATGAACGCCGGGGAATACGAGCTGCTCGACTTTCTGGCGCTTTTTCTTGGGATTCGCCTTTATCTGCAAAACATTGAAAAACCGCCTCTTCTCGTCACGCGCGATCGCGTGACGCGCGAACGCCACGTTCTCAGGACACGTTTCCGGAATCTCCAGATCCGGTGTCGAATCGACCGTATCCCAAAGCCCGAGATATCGAACCTCGAATCCGATCTTGTCCAACCACGCCGCGAAATGCCGCGCGATTAAAGCCCCTCGCGAAAACCCGAAAACAAAAATCGCGGGCGGCCCCTCAACTGGCGAGAGCTTCTTGACCGTCTTTTCGAAAAACCTCTTCGCGTCCCGAAATATTATCGTCCAGTCGCGCCCTCTTAACAGCCCGCGCAGATACGACCCGAAATGCGTCCCCGGCCCGCCCTCCAAATGCAACATCTGCGCCTCATTCAAGACGCAGATGTTGTGGAGCCTCGTTACATTCGTTATATCGCTCTCACCGTCAATCCCCGTACCCTCAAAAAAGAACACGAGATTCATAACGGCGATGACCCGATATCAGCGAACGCGGATGGTAAACGGTCTCGGGGTCAAGCGCGAACGAAGCGCCCTAAGTTCGCTTTGCTTAAGCGCGGCGTCATATACCGTCCAATCATCGAGATAGCAACCATCGCTTTCAAGACGAGTATAACCGCAACCACCAGGAACATTACCGTGAACGGAAGCGAGCTGACCTACCTTACCGACACCCTCTGGGAATATCTTGTCAGTTGTTACTTTCTTATCATCAACCCAAAGAGTCGTCCCCTCGGGCGTAAACTCAACCGCAACAAAATGGAACGTCTTAGTCAAGTTTTTAATTCCGCTTACTGAGGCCAATGTTGTTAATGTATTGTTCGCCCATGAAATCATGGATATGGTATTATCATTATCAACTGCCAAGGCAACGAAAGCCCCTGAATTACCACTGCCCAAAGCCCAAATAATCTTCTTATCTGTTACCTTTGGCTTAATAATTGATACAGCCGTCATAACTCCAGCATAGAACGGAATTTTATCAGCAGTATTGTTATTCCAGTATACAGAAAATCTTTGGCTGTCGCTATTGCGATAAAGAAGCGCCGCCCTGCCATTACGAGTAGCGATGCTCTTATCCTGACCATTGACATCGCCCCAATCACCAAGTTCATAAGTGGAGTCTTCAGCCTTAGCGGCTTCTTTAGTCATTACTCCATCATTAAAATCGTAATGCCAGAAATTCTTCAAAGCTCCAACTGTAGCAGTAACTGCCGCGTCGGTAATGTTAGTCGCATTAAATCGACCACCGACAGAAACCTCGGCAAAATTATTCGTAAGTTCAGAACCATTAACCAGAGTGACAGTATCTCCAACATTTAGAGATTCCGGATTTATGAGTCCCGCATCAATGGCTGGCCTGATGGCAGCGTCAAGATGCTGCAACCCAGTAAAGCCAACGCCATTGCCGCTTCCGTTCGAGCGGAATTTAAGCGATGCAAGACCCGAAAGACCAACGCTTAATGAAAGATTTGCATTACCTTCAATGCTAAGCTTAATTCCAGTCATATTCGAAGGCTGACTGACACAGGCGAGAGTTCCTTCTTTTACCCTAAATGTGCCAGCTGTAGTATTAACCACCTTAGTAATCCAGAAATTGCCGGCACCAACCTTCGTTAGGCAATATCCGTTCAATCTAAGTTTAGTATCTCCCCAACCGCTTGCAACCAAGCCAAAGTTACCGACAGCTTCGACCGTTGCATTACCTTCCAAAATTATTCCTGCTAATTGTCGGCTTCCATTTCCCATATTACCGCCCGAATTCTTTAATACAGATCCCTCTTCAAGAGTTATATCGTGCATCCAAGAATCAGCCTTACCATTGAAATCGAAAATTGTACCCGCCTTAACGCGAACATTAGCGGCACTATTATAAGCTCCTCCGCCAAGATAGTGCGTTCCAAACTTAAGAGTGCCTTCTTCAATTACAGTACCGCCGTTAGGAACAATCTCCGCATTAAGTTTCAAAGTTCCTGCACCGGTTTTTACAAATGCGAAATTACCCGAGATGCCCTTAGTAATGGCAACTTCGCCCTCAGCTACATCTACGGCAAGAGTTACATTTTCTTTGATGTCTAACGTATCAACAGCATTAATCGTTTCTACAGGTAATTTAACCTTTCCGAACACAGAGATAGACGACGGCACGCCATTGAACGAAATACTCGTAAGGATAGAATCATTACCAAGTATTATCACAGAGGCAAACCCTGACGGAACTTGAACGGATATAGGTTCTGTCATCGCAGAAGTATCAATTACGATGTCACCTGTCGTGGGAACAGATCCGCTCGACCAAAGAGCTGAATTAGACCAGGAAGAATCAGCAGAAACAGGAGTCCAAACAGGGAACGGAGCATATACACCACCGTTTACATTGTCTGTAACAGCATCACCTTCACGCGTAACAAACGACACCGGTGAATTGGCCTTAGATGAATATCCCTTCGCTAACTGCTCTTGAGAAAGCGATAACTTCAAGGTACATCCTTCAGGAACAGAAACTCCCGTCTCTGCGCCGGCAGGCAATATAAGAGTTGCGCCGTTCTGAACTGAGTAAGAACCGGTAAACGCTTCCATGTTAGCATTGCCTAAATCGAGCACAACTCCCTCGCCGTCAGCTATGAAACTTCCGGCTCCACTAACCACGCCCGTGAACTTCACATAACCTTTTATCGTTAATGAAACATCCTGAGCCAGATTCACACTCTGCGATACAGGCAACGTTTCAGCAGTAGCCTCGAATGTAGCATTCCCACCAACATTTACACTGATAGAAGTAGAACCGTAAGAAGTTATACCAGCACTTCCCAACTTAAGCGTACCGCCATTTATATTAAGAATATTTGTTCCGCCGGCACTGGCAGAAGCTTTAATTCCTTTGGCGGTAAATGTTCCGCCATTAATGTTAATCGTCTGATTATTGCCGGTCTTGCCGACAAGAACCTGACTTTGGGCGTTAAACTGAGCCTCGTCTTTAATCGTAAACGTACTGGGCCCGTTCCAATGCCCGAACATAATAGACGATTGATTGGAATCCACGTCACTCGCTCCGGTGACATTGACAACTGCGCGTTCCTTAAGCAGGAAATTCGATTCGCGTGATGCCTGGCCTTGCGAAAGAACAAAAGACGGAGTTGAAATCTGCGAGGAACCGGCGACTTCGTAATTTGCCTTACCTACGCCAAGAACATTCGTATACGTGACTGTTGCATTGGAAATGACGACCGTCGTAAACGCATCCGAATGAGATTGTTCGAGGTAGTATACGGACGCTTCTTCACCCGCCGAGCCGTCTAATGTCAAACTGCCGCCGTTATGATTGATTACTGCGGGATTTTCATAGTTGCAGTTCGCTCCGGCAATATAAACATTACCCTGCGCGGAAGATGCAAGCTCTTCAACTTTATAACTGTATATTACAGGGAGATTGGAAATACCG
Source organism: Kiritimatiellia bacterium (assembly GCA_017520845.1). Classification (GTDB taxonomy): domain Bacteria; phylum Verrucomicrobiota; class Kiritimatiellia; order RFP12; family UBA1067; genus UBA1067. The sequence goes on along the minus strand of JAFXEU010000005.1, from coordinate 1,897 downwards.
ATTACAATTCCGGAAGACGCAAGCACAATTTCTTTATCGACAATCAAACTGTCAATTTTCGCCGTCACCGCATCAGAAATTCTCTTAACTGTAAGTGTATAATCACCTTCAACAGAAATGTAATGTAAGTCTATATCTCGATCTATAGATAAAGTGGCATCCCCTTGCAAAATGATTTTCGCAGAACCGCTATCTGTAACATTGCCGTCAGCCCAATTTCCAACCGTCGACCAATTAACTTCACTGTTTCCCTCTCCACCAATCGTCATAGTAGGAACAGCGGCAACAGCGTCAGACGTTTTTACAATCTGAATTGCCGCGATTCCGCCGCGAGCGCCATCAGGACCATTACCGCCATTAACGGTAAGGACACCTGAAAGATTATCTATTTTAATCGCGTTACCGGTCGCCGTAGTAGCGTATTGCGCAACAAGACCGTGAGAAGCGCCGAAAGACGTCGCTCCTTCAACCGTCACGCCACCTTCATTAACTGTATAAGCAGTTCCATTGACTGTCACGGGCGAAAACTTCTTACCTTGTTCATCTGTTGCACAATAAACAATAACCGAATATTCAGCAAAAGGAATACCTGCAACCGTAAGTTGAGCACGATGCCCGTCAATCTCTCCGTCATCCAAATAAGTCTTCAAAAATCCGTCAGTCGCATCCAACCATCTATAAGTGTTTTTAGAGCTATACGACACAGAATATGCGTCTGTCATACTCGCAGACTCAGTACCGCTCCAAAATAAATTAGTTACAACAACACCATTGGGCTCATTATTAAGATTAACCCACGCAGCCCCCGGAACTGCTTCAAGCCCCGCAAGCTTCTGATCTAAATCAGTTGCATTATAATCACTTCCATTATACCTTGCCACATTTAAACTAATTACGGCTTTAGTGGTCTTTGCTACGCCTAAATACGAATAATATAACTCCATCACCTGCTCCGACGAAAGTGCTGTAGACTTCCAAACCGTCATCTCGTCAATCGCACCGTTGCCATTGGATTCACCTGAAATAACCCCGCCGAAGCGGCGCCCTGGCTGAAAATTACTGCCGGAAATCAAATCTGAAGCATCTACTTCTACACGAACAATTTCGCCATTTTCATTTTTTACAGGCTCGCCATTGACATAAAGCGTCAACTCGCCGTTATCGGCCACTAAAACATAATTATTATACGTTTCACCGCAATTAGGGACATTCGCTGTTATTACTGGATCCGTGGAGGTTCCTGTTGTCACAATCATTTGGTTTTCATTGCCGCGCCGGAGAACAAGTCCTCGCTTTTCGCTATTGTTGTTGACAAACGAAAGAAGAACCCCATTATCTACAGTTCCCAATTTCGCCATTACGGACAGTGTAAATGTGCCAGATTCAGGATCAAGAATTGTTTGCGATCCCCAACGATCGCCAGCTACACTCCATGCTTTATTTTCAGATTCCGAAGCACCCACATCTACATACTCGCTTGCGGCGCCAGACAACGAAAAGCCGCCTTGCGATTCAACCTTATCCGAATCAAGACTCCCATTAAATGACGCCCAATACGATGGAGAAGGAACTTGAACTCCGCCCTCCGCCAACACACTACCGCCAAGTATCGCCAATGCGAACATCAGCATCGTTTTAATTTTAGTCTTATTCATATTTGTTCTCCATTCTAAAGAGGTATTCAAATTTGTTATAAGTAAATTCTACCAAAATTCATAAAAATCATCAAGTTTGAAAGTCCCAAGCACTGTTTAAAGTGTGATTTTATTTCGTGGATTCATTTCTATTTTCATCAATAGAAATAAGCTTCGGTCCGGGGTGCTGACGCTCGATCTCGTCGTTCGGTTTTATGCTTTACAATCAGGACAAGTAAATACACATACTCCGGGGATGCCAC
>JAFXEU010000052.1 GCA_017520845.1 Kiritimatiellia bacterium | reverse complement strand
GTTACTGCGAAGAAATGCGAATTCAGCCATATCGACAGACTGTATCTCTTCAACGGTGCGCCCTTCCTTAGGTCGCGCTCTAAGCTCCGCGATGAAAGCGCGGCCCTCTTCGAGCTTACCGTTAGAGCCCAACCACTGCGCTTTACCTACCGTCTTATAGCCGTCAGGCTTTCCACGCTGAAGTTTTACAGAGGCATCCGCTGTCGCAACGAGAGCGACAACAGAAATTATTGATAGAATTTTTTTTAACATTTGTCTCCTACATATATTTACTATTTTACCATTTCTTAAAGGACTCACCTATAAAAAATCAAGCAAATAGATATCATATTTTGAGCAAAACCCTTTAGCAGGGGTAATGAGGAATATGAGATAAGCAATGCGCTACCCGTGGTAATACTTCTCGCTGTCCGGCGGGCGCACGTTCGTGAGCGTACCTACATAGTGCCTGAGCCAATGATCCTGCTTCGCGTATGCTGCGGCGGCCTCTTCGTTCAGTTCTATGCCAAGCCCAGGGCGATCCGACGGATACATGAATCCGTTCACAAAGCGCACATCCTCATCGACGACATCCTTTCGCCACGGCACGTCGTCAAAGAGCGTCTCGTGGATGCAGTAGCCGGGAGTCGACACACCCAACGCGAGCGTCACGGCGTTGGCGACAGGACCCGACGGATTGTGGGCGCAGAAAGGAATGTGATGCGCGTCGCAGATGCCCGCGATCTTCTTCATTTCGGTAATGCCGCCCGCATGCGACGAATCCGGCTGGAGATAGTCACATGAGCGAAGTTCGATGGCATCCATTATCTGCTGCGTGGAATAAAGCCTTTCTCCGCAGGCGATTGGCACGCGCACACGCGAGCGCAGATCGGCAAGGGCCCGCATCGTGTCTGGAATAATCGGCTCTTCTACCCAATATGGATCGAATTCTTCAAGCGCATTGCAGACGCGAAGCGCCGTGGGAAGATCAAACCGCCCATGACATTCGATAAGGATTTCGGCTTTGCCTTCAGTTGCCGCCTTGACCTTCTCAATACATTTCAACGCCTTTTTGAAATCTTCCGGCGGAAGCTGACGGTAGTTCTTTCCGAAAGGATCCCATTTAAGGCCCTTAAAGCCGATTTCAACCGCCGCCGTGGCCTTCGCCGCAAACTCCTCCGGCTCTTTCGCCCCTGCGAACCAGCAATTCGCGTAGCATGGTACGCATTCACGGCACTTGCCGCCGAGAAGCTTCCAGACCGGCATTCTCAACGCCTTGCCCTTAATATCCCACAACGCCATATCCACGGCTGAAAGAGCGCTCATGAGAACGGGACCGCCGCGCCAATAAGCATCGCGGTAGTTTTCATGCCAGATCCATTCGGTATCGAACGGATCCTTTCCGACAAGCGCGTGTTCAAGATCGGTGACGGCACCGGTTAGCGCGTTCTCCTTGTATTCGAGCGTACCTTCACCGATTCCGTGAATGCCTTCATCCGTAGTGACCTTCACGAACACCCAGTTTGTCCGGAAGCAATCTATCACAAAAGTCTTAATGCCTGTTATTTTCATCTTCACTCCTTACTCTTTACTCATCACTCTTTTCTCTTTACCCTTTACTCTTTTCTCTTTACCCTTTTCTCTTTACCCTTCACTCTTTTCCCTTTACTCTCTTCTCATACCTCAACCACCCGATTCTTCTTGAACGTAAAGAAAAAACTGATCGACATCAAAAGCGCCGCAACGACATACGATGCACCCATCACATAAAAGCCGATCTCGAAGCCCCTGACTCCCCAGCGCTGTGAAAGCGCGCCCATAGCAACCCCAGAGAGCCCACCGAAAAAGAACGCGATCATATTCAGAAGACCGACGGCCGTAGAGCGATGCTCCGGCGGCACGACGTCAAAGAGCGATGCATGCGTATTAACCTCGAAAAAGCCACGGAACACACCATAGACGCTCGCTGCAATTAGCATGCTGACGAATGATCCGGTGCAGCCGATCATAACAAGCGCAACCGCGCCAAAAAGAAGAGCGAAAATCTGAAAGCCTAAGCGGAAACGCGGCATCTTGGAAACAAACCTGTCCGTTATGACGCCGCCCAAAAGAATTGCCCCGAACGCAAAGAGATGATGCCAAAGCATAACGCCTTTTCCTGCTTCCGCAACGCCCACCTCCGCAAACTTCTCGGCGGCGAATTTCGGAGCCCAGAAAAGATAAGCGTTGTTTACGAATACGATGGCGACGAATCCGGCGGTTGCAAAGAGCGCGGACGGGTTGCAGAAGTAGGCGCGAAGAGAAGCCGACAATCTCATTTCCTTCTTGCCGTCAGCATCCTCCCGCTTCGCGTCATGCGCACCGGATTTTCTATCCTTCAGTGCCCAGATGAACACCACGCCAAGCAGAAATCCCGCCACGCCGAACGCGACAAACACATTACGCCATCCCCCGAAAAAGCCAAGCGACCACGCCACAAGAATACCGGACACCATCAGCCCGACGTACAGCGCCGCCTGATGTATGGATAGAGCGACAGAGCGCGTCTCTTTATGATGATATGCTATGAGCGCATACGCGCTTGGGGCATAGAAGCTTTCCCCGACTCCCGTAGCGATCGAACGGAAAAACAGCGCGCCGATGAAGCCGCCTACAAAACCCATAGAGACGGTCATCAGCGACCATGCCATCAACGAAAGCGTGATAATCCACTTGCGCGAAAACCTATCGCCGAAAAAACCGGCAATGACGGTCATAGCGGCAAGCGTCCATGAAAGTGTCGTATTGATCCAACCGATTTGCACATCGGTAAGATTCAAGTCTGCCTGTATCGGAACCGTAAGAAGCCCGAAAAGCGCTCTATCCGCCTGATGGAAGAAGAACGCCCCCGACAGTAACGCTATCAGCACCCATTTATATGACTTGTTCACCATCTCCTCCTAACTCCTAACCACTAACTCCAAACTCCAAACTCCAAACTCCTAACTCCTAACCACTAACCCCTCAAACATCCACATCCTCCGGCATGTGCTGGCACGAGCATCCCGCATCACACGTAACGATCTCGCCTGTCATATTGGCCGAATCGTCAGACGCGAGAAACGCCACCACGCCCGCGATATCCGAACCTTTCGCCTCATGGCGCAACGGACAGTTAAGGCGGCGACGGGCGGCTTTCTCAGGATCGAGGACATCCCACCTGTCGGTATATATGTAGCCCGGGGCGCAGCAGTTAACGCGTATTCCAAGCGGCGCAAGATCAAGCGCGAGCGCCCGTACCATCGAGTTGATCGCGCCCTTTGACGAACAGTACGCGGTACGGTTGCGGATTGCGCGCTTTGCCGTGTTCGACGAAAGGAACACCACCGACCCGCGTGACTCCTGCTTCATGAAAAAGCGGTTGCACGCCTCCTGCGTCACCTGAAAACCGCCGACGACATTCGTCTTAAACACATCGAAGAACATCGCCGGATCCATCTCAAGAGGCCCACCATGTCCCAGCCCCTGGTTTGCGGCATTGTTCACAAGAATGTCGAGCCGTCCCGACTCGCGCTCGATCGTATCGAAAAGCGCCGTCACCTGCGCCGCATCCGATATGTCGCACGGAACCGAGACAACACCTTCCACTCCACGCTGTTCAAGCTTCGCCGCGCCTTCTGCGGTCGACTCTGCAGTTAAACCGCACATATACACCTTTGCGCCCTCGCGAACAAACCGCTCCACAAGGTCGAGCCCAGTATTGCGATTGCCCCCAGTTACAAGGACAACTTTCCCTTCAAAACGCTTCATTTGAAAACACCTCTTTCTCTTTCATCCTCTCACTTCACTCTTTACTCTTCACTCTTTTCGAATCTCCCCCACCGGCGAGTATAAAGCTCTGCTCCTACCTCACGCACCGCCTTGATGGCCTCCGGATACGGACGGTCGCAGATATCGGTCCAGCCAACCTGCAACCCTTCTCCGCAGAAACGGCCGGAAGTTGCCTGATCCGCAAACTGATGCCAATGCACACCTACGATCTGCGGGTTGTCGAGCGACGAGCGCACATAATCTTTAAGTTTCGCGGCACGATCATCCTGATTCACTGCCTGTCGCACCCCCGTACCGAACGGGCCGCGATCCGTCGCACCGAAGTGGAACTCTCCGATCATAACGGGAGCATCGAGATTCTGCGGGAGCCTCCAGTTGAGAATCTCATTCCTGTAGATGTTGTAGCTCACGACATCGCAATACTTCGCGCAGGCGGCAATCACCCAGGGCCGCGCACTTCCCGCAAACCGGCATCCGAGATATAGAAGATCCTTGTCGAATGCCTTTACCGCGGCGCGCGTCCGCTTGAAGTATTCATCCACAATCACGCCGGTAAACACCTCAAGATCCTTCTTCGCTCCGCCGCCCGGCAGAAGCACCGAATTCAGAAGGTCATCCCAGTCCGAATACGACGATTTCCATACTGCGTTCATCTTGGCGATCTCGCCGTACTTTGTGCGCAGAAATTCAACGCATGCGATCTTTGCGGGCTGGTCTGCGGGAGACTGAAGCGACCATTCCGCGAGCTGCGCGGCGTGTCCGCCCCAGTTGATTTCGTTGTCCACGAAGAATCCGATACACCACGGATCATGCGCGGAACGGCCGTGCTTTTCAAGCGCCGCCGTAACGCCTGCCGTGAACGACTCATCCCATGGATCACGAAACTTCCACCAATGCCCTGACGATCCCGCAATGTATCTCGACTGGCATTCGACACGTTCCGCGAATGGGGTGCGATCCATCAGACATATCTCAATATCGGAAGAGTTCGCGATGGTGTTCGCGCCCCAGCTGCGAAGTCTCCTGTGGACAAGATCGGAAAATACCGCATAGTAATCCTTGCCGTACTTGCGGTAGAGATTTGAGGATGTGAAATCATATATGCGCGTCTGACCGCGGGCATGGAAAAACGGAAGCAGAAGGCTGTCGTGCGTAGTCCAGAACTTCGAAAACGGGGTTGCGTCAGATGCATCCGGCGGGGGCGGCAGTTCCGAAAAGAGACAATCGCGATCAGGAATGGAGCATCCGCGACGCGGAGTAAACGTATCGCCGTTCATCGGAGTCATCCCGGACGAAGCAGTCACACGGACAGGCCCGAACGACCAGAAGAGACGTCCGTCCGGATCGACAAGCCACCACTTTCCGTCAATCTTCTCCGTACGGAATCGTCCTGTTGCCTTCAGTTGCGGGCCTGCTGTCCAGCCACCGTATTTATTGCGGTCTTTCGGTCCGGGATTTGCCGCCAGATCCTTTGCCTCTTCTTCGGCGGCGGCCTTGAGATCGGCGTCTGAAGCGGTCTTTCCGGGCCAGTCGCGGTGACGGAACTGGCCGTAGCGGTCAAAGCACGGAAGAAAATCCTCCGTCTTCATCTTCATCCACGGTTGACTGTCTTTGGGAGGGAGCGCCTTCATCTTGTTCCAAAACTGCCCGGGACGATACAGCGAATCGATAATGTCGTAAGGCGTCTCGTTCTTCCAGTCGTAACGGCGCGGTACGCATTCGTAGTCGGCGATCATCACCGGAGAATCCCACATCGGCACATCCGTCAACACGGTCTCACCTTTTTTATGGTGCACATTCGCCGCATCTAACTCGAAAATTCGCCCGGTAATCATGTCCACCCAAACAGGACGGCGCAGTTCACCCGGAACTTTGATCGTTACACGGTCGAACTCAAGTCTGCTGGATGGATTTGAGTCGGAGAACCAGTAAAATCTGACGGGCCTTCCGAAACGCGTAAACCGCGCACATGTAAGACGGCGCTGTGCGCTGTCGCGCGGATCGGCGCGTTTCGTGATGGTAAAGCCCGCACTGTCGTCAACCGCAAACGGAAGAGCCTCGTCATCAAGATAACTGAACACGTTCTGCATCGCATAGTACGAAGGACGACGGTACACAACCTCCTTCAAGGTATTGGAACGGAGCATACCGAAACTCTGCAGCATGAATGTATACTGAAGATCGATCATCGTGAATACATTGCACGGAATCGCACGGACGGCATCGCCGATCGTGCGGCGAAGATTCCACTTGGCCTGCGAATACTCGGTCCACTCGACGTCCGCAAGAGCATGGGTGAACTCAAGCTGTGCGGGACATCCCACCTCGCCCTGCATGATATCGAACGCACCGCTGTAACTCTTCACAAGCCTACGTAGAGGTTCAGCCCTTTTCGCATAGGATTCGTCAGGGTTACGGTCGTATGGGTGGTAGATGAAATAGGAACCCAGATCAAGCGCATTCTCCTTTTTCAGTTTTTCAAGCACCGCCTTGTAGTCGTTCGGGAACGTTATCGCCGTACAGAATATCTTTGCGGACGGCTGAACCGCACGGATCGCTTTTGCCGTGCGGTAAAACATTTCGGCATATTCTGGGCCTTGATTGAACGGCTCATTCCAAATTTCCCATTCGTCAACGACATCCTTGTATCTTTCGACGCATGCCGTGCAATAGCGAATCCATGCGTCAAACGCTTCCGGATTGCCTGTAACCTGCTTTACCCTCATTCCCAGACGAAAATCACTCCCCCACACCGGATTGCCGTATGAAAGACATATCCACGGCTTAACCCCCATAGCCGCCATTTCGCGCACCTGCGGATCAAGCCACGAGAAATCATATTTCCCTTTCTCCTGTTCGGTCTTGGCCCAACCGGATAAAAGTCGTCCGTGCTTGGCGCCGAGAGGTCCAAGAAACGCCTTGTACGCATCCCAATCGGCATAATCACGATCCAAGGTCTCGCATCCGATCGACCACTTTGAAGACTTGATATCCTTCGCATCGCGCACCGCCAAACGCCCAATCTCCTTCAATCCGGGATCCAGTTTATTCAGTTTCTTCCATGTAACACAACGCCGTTCTTTCCATCTCGCTTTCCCCTTATGATCATTCCATGCGTCCCAACTCTTAATCTTAGACGCATCCTTAAACGCAACAACCTCGGCATCAGCTTGCAACGATGCAACCGCAACAAACGCCGTGACCGTCATCACCAATCCTATGGACATTGATTTATTCATATTCGTCTTCCATCGTTTTTAATAAATGATTTTGTTTTTGGGAGGAGATGAGATATAAGAGATGGGAGAATCTCATCCCTCATCCCTCATCCCGCATCTCTTTTCTCTTTACCTTTTACCCTTTACTCTTTACTCATCACCCATTACTCATCTCTCATCTCACAATCACCCTCGTTCCCCTCGGCTTAACATCAAGAACGATATTGCCATCGGTATTGACGTATACACTCTTCACCCACTTCGGCGCACCTTCCGCAAGTGATACCGTCACGCCTTCGGCATCGAACCCGCCACAGGCGGTGAGGACCTTCTCGCCGGCCCTCGGCCAAACTTGGCCGGAGATCTTGACGTTCACCTCTCCATTCGCCGTCAGATTGCCACTTGAAAGCGCGAGCTGCGGAGGCGTGTTCCGGTCGGTGAAGTTGAAGCCAAGCGCCGCGCCGTTATCGAGCGACAGGTCGCCGGTCAGGGTGACCGTGCCGGACGAGGCGACTTCAAGCGTGCCGCCTGCTGTCTCGCTGTCCTTGTTGTAGACATAGAACGTCTGATCGCTCTGCCCGAATGTGGCGGTGTTGGGATTAAGCTCCAAGGTCGCGCCGTCGTAGACGCGCAGCCCGCGGTTCGACTTCGCCGCTGAGGTGCACACGACCTTTCCGCAGCCCGTAACCCGCCAGTGTCCCCAACAGGAACAATTAGCTTTACCACTATCGTCCTTACTAACACCATTGAAGTTTCCATCAAACGTTATTGTCGCGGGGCGGTCTGACTTATACTGCGTCGTGCAGAGATACACGTCGTCATGATTGGACCGGAATCTGCCCCTCCCTGACGTGCCGAGAACCGTTCTCTCGCCAAGGGCGTACACCTCATTATCATCCACTATGAAAAGGAATGGCGCGTTATCCGTGAAGGATATGCCTTTCTCTCCGAGAGCCAGCACCTTGGAGCTCCACCACACAATGCCGTTCCCGCTTACGGCAATGCCGCCGTCTACAATGATTGCGCCGGCTTGGGCGGCGTTTCTCAAAGCATAGATAATGGTTGAAGAATTGATATTGACGGAACCGGTGATGTGAAGCGTTCCGCCCGCCTGTATGGTTTTGCAAAGCCTTCGCTCTGGATCGTCAAGCGTGACGTCATTGTCTATCGTGACGGTGGAGTTCGCGCCGACCTCGGCCTTCTCGGTGTTGGTGAAACCCTTCACCGTGAGCGCGCCGGAGAATGTGACCACGCCCTCGCCCATCGTCGCCGTGCCAAACGCACGATCCGTGTCGGCAATGATCGTGACGTCCGACACAACGCCGGAGAAGTCGATGTCGGCACCTTCGGCCGGCACGCCGTTCAGCCAGTTCGCGGCTGTGGACATCTTGCCGTCGCCGGCGCGGCCGATCCAGTAGTTGCCCGAGATTCCGCCGTCGTCGACGGTGAGAAGCAGCGTGCCGTCCGATACGCTCCAAATGCCCTGCAGACCGTCCGCTGTGGTGACCGAGAACTTGCCGCCATCCGCCGCCGTTACGCCCGTCGCCGCGCAAATCGCGTAGATGCCCTGCGGAAACGCGCCGCCGTTCAGCGTAAGCGTAACCTTGCCTTCGGCAGGCAACTCCAGGGCACCGGCGCTCAGCGGCGTGTGGCCATCGTAGTTGTCGATGTTCAGCGTGGTGCCCGCCGCGAACGCGACCGGCCCCGCAAACGTCGCGCAGGCGACCGCCAGCGTTCCCTCGGTCACGCAGATTCCGCCGGTCGTGGCCTGGTTCCTGGAAACCGTGAGCGTGCCGGTGCCGACCTTCGTCACGATGCCGGAGCCGCCGAGATTCGCGTTCAGCGCGGCTGAATACGTCTGGGTGTCAATTGTCAATCCGCCGTTGCCGACGGTAAACCAATTCGCCTCGCCGTCGCTCGCGACAATGGAGCCGCCTGCCGCACCGAACACAAACCGGGTGCCGTTGAAGCGCGCGTTGTTGAGCGGACGGTCATAGTAGACGGCGAACGTCTTCGCCGTGACTACGCCGTTCTCGAAGTCAACCGTGTAACAGCCTTCCGTCTTCGCGTCCTGCTTGTTGCGGCCGACGATGAACCCGTCGCCGCCGACTGACACGACGGAGTTCGTTGCCGCGAAGACGCCCGTCGGGGTTGTCGGAACATTGCTGGCGGTGGGATAGTGGCTTCCGAAGTTAAACGTGCCGCCGACGCTGAAAGTGGAATCGGAAAGCGTCATGTAAAGCGACGGGGACGTGACGGCGATGTTGCCTCCGCACAGTACGTTTACATTGCCGGGGAAGCTCAAAAGGCCACCTTCCGTGGCATTGATGTTCACGCATCCGCTTACAGACTTATGCTGGAATAATGTCGCCACGGTACCGCTCGTTTTCTCCAGAACGCCGCCGGCGATGTTGATGGTGGATGATCCATTGCCGCCCTTGCAGATGTAAACGCCATTCGCGGCGGTGGTTTCCCTGAGCGTCGCTCCCTTGGCGATCGTCAGCACGGACGGAAGCACCCCCGGGGACATGTCGTCGCGGATGCTGAGGTCGGAGCCACTTTCAGTCGAGAAGATGCCGTTCGTGAGCGTGACGGAGGAACCGGTGACGAGATAATCGTGCGGATTTCTCACAAGTTCCTGTCCCCCGTAGTCGAACGTGACAGGTGCGCCGCTGTCCGTGCCCAACGTGAGATCGGCAATCGTTGCGCCGTCCATCGTGAGCGTACCTTCCGTCACGGTCGTCGCGGCTGTGCGGTTCTGCGTGAGCGTCAGCGTACCCGCGCCGGTCTTGGTGAGCGCACCGTCCGTGAGCGCAGAGATCGTGGCGGAGACATCCGTAGCGACCGCTACGAATGGAACGGTAAGGGTCTCCGAGCCGTCCACGGTTGCGTTCTGGTTGAACACGAGAGAATTCGCCTTGGCGTCTTTGATGAGCGTGGCCGTGGCACCCGCGGTATTGAAGATGGCGTTGTTGTACTCGTACCAGACTGAAGCGGCACTGTTGTATAACCATGACGCGTCCGTCGTATTCCAGTTCGCGGCAGTTCCGCCGTTCCATGTGAAGTCCTGCCCGGACGGCGCTTCGAGCGTGAAGGTGAAACCCTCAGTCGCCGTGGCGTACGCCTGCATCCGCGTGAGATCATTGATGGCTGTTGCGGCAAGCGTGCCCGAGAAGGCTGGCAAATCGCCTGCGCCAAGGTATATCTTGCCGAAGGTCGCGTCGATGTCCGCCACAATCGCTGCGAACGGCGCGGCAATCGTGAAGTCAAGGCTGTCGCCCGCCTGCGGCGCAACGCCGCCCTCCCAGTTCGCGGCGGTGGACATCTTGTTGTCGCCGCCCGCGCCCGTCCACTTCTTGCCCGCGCGCTCCGACGCGTCGTAGGCCGCGCCCGTAAGCGTGCCGCCCGTCGCGGGATAGAACTTTTGGGTCACGGTGTCGTAGAGACCGGTGACGGAATTGGAATCGCGCACCGCCGGCATGAAGTTGTGCGAAAGCGCGCCCTCGTAAGACCAGAGCTGAAAGTAGTAGAGGTCGCATGTCGCCTTGTTGCCGATTTCCGTGAGAGTGTCGGCGCTCGCTGCGTTCGCCGAGGAACTGTTATGGCTGGCGAGAAGAACAAGTATGCTTCCAGGATTGAAGGGCGATGATGAAGATGCGGCCATCTTATCTGAAGCCGGAGAGGTGGTCAGTGTCTGCATCGTGCCGTTGATCGTGACAACGGCGTTGTAATAATCTGCCGACAGCGTGTATTCCGTGCCAGACGTCAGCGGCTTGGTCGTGTCGCAGGAAAATTGCTGCTTGTATGTCGTTTTGCCGGACTTGTAGTGGTCATGGGTGTCAACGCGAAAAGCGGAATCGATGCGAAAGCCGCAGAACTGCTTCTTCATGTAGCCGCCGTCGAAGTAGCGCGAGCAGTAGATGCAGTCGTTGCCGTTCACGGTAGAGGGTTTGAACTTGAACTTCACGGTATCCGTGCCGGCGGGCTTAAAGTCCGTGGCGATGTAGCCCGAGCCGCCACCATTGATGGACTTCAGCGCTGTGTAGGTGGCGTTGTTCGCATCGGTCCAGTCCGCCGCACGAGCGGAAATCATTAGGGCGCAGATTGCCGCACTCAGAATTAATGCTGCTTTTTTCACGTGATACCTCCTTTTTAGTTGAAATTGTGCCGCAAATCAGCACACCAACTTTTTACTCAGTATCCGAATTATATCAAATCACAGCAGCCACACGCATCCCATTTGCGCAAAAATAAGCACACCTAATACGAAGTAAAGAATTTGAAAGTAAGCTAGGTGCCTTCGCGCCATTCGGTCATCGTCTTGCCGGCGGCATGCGAGCGCCAGTTGGAAATCAGCTGCGGAAAAGATCGTCGAGCGTCACTTCACTCTGGACATTTTTTGCGTATGCGTTTTCCTTCACGCCGTAGGGGGTAATATACGTGACATGAATTGCCTTGCCAATTTTTGTCTCGTCTTTGAACTCGGACTTCTTGTTTCGCATCGAATCGTCGTCATCCTTCGTGATCGGGTATCGACCGTCATGGTACTTCATCTCGCACAGGTTTATGATTCCGTCGTTCCTGTCAATCAAAAGGTCTATCTGCGACGATGGTCCGCGCCATGCGTGGGCGTTGGTCTTCACGCCTCCAATGCGCAAAGCCTCCTTGATCTGGTCGAGATGCTCCAGGCAAAGCCGCTCGAAAGCAAGGCCAATCCAAGTGGAATGGATATGCGAATCAATCATTTCCGACCAGAAATGCCTGTCGCCATGTGCGTTTTCCGCGGCGAACCTGAAGTGGAAAAGCGTAAAGTTGTCTATCAGCTGGTGCACCGCGCCTTTTTTCTTCTTTCCGATTACTGTAAACGAACGTATAAAACCGCATTGCTCAAGCTCCTTCAACCGACGAGTCAATGCGCCGTTGTTGGCAACTCCTGACACCTGCGAAAGTTCCTCCCGCGCCATACCGGCCTTCTTTTTGCCAAGCGCGGTTATGATGTTGATATACGGCTGAGGCGCAGAGAACAGAGATGAATAAAGTTCGTTAAATTCGTTTTCAAGCTTGTCTTCCCCAGCAAAGAAAATGTCGTCTATGTTCTGGGCAACGCTCAATCCACGTTGGATATAATGCCAGTAATGAGGAATGCCGCCCAGCACCATATAGCATTCCGCAATCTGAGCGCGTGTCAGCTCAAGCCCCTTTGATTCGGCATACAATTCGCATTCGCGCAGAGTGAAAGGTTTAAGAGGTATCCGATATGTGACGCGATTGTGAAGGCCGTCCCGATTATGGACTATCTTGTCGAGAATCCATGATGTCGCCGAACCGCATACAATGAACAAGACGTCCTTTCGCGCCGAAGCCCACCCGTTCCAGAAATCCTCCACAGCAGAAACAAACATCTTATCCCTGCGCCCCATCCACGGCATTTCGTCGATGAATACGACCTTGCGCCTATCTGAAGAGCGGTCGATCAAACTGCGGAGCGCGTCAAATGCGTCAAACCAGTCATTCAGTACAGGGCAGTCAGACAGGCCATGCGTTACGAGCGACTTTCTAAAGCGCGCAAGCTGCACGCCTTTCCCGCCGTTCTTTATGCCTGAATGCTGAAAGGTGAACTTGTAGTTGAAAGTTTCCCTTACAAGAAAAGTCTTTCCAACTCGGCGACGCCCATATACAGCGACAAACTCCGAGTAGTTAGATGCCAACGCATTGAGCAATGCTACCTTTTCTTTTGCTCTACCTATCATAAACCCTCCTTCCAGAAAGCCGTCTATATCATACCAAAAATGGCAGATTTAGACAAGTAGCGCGATAAAAAAACACCGAAAATGCGGAAATCAGTCTAAATCTACTTTTAAAATCGAGATTTAGACCACATCATACTTCTCATGATGTTCCTGAAAGCCGTATAGTTGCTTGCATCGCCGGGGCGGCAATATACCGCGAACTCTATCGTCCTGAAGAGCGTGCGGTAGCTGGGAATCACTGCGGCCGCGGCGGAGGCTACCACTGTCGGGTCGTTGCGGAATGCTCCGCATCCGAACGCGCCCAGCACGACCGCCTCCGCCCCGTTTGCGGAAGCGACGTCAAGAATGCGAGCGAGACGTCGTTCGTGCAGCCGGCGCAGATCGTCCGGGGATATGGCGATGCGACGGTTCCCGTCATGGGCGTTCATCCTGTTGCTTGGTTTCTCGCGAAGGTTTGGCGCGGCGCAGGATATGACATCGACTTCGTACCAGTCGCCTTCCGCGAGCAGAGTCGGACGGTCGGTGTCGCGTTTGAACACGACAACGCGCGGCGTGTATATGATGTCGTCGCTGTGCAGGGGATTGCCTGCCCTACGGTGCGGAGAATAAAATCCATCCCACATCTCGCGGACGTTCAAGTTGAAGTACAGCGTGGATGTCCGGCAAAGCGACTCCTCCTGTGCGCTGGATCCGTTGACGACACCACCGCCAGGATGCGTTGCCGAGGCGAAGTTCAAAACACATGTCCGCATTGTGCGTGCGTATGCGGCGGCGGCTTCGAACGTTCGCTTCGCGGAGACTATGACGTTGCACGGCTGTCCGTCAGCGCTTGCCGGCCGCGCGACCTCGTCCTCCGACAGCACCAACCGCTGCCTGCTGCGCGAAAAATCAACGGCGTCCCTGAGCCTTTGACAGGTCTTGCACATTCGTTCGGTGTCCCGGAACGTCTCGGTGTTTTCCTCTCTTCGCGTCATCATGGCTCCAGTATGTCCTCCATTTCGCAGCCAAGCGCACGGGAAAGCCGCAGCACGGATTCCGCCTCTGCGCGGTTTATGTTCTTCTTGCGCTGCTCATACATCTGGATCGAGCGCAGCCCCACTCCCGACATTTTCGCAAGTCGCGACTGCGAACAGCCGTAGGCGGAGCGGATTCGCTTCAGTCTTGTCTCGGAGTTCTTCTTGTTTACGATTTCGTCCGCCACCGAGGCAAATCGTTCGTCCGGCGCCTCGTGAAACACCTTGTACATCTTCTCCACAACGCTTCCCGGCAACGCCGCAAGGATCTCCTTGAAGGTGCGATTGCTCTTCCACTGGTAGTATGAAAGTATCCATCCGGACCAATATGCGCTTGTCCTTCGCAAGCTTTCGCGGGCGATCTTGAAGTCTTTCCTTCCATTGTACAGGGCGAGAACGCCCTGCGCGAGCTCAATGCCGGATATGCCGAGTATCGTAGAACGGTCCCCGCGCTCTATGCGTCGCGCAAAATCGCTTGCCGCAAAGAGAGCGAAGAACTCGTCGATTGGCGATTCCATGTCGATTACGGCATAATCGACAGCGTCCGCCAATTGCGAACGAGCGTCAGAGAGCAGCGTTTCTGGGTATGCGTTCATCGTCGTTTCCGATCCGTTCGGCAAGAATGGTGTTCATGTACAATCCGGAGAATCCGCCGCGGCCAAGAATATTCTCGAACTCCCGCCCGGCTTCGTCATTGCGGGACTGGCGGCTGGGATAGTATCGTGTATGGTCTGCAACCGTGAATCCGGAGAACTTCAACCTCTTGAAAGCTTCCTTGGACTTGACCACGATCTGTTCGCCGAGTTTGCCGAGCCGCAAGGCGACGGAAAGCTGTTCCACGGAAATCGAGTTGTTGAGGAATGCTTCTGCGAAGTCAAAGTATGAATCGTCGGCACGATATCCAATTATCACGTCGTATGCGTCCACGTTTATGGCGAATCTGCTCTTGAGGTAGTGATATGCAGCACCGGCTACAGGAACCTTCAGCTTGAACTGTCGGTGGGAAACGAGGATTGCCATCCAATTCAACACGGTAAACTCTGGAGTGTTCAAACGAAGGACGTTGAGGCCTTCAATGTCAAAGTCGTATGCGTTTGAGAATCCGTCGCGATTTGGCTGGACGCTCCATTCCATTGCCATGTTTTCATTTTCAGTGCAGTAGAAGCCCAAGCCGAAGTCATTGCCGACTTTGCCTATGCCGTATTGCGGAACCTTGATGATGCTTTGAGAACCATGAAAAATTTTCATGGTGCATATTATAACACTATGGTGATATAGATTCAACTGGGAAATTTAGAAAAACTTCACACATTCGGAGATCGGCAGTTCAGGCACAATTATGTCTAAAGATCGTCGCCCATATAAAGACCCGTCCTCTATTATGTTGTCCTTTACAAGGTGCCTTCGCGCCATTCGGTCATCGTCTTGCCGGTCTGCGCTCTGAAGAACTTCCTGAGCGAATTGGGGTTTTCAAAGCCGCAGAAGTCCGATATCGCCTTCAGCGGCATGTTTCCGTCAAGGAGAAGTTCCTTGGCGCGCGCAAGCCGGACGGCGTGGATCTCGTCGAGAATCGAGTGCCCTGTCGCCTTCTTGAATCGCATCTCGGCATATCGCCGCGAACATGGGAAACGCCCCAGCACCCGCGCCGCGGTAAGCCCTGAACAGGCCTCGCGACGAATGAAGTCTATCGCCTCCGAAACGGCGGCATCACGCAATCCAAGCATGCGGGTAGAAGCGCGCGGCACTACCATGAGCGGGCCGAACGTCCTGCGGCGAGAGCCGCGAAATCCCTCCTTGTCCCTGATCCGCGCAGACAGCAGAATCGCGGCAAGTTCGCCGCCCCGGCGGAAGTCGGGCTTAACGGAACTGAGCGTCGGCTTGGCATGTTCGCAGATATCATGAGCATCATCCACCCCGATCACCGCTAAATCGTCCGGAACCTTCACGTCCGCAAAAAGCGCGGCGGCCAAAACCTCGGACGCGACGGCGTCGTTCGCCGCAAAAAGCGCACACGGCTTCGGCAGCTCGGACACAAACTCCCTGAGCTCGCGCTGATAGCGCGTCGGATTGGCCGAGGATCCGCGCCCCGAAAAGACGCGGCAGCCGCGCCCGTTCAGCGAAAGCGCCGACACGAATCCGCGCTCGCGCTCTTCACACCAGAATCTCCGCTTCGGATGCGGCACGTACGCGAACGAGGTCGCGCCGGACTTCATCAACTCGCGCGCCGCCATCCGCGCCGTGGCGGCAGAGTCGTGCGTCACGCAGAACGCGTTCTTCGGCAGACACGATGGATCATGGTCGAAGAATACGACAGGCAATTCTCCGAAGATCGCCGGCGAGACCGTCGCCGCCGTGCCGCCGCATTCGACTATCGCTCCGACCGGATGCCAGAAGTCCTCAAGCGCCCTGAGCAGTTTCGCCGACGGACACTTGGGGACGATCTGAACGAACCATCCGCATTTCGCCGCCACATCCTGCACGCCGCTGAGCTTTTCGGCTGCGTTCACCTTGGCCTGCGACTGAAAATACAGCACCGTTTCCATGCGTACTATTGTAACACTTTCGCAAAAAGGACGCAATCAAGTGCGCAAGAGGAGAGATGAGTGAAGGGGCCAAATGCAAAAAACTGTCACGGGAGAGATGAGGGGTTAGAAAAGGTGAAGGTTGAAGGTGAAGGTTAAAGGTGAAGGTGAAGAGAGTTCAAGTTCCTCCTCATCGCTCATCTCTCATTACTCAAACAATCTCCACCAACTCCTCGACTATCGTACGCTTTTCAGATGAGAATGATATTGCGATAAGCGTTATGCGCTTACCCGAAAGCGCGTACTTGCCGGCATACTCCTTGCCCTTTATCTGCTCCATCGCCTCCGAGGCCGGCTTATCAAGCTTAAACTCAACGATATAAATATCATCAGGCGTCTTCGCGACAAGATCAATGCGACCGTCATTAGTCTCAACCTCCCCTTGCGCACTTACGCCGATAAGCCGCAAAACAACATAGACAATCGTCTGCCACATCTGCTCGTTCTGGCGATCGGTCAGACTGTAGGGAATGTTCGAGAAGAAAGTCCTGAGAGCCTTCATGAACTTCGGCACATCATGATCATAGAGCGCGGTAATTGCCGCAATCTGCGCCGAGCCCGCCTGATCCTCACGAAGCCCCGAATAAACAGGCGCAAGGTCATGAAGAAACGACTCTCGCACCTCGCGGTTCGGGAAGTCGAGCGTAAACAGACGCGAGCCGCCGATGTTCCGAAATCCGGAAATCGTCAGATAGCCGGTCTGGTACAGAAGCGTTATGTCGCGCGGATTGGACGGCTCATAGTTCCCGAGTTCCGCGTCCGATATGTCGATGCGAGAGAAGTCGAGAGGCTTCTTGCGCAGGATGTCAAGAAGAAACGTCGGCATCGCGGTAGTGGACCAGTAATTGTTGAATTCGTTCCTATCAAAACAACAGCCAAGAGACACAGGGTTTATCACCCTCTCTCCGGCAGGATGGAACTTATACCCGTCATACCACTCTACAATCTCCCCGAACGCCCTTTCATCCGTTAAACCGTTCGCTTCAGCCAACTCATGAATACTCCCGGGAAAATACTTCAGCACCTCATCGTGAGTGTAGCCGAAAAGCGTTGCCGTTTTCAAGTGCATCGTCCAGTCCTTGAGGTTATTCAAGTCGGAGAAGATCGACACCTTCGAAAACTTGGAAACACCCGTCAAAAAAGTAAAGCGCTGCTTCGACTCAAGCGTCTTGACGACAGAGTAGAATGCCTTTAACGCATCACGAAACTCCGTGACGTCGCTTTTCATCAAATGCCCCAAAAGCGGCTTGTCGTACTCGTCAATCAATAAGACCATCTGTCCGTCGGCAGACTTCGCGGCAAGTGCGTCAATTAGATTAGTGAGCAACGTAGACGGCAAATATCCTGAAAGATTTTCAATGCCAAGTTCTGCAGCGCGGCGATGAAGTTGCGATATGAGCAATTCGTTAAACTCATCAACATTCCGAGCCTGCATTGAGCCCATATCAAGATGCAAGACAGGCCACTTCTTCGACCAATCCCATATAGGCTCAATCTTAAGACCTGCGAAAAGTTCGCGCTCGCCTTGGAAAAGCGACTTTAGCGTGGAAACCGCGAGCGACTTACCGAACCTGCGGGGACGGGCGATAAAAAACTGATTACCGACATCGCCCGACGCCATAGCATAAAGTGCGTCCGTCTTGTCAACGTACGTAAAGCCGTTCTTACGGAGCTTCTCAAACGTATAAATATCTGTCGCTATCTTTTCCATTGCGGATATTATAGCATTTTTTAGGAGATGGGTGATGAGAGATGGGTGATGGGTGATGAGTAAAGGGAAAAGTTAGGTGTAGGGGTAGAGAGGAGATTTATTTTTCATATCTACCGCTACCACTTTTCTCTACCGCCATTCTCATCTCTCATTACTCATCTCTCATCTCATTACTCTTTACCCTTCTCCCTTCACCCTTCACTCATCTCACAACTCAACAACGACATATCCGTAAGGGTCGAGTTTAACGGACTCTCCGTTAAGTGAAAAGCCTTCAGATAAGATCGGCTTGCGCGTTTTGTCAAACATCACGTTAGACGGAACGAATTCAACAGTCTTTTTAGTGAGATTCGCGGCCACGAACGCGCGGCGGCCATCGGCGTGACGCGTAAAGGCGATGACGCCGCTTGCCTCGCCGTCAGTAATCCACTCCATTGGCGCATCCTGAAACAGCGCGTCGCGGTGACGCAAGTCGGCGAGTGCGCGAATAAGCGCGAGGCGCTTCTGCCCGGTCGGTTGGAGAGCGCGGGCCCAATCTACGGTTTTGCGGGCGCGGGCGATATCTTCCACCGGAGCAAAGAAAGTATTAAGCGAGTTATCGGCGATTTCGTTGCCGTTAAATACGAGCGGCAGCCCGCGACGCAGGAACGTAAGCACAAACGCGGCATTACCCGCCTCCACGGGATTTACCCTGTCAAACCGATATCCCCAGTCGTCCGTTGCTGTATCGTGATTATCCATATAGCAGAACATCAACGACTCTGAAGGAATCTTCGCCTCGTATTCGCGGACTCCAACCATCTTCTGATCAAGCGTTTTATTCTTTGCTTTCCTCTGTTCCGGCAACTGGGGAGTCAGAAAGTTTCGTATCGCTCTGCTCCACGGCCAGGCATAGCAGGCGTCAAACGCCTTTTCAAGATATTCAGGATTAACGCCCTCGTTGATCATGACAAGATCGGGTTTAACCTTCTGGCACGCCGTCACCGCCTCCACCCAGAAATCAAGAGGAACCCTGTCGCCGACATCGCAGCGGAAGCCGTCGCAACCGAGGCGTATCCAATGAAGCATCGAGTCTATCAAATACTTGCGCACGCCCGTTGACTCGAAATTAAGGTACGGGAAGTGCCAGATAGTCGTACGCACGCTGCCGTCGGGATTCTTTTGAAACGCGTCGGGGAACATATCTTTAATCACATTGTTCGGCCCGCAGTGAAGATACACAAGATCAATATAGACCTTCATCCCAAGTTCATGCGCCTTATCATTGAACGCCTTGAAATCGGCGTCAGTGCCATATTCCAGATCAATCTTGTCGTAGTTTGAAATACGATAAGGGTTCTTCGGCGTATGATAGGCGCTCTTCTTTTGACGCGGACTCCAGCCCGTCTCATCCATATCGCGATCCATCTCAACAAAAGGAGTGAGATAGACAACATCCACGCCAACGGAACGAACATGTTCAAGCATTTCCATCGCTGAGCGGAAATTACCGTCACGGGTGAAATTACGCAGAACAATCTGATAGACAACCGCCTTTTTAAGATACTCAGGCGTAGGGCGCATAGCGCCCATCGCCAAAGAAGCTACCAACGAGCCAACCATACACAACATAATTTTCTTCATTTCAATTCTCCTCTCTTTACTCATCTCTCATCACCCATCACCCCTGCTAGGGCATCGCCTTCGGCGACTCCTCCCTTCGGTCGTCGGGGGATACCTCATCTCACAATCACCTTAGTTCCCATCGGTTTTACGTCAAGAACGATATTGCCGTCCTCGTTGACGTATACGTCCTTCGCCCACTTCGGCGCACCTTCCGTTATAAGAGAAACCGTCACACCCTCGGCATTAAATCCACCAGTTGCGGTAAGAATATGTTTTCCGCCGACAGGCCAAACATCACCCGAAACCTTCACTGCGATATTCTTCTCCCCCTCGCCATCAAACGAAAGTGACTTTTCGGAAGCGAGCGCGAGAATAGGCTCAACCTTACGATTAGTAAAGTTGAATGCAAGTATTGCACCGTCAGCAAGCGCCAAATCTCCACCAAGAGTCACCTCGCCGGACTGTGGTAAAGAGAGTGTTGCTCCGCTATTTACCGTCATCTTGCCATTCGTGATCAATTTTCCAGGATTTATCGCAAGCGTAGCGCCGCCTTCAACAGTCACAGGGCTTGTTCCGGGCTTTACTGATGAATTTGCAACTACCATTCCATTCCCAACTATCGTTACGGCGCCTGAGTTCTGAATTTCAGCATTGAGTGTTATCTTACGGGCAGTCCCGGTTTCATCCGACGTATCAAACTTAAATGGATGATAAGCATATAAATATACTCCCACGTTGAAATCACATCCAGCCTTAAGCGTGATTTCCGCACCACTACCATCATATTGACAAAATCCTTTCTCTCCGCTCAAACCATTCTCTCCGATTACACAGACAATCGAAGTAGAGTGATTTCCACTGAGAGAAACTGCTTTATCACTATTATTGACAACCCCGCCCATTTTCAACACTCCTCCGGGACTACTGCTGATATACATCAGAACTCTATTTTTAGGAGTGACCTCATTCACCAAGTTGCCGCCTATCTCGATACGCCCTTTATTACTATGGAACATATAGCAGCTATATTTTGTATTTGAACCTAGTTTTTTGGCATCTGTGTTCAAAACCACATCACCATCAACCTTCAATACTCCATTTTGCGCAACTGCAAGAAAAGTAGCATTCGTGATTGTATTAAGATGCAATGTCCCGGAAACCTGTACGTAATAATCCCAAAAATCGTTTCTGCTAGGAACCGGAATAAGAATGGTGTTATAAACTATATCAACATCCGCATTAATCTGTGTCTTTGAAGCTACACCTGAAAAATCAAGGGTCGACCCCTCCTCGGGAACTTTACCGTTATCCCAATTCGCCGCTACGGAAAAGCGATTATCGCCTACACCGCCTACCCATTTCGATTCTAATCCGCCCGTGACTTCAAGATAAATTGTGTTACCTTCTACATTAAGCTCATATTTCTTTGGCTCATCTCCCTCGCCGCCGTTGAGCGTCAGACAATTAAGAACATCAGCGCCGAACTGACCGTTGGACATTTCTAAAATCTTATATTTTCCGTCCGCAAACCTCTGAGAAGGAATTGAAATACTCATCTCTCCGTTAATGGAAATCGAAGGCGCGGCAAGCGCGGCTTTATCGGCAGAAAGCGCAGTAACAGAGAGCGACGAACCGGATTTGAAAAATATGGGACCTGTGAGCGTCTCGCCTGCGGCGGTAAACTGCGTACCGTTCTCAACAGTTGTCGGAATTACAAATGTAAATTCATCATTACCCTTGTCGTAGACAGTCATTCTCTCAAGTTCATTGATGGTTGTCGCGGCAAGCGTACCCGAAAACGCCGGCATATCGCCCGCGCCAAGGTAGATCTTGTTGAAGATTGCATTAATGTCCGCCACAATTGGGGCGTTCGGCACAGCGATGGTGAAGTCGATATCGTCGCCCGCCTTCGGCGCTTCGCCGCCCTCCCAGTTCGCGCCCGTGGACATCTTGTTGTCGCCGCCCGCGCCCGTCCACTTCTTGCCCGCGCGCTCCGACGCGTCATAAGCCGCACCCGTGATCAAGCCGCCCGTCGCGGGATAAAACATTTTGGTGACAGTGTCGTAGAGACCGGTGACGGAATTGAAATCGCGCACCGCCGGCATGAAGTTGTGTTGCAGATCTCCTTCCGAAGACCAGAGCTGAAAGTAGTAGAGGTCGCCTTTGGCTTGCGTGTTGACAGATCCAATAGTAGGACTATCAGCCGTACCTTGCCCTAAATAAGCGCCGAGAAGCAACAGCGGATGGTATAGCGTATATCCTTTCTTGCCAAGACTTGAAGACACATTCTTGCCGTTTATCGCAACCGTCCCCAAGCTGTAGTCGGCGAGAAGAGAATACTCGGTATCTGCACTAATCGTAGTACCGCACAAGACTTTAGTCGTATTACGGTCAATGCGGAATTTTTTTTCATGTATAAGACCTGTAAAAAAGTTTATCCAATTTCCGTTAGAATTCCAGCGCGAGCAATAAATGAAAGCGTCGGTCGTTACAACAGGCTTATACTTCAGACGCACCTTTTCCGAACCTTTGGGGATAATTTCTGTATTGATATATCCCGATCCACCGCCGTTGATGGACTTGAGCGCGGTATAGGTATTACCGTCCGCGTCGGTCCAGTCCGCCGCCCATGCGCCACTCGTCACAAGCGTAAAAACAATCGAAAGTATAAATGAAAATAAACGCCCAACTCCTAACTCTAAACTATTACCCCCTCCCCTGAATTTTTTGCAAGTTATAAGGCTCATCGGTTTATCCTTTCTTTTATGGTTAATAGTATCTAATACAGGAGTTTTATCTCATCTCTCATTACTCATCTCTCATCTCCCAATCAAAAATACCCACCCTTATCGATAATCTCGCTGATTGTATCGCCTTGGCGGACCCAACTGAAAATATCGACTTCGTTGCGCTCGATACCCTCGGCACGAAGAAGAACCTCATACGCGATTTCGCGCGGAATGCAGATAACGCCGTCGATATCGCCCATGATGATATCGCCTGGGCGCACGGTCACTTTACCGATTTTTACCGGTGTCTGATAGTGCGTAATCATACAGCGGCCGAGCGAGCCGTTCGAAACGCGGTACTTATAGAAGACTGGGAAGTTCTGCTCTAAAATCTGCTTAGTATCGCGGATTCCGCCGGCGATGACTGCACCGCGAATACCCTTCGTAATGGCGGTCGCCGTCATTACTCCGCCCCAAAGCGAAGCTTCTATATCGCCCGACGTATCCCAAACGACAACGCCGTCCGGCTTAAAGTCGTCGAGCATCTGCGCACGGAAGGTCATTTCGCCTTCAATCATGCAGTTCGGCGCGCTCTTGACGGTAAACGCCTCGCCGCAGACGACCATTTCATCCCTGAGGGGCATAATTTCGTGAGGAAGATTCTGATCGAGAAGACAGGCCTCACGCATAACATCGTTGACGCATCCCGTGTAGAGCTTCTCGAAACGCTCACAGAGTTCCTTTACCGGAATCGGAAATTCGTTTGTCGGGATATGCTGACGCTTTTCGATCAGCTTATCTAATTTCATAAGGCCGGCTTCTTTGGCCTTGGAACGCATGTTGGCTAATGATGGCATTTTATGGGTCCTTTCGTAAAATTTCTCTCTCACCCTGGTAACGCCAGCCCTCCATCGACGAGGATGGTGCTTCCGGTGATATATCGGCCGGCATCGGAGGCGAGCAGCAGCGCCGCGCCAGCCGCATCTTCGGGCATGGCATAATCATGACATGGAATCGCGGCAGTTACTTTAGAAGCGTAAACCGGATCAGACAAGCACTCCCTATTGCGGTCAGTATTGAAAACTCCAGGGCAAAGGTTATTAACCGTAATTCCCTCTGCGGCGACCTGACGCGCAATACCGCGCACAAGATTCTCCTGAGCGGATTTTGTCGCGGCATAAACGCACATATCAGGATGAGGGCGGCGCTCGTTGACAGAGCCGAGCACAATCATACGGCCCCACTTCTGAGCCTTCATCTTGGGATAACAAAGCTGGAACATCCTGAGAGTTGCGAAGAAGTTAACCTGCATCTCTTTTTGGGCTTCATCAAGGGGAAACTCCGTCCAGGGAATTTTCGCCTGAATGGAAGCATTGGCGACGAGAATATCGGGCATTAAACCTTCTGCCTGAAGCTTGGCAAAAAATGCGTCTATTGCGGCGGGGTCGGATAAATCGCACACATCTCTGTCGTGACGAATCACTTTCGCCCCGTATTCCTCAAAAGCATCACCGATCGCCTTGCCGATTCCACGCGTCGAACCGGTAACAAGCGCGATTTTCCCGGTTAAATCAAATTTTTCTTTTATCATTTTTCTCTTTCCTCTCTTTACCCTTTTCTCTTTTCTCATCTCTCATTACTCATCTCTTCTCACTCCCCCCAATCCCTCGGGCTATCAGCAATAGAATACCGCCTGCAAAATAGACGGGAGCCAACGAAGCAAGACCCATCGATTGTGATGTGAATAGCCCTGTTAGACCGCCGGAAGACGAGCCGACCACAAATGCGGCGCAAAGCACCAACCCCATCGCCGAGGCGTGAAAACGAGCCGGGACAACATCAAATAGCGCAGCAAAAATATTGGAATCGAAAAAGCCGCGAAACAGCCCGAAAAGACCGGATGCAAGAAGACAAAGCGCAAGTCCAGATTCTCCAGGAACCAGTTTCGGCATAAACGCCATCAAAACAATAAACGGAGCAGCCAAAATCATTCCGAAAGCCGAAGTCTCGTAGCGGACAGTTCCGCGTCTCAAGATAAATCGATCGGCAAATCGGCTCCCGATTGAAACACCGACGATTGCGCCGATATAATGCCACAGCACAGCCCCTAACGACGCAGAGGCGTTGCTAAGTCCGAACGAGGTGTGCAGGAAATTAGGCATCCATGTCTTATATCCGACATCAACATAGACATGCATCCCGAATGCGGCCGCAAGAACGATGGCGACAGGATTTTTAAGTATCGCCCCCAATGCCTCCGCCGGAGACGCTTTTACGGGTGTCGCGTTATTATGAACGGCAGGCGGCGTATCCTTCAGGAAAATCATGCATACTACAGCCCAGACGATACCGATGCCGCCGAAGAGCACAAACGGCTTCTTCCACCCTTCGGCTCCGAGGTCGGCGAAATACCCGCTCATCCAGGAAACAAGAATTATCCCGGCATAAAGGCCGAACTGCAAAATACTGAGCGCCGTCGCGCGGGAATTGGCGTGCAGTTGCGAGACAAGAGAAGTCGACGCCGGATAATAAAACGTCTGACCGAGGCCATTCACCACGCCGTACATTACAAGAAGCCAAAGTATTCCGTTCGCAAAGCCGGCGCCGAAAATGCCGAGAGAGAATATCAGCACACCGACGGCAACCATCCACTTGCGCTTCAAGATATCGCTTGCAATGCCGGCAAACGGGACGCAAATTCCATAAACGAAAGTAAACACAGTCGCCACCAGTCCGATTTCGGCTTTAGTCACATCAAAAGCGGCCCTGATTGAAGGCAAAGTGGCCGAAAATATCTGCCGCGTACCTTGCTGCAGAAAAAAGGCCACCCACAAGAGGGCCAACGCTTTCCATTTATAATCCACCATTTTCATATCTAAAGTATATCATCTTCGCAACACCGCCACTATAAAAAATCAAGCAAAAAAACCTCACAAAATGAGTAAAATATGATATACTTCCCTCAAGATGAAAAAGAAAGTTTTTATAGCTCTTAGAATGGCCGGAATCGCCGGGCAGTCAAAATTGGCCGGAATCTTCCGTTATCTTTCGGAGCGCTATGGGGAAACTCCCCCGTGGAATATCGAACTCATGCGCACACGCTTCGACGTAACGAGCGAAAGCGTAAGTAACGCGATAAACCGAGGAGTTGACGGTTTTATCGCTTCCATACCGGGTATCGAAGACTCGCTTGAAGATTTGGCAAAAAACGAAATCCCCACCGTTCTTGCCGACATGAAGCCACGCGCATTTGAAAACCGCGAAAAAAACATAGCTTTTATCCACAACTCCGCCGCCGATATAGGTCGAGAAGGAGCGCTTTATTTTCTGCAGCAGGGAATTGCCCGATCTTATGCCTTTCTTCATGCCGAGAATAAACCTTATTGGAGCGAGGCAAGATTCGCCGCATTTCGCGACACACTCGTCGATAATGGATTTTGGTGCAATGAAATTCATTCTCCGGAAGAAGCGCTGAAACTGAAAAAAGGAACAGCCGTTATGGCGGCAAACGACGATACGGCTTTTAAACTCCTTGATATTCTCAATGCGCGAAAGATAAAAATACCTGCAGATTTCGCGGTTCTCGGTGTAGACAACGATACAATCATCTGTGAAAACGCAAAACCGCGTCTTTCATCAATCCAGCCGGATTTTGAAGCCGAAGGTTTTATGGCCGCTGAAATCCTGGACACGATGATGAACTCTTCTTCGCCTATGCCCGTCCAAAAATTATATGCCGGCGTAAAATGCATTGTCCGCCGCGAATCGACGGCCGAAATTTCCCACGCCGGCAGACTTGTTCAGAAGGCGATAGCGTATATCGACACTCATGCGACAAAAGGAATCAACGTATCGGACGTCGTCGCCCATCTTGGATGTTCACGCAGATTGGCGGATCTCCGATTCCGCCAGCTTCAGGGTCGATCCATCTTAGAAGCCATAGTGGATAAACGCCTTTCCGCCGTACGCCACCGCCTTGTGGAAACGCGCGACATGATAGACAACATTGCCATGGATTGCGGTTTTGAAAATCCCAATTATCTTAAGAATCTTTTCAAAAAGCGCTACTCCATGACAATGAGCGAATTCCGCAAAGCGGGATCGTTGCTGAAGAGATGAGGAACGACTAACCGCTAATCACTAACTGTTTCTCTCGAATCAGCTCCAGCGGCGATCGTTGGACCATTCCTTATCCCATTCCTTCGTCGGCGTCCACGGCGGCGGGAAGTCGGCGCACGTCTGCTTCTTGATGAGTTTTTCATTAAGCTCATCAATACCGAGACCGGGCTTGTTCGGAACCTCAATAAAGCCGCCGTCATAGCGGAGAGCGGGCTTTACAAGATCGCCCCACCACGGAACGTCCACGCTGTGGAGCTCAAGCGCCATGAAGTTCCGCGTCGCGGCGGCGACATGGACGGCAGCCATACAGGCGATGGGGGATTCGGCCATGTGAATATTCATCTGAACGCCGTAATCCTCGGCCATATCGCCGATCTTCTTCGTCTCCATGATGCCGCCAGCCGTAAGAAGATCGGGATGAACGACCGCGAGAGCACGAGACTCCAAAAGCGGCTTGAAATCTTCCTTAAGATAGATATCTTCGCCCGTTCCGAGAGGTGTCGTCGTGGCGGCATGAAGCTGCTTCCACTGCTCGGTATTACGCCACGGCAGAACGTCCTCCGCCCAGGAAAGATGGTATTTCTCAAGGCGGCGCAGCAGCTGAACGGCGTCCTCATAAGGAATATGACCTAGATGATCGATGGCGATAGGCACTTCCCAGCCGATTACTTCGCGCACGTCAGCCATATACTTCTCAAGATAATCAAGCCCCTTTTCAGTAATATGAATACCCGTGTGGCCGTGCGCTGTCGTAAAAAGCTCAAAAGCTTCGCCTCGCATCACGCGAGGATCGATCGAACCGTGCGGAGTCTGGACAACATTCTTCATCTTGCGCATATACTCAAGATAACCGAGAGGCGCGATAAGCGCGTCCTTGACGTTCATCAAAAGTTCAATGCCAAGATCCATTTTGAGGAACGTAAAGCCCATTTTCATGCGCTCTTTAAGCGCCAGACCCATATCGCGCCCGCCGCCCTCGGAGTCGGTATCGCAATAGCAGCGGATCTCGTCGCGCCACTTCCCGCCGAGAAGCTGCCAGACGGGAACACCCCACGCCTTGCCGCAGATATCCCAACACGCCAACTCAACCGCGCAAACGCCGCCAGCTTGGCGCGAATCGCCGCCGAACTGCTTGATACGGCGGAAAATCTTCTCTACATTGCAGGGATTTTCGCCGAGAATACGGCTTTTAAGCATCGCCGCGTACGTACGGCTCGATGCGTCACGCACTTCGCCGTAGCCGACGATCCCCTGATTCGTGTAAAGCTTTAAAAGCGTACAACGCTTAGGCGCCCCGTCAATATCGGCGAAGCGCATGTCTGTTATTTTGAGAGTCGCTGGATTGATTTTATTGATATTCATAACAAGCAAATCTATTTATATTTTATAGAGTTACAAGTTTACCATTTTCTCTATAATACAACTATAAAAAATCAAGCAAAGAAAACTCACAAAATAAGCAAAGGACACAAGGCGAAGGCATAGGGGGGGGACAGTCCCCTCTGGGATTAATGACCTTTTAAATTTCTCAGATTGTAAAATGTTTCAGTTCTTCGCCGTCGTAATAACCGAACGAACGCCCGGAGCCGCCCTTCGGAAGAGAGACGGAACCCGGATTGAAAATTTGAAGCCCGCACTCCAGCGTCTTCAGTTCCGGAATATGGGTGTGTCCATGCGCAAGCACGTCTGCAATCCCGATCGGCGGAATCTTATACTCGTTCCAAAGATGCCCGTGGGTTAAGAAAAACTTTTTGTTCCCCGCGTCGAGAATTTTGTAATCCTCCATGATGGGAAACTCGACCATCATCTGATCGACCTCGGCGTCGCAGTTGCCGCGCACGGCGACAATCGAATCGGCACGGGCATTCAGCAGTTCAACGACCTTGATAGGATCGTAAAAACTCGGCACCCCGTTGCGCGGTCCGTGATACAGAAGATCGCCGAGAAGGACGAGCTTATCGTACCCGAGCGCATCCGCCTTCGCCAGCGCCGCCTCAAGCGTGGAGGGCACTCCGTGAATATCACTTAAAAATACAATTCTCATATCCATGTATTATATCATAATCATCGCATCAATCGGGAACTCCCCCGATATTAATATGCCCAAAAGACCTGCATATAACATTCTCTACAGTTGTCAATGAATGCCCGACAACAAGCTCTCGCTCTGGATATTGCTCAATCGCCGAATCGACAATTCGCGTGACCGCCTCATCGTAAATGTAAGGAATTTGCAATTGAACAACCTCACTATCCCTGTCTTTAAATAACGCATCACCGCGCACAAGAAGATCCTCCGCTCCGACTTCATCCAGCAGCGTCAGCGAATCTTCCTTTCGGCAAACCCTAAACGCAAGTCGACTTGGGATATTCGCTTTCAACTCGTCCGTTACATTTTTAACGTCGATGCGGGAGGTTGATAATACAAGATGTACGCCCACAGACCCTCCTATCGCCGCAATCCGGCTTAACGTCGATACAAACGCATCATCCAATTCAAGTATATAATCAGAAAACTCATCTACAACAACGACAAGATAATTTTTAAAGTCCGAAATATCCCGAACATCTTTTTCACCGAACATCGCGAGCCGTCTTTCCTCCTCAGCTTCGACATATCTCAACATCGTCATACACTGTTCCGGTCTAAAAATAACAGGCGAATAAAGGTGCGGCAACTTAGCATACGCTCCGAACTCAACCCCTTTTGGATCCATTAAAACGAATCGTAAATGTTCCGGCGGGTTGTTTTGCACGAGAGAGCAAATAAGAGAATTCAAAAAGACAGACTTTCCGAAACCTGTCAGACCACCTATCAATAGGTGCGGCAATCTTACAAGGTCACGGATAACTTCTTTTCCGTTTGAAGTCTTGCCGAATACAATTGGTAAATTCATGTCTTTATGAGCCTTTCGCCTATCACGATAACCGACTAATGCAAAATGGCGTCCGTTACATTTAGGACAAATAATAAAACCACTAGAAGTTCGCTGATTATTATCGCCTATTATTACTTCTTCTAGCTCGAACCGCTCGTATCCACAGTTTAAACACTGCCGAAAAACATTGATAGTCAAAATTCGCTTCATTTATCACCCTTAATGCGATATTTCAATATTAAACGATACACTACACATGCTATCAAAATAAGGATGGTAGACAGTATAATATCAGATAGAGGAGCTTTAATTTCAAAATAATCAAGTAATCTCATGCCAATTGGCGAGAGACTACCCGAAATAATGAGCGCGACAATCGCAATCGCCCACTTGCGATATAATATATGTTTAATTTTCATACCAAACACACAGCAAAAAGCGTACCAATATGAAATCAGACGGCAACCAGAGATTTTTAACCTATTTATCGTTCAATTTTTAACCAACTGTTCTGTTTTTACATCACAGAGTCAATATCAAGAAACTCAGAAAACGCGCGAACAATATTTGGATTAGGCATAATTTTACTGTTCAGTAGAAAGAACGCGTCGTAATCCTCTTTATTATTGGCAAGTATACTATTGTAGTATCTGTTCAACACACTGCCAATCGCACCAGAGCGAGATATTCCAGCCGTGCAATGAATAATTATAGGCATTTTACCGTCATCGACAAAGCGCATAATCTGATCGGCAATTTCATACGAAAACAATGCCACTAGTTTTTTCTCATCCTCATCATCAGGAATCGCGAAATAATCATCAAGTGTAATACAGAGCAAATTCGGCAGCGAGCGCACCTCTTCGTGAAATGGAGGTACTGAATCCCACCCCGATGATGACTGAATAGAAATAATCTTATGATTAATAAGAAGAGAGCGTATTTCACCACCCTCCATCCTCTCTTCAAAATACGAACGCGGCAAAATTGTGATTTTCATTACAGTTCTTTCTTAAACAATACCCACAGAGAAAAACTATACCGCTGGATCGCTGCAGAATTTACGTCGACCACATTCACGGCAAAAGTCACCTCGCCAGACTGAATCGAATTGCTCGACAAGCGGTTCGACAAGTGTTGGGTCGTCAGTCAAAACACCGTTCTCAAAATTGCGCTTTTTCTCGGACTTCGCTCCCATTCCAGCGCCGGTG
Source organism: Kiritimatiellia bacterium (assembly GCA_017520845.1). Taxonomy (GTDB): domain Bacteria; phylum Verrucomicrobiota; class Kiritimatiellia; order RFP12; family UBA1067; genus UBA1067. Next base: position 153,406 of record JAFXEU010000052.1, on the reverse strand, counting down.
AGATTCGCAGAACCGAAATACGCCTTCACTCCATCAACGATGATACACTTAAAATGAACTCGCGGACAAAGCATCCTCTCCATCGCCGTCCAGAGCGTCGGATAGCGGTCGAAGTCGTTCCGCCAGTTCGGGCCAGGATCCTTCGCATGAATGAGTCGCACCTCAACGCCGCGCTTCACTAGAGTATCAAGCTCCTCTAAAAACGGCACCATGTCGCGACCGCCTGTATCAACATACATATCCTTTATGTCGGCGGTAGCAATCCATAACCGTTCCTTCGCCTGTGGCACAATCCCACAGACAACGGAAGTGTAGATGTCACGATTGGAGAGGAATGTGGTCAAGGGTATAATTATTCGTAGGCGTATGTTCCATGAACGGTCGTGAACGCACCGGCGACAGCATCAGCGAGGAGCCTATCCCCTTCCGAATCTCTAGCGTCAAAGTAGCGGTAAGCTGCTGCGGCTGCCGCGCAAGGACCGTGTCCACCAGGGGCGAATAAATAATTGTGTTCTTGGAAACGCCTAACTTCATTTAAAAGTTGAACCCCTAGCCGTGCGGTCATGGTCGCCCTCTGCTTGCGGAGTTCAAGTGCGAGTGCTCCAAGTAGACGATATGAGAGTTCCTTGTCGCCGATTTCTGGTTCAGAAGCCACAATACGCGAAGACTCCTCATCTAGTTGTCGGGCAAAGATAGAAATCTGAGCGTTTGGGTTGGAGTCATAGTGCAATGCGGTGCCGATGGGAGCAAACACCTTACGCTTAATCATTTCTTCGCGAATGGCGTCGGCGAATGAATCTGTCGAAACGCCTTTGTATTGCGCAAGATATGATGGGTGCCATGTCTGAAGGATCCATGTTCGGCCAAGTTTCCATGTCCAAATCTTGAATCCATCATGTTCGATTTTTTCAACAAGTTGTGCAAAAGGTTTTAAAACAGCGTCCGATCCCATGGCATCATTGCGGCACGAATACAGAATGACGTCAGGCCTGAACACTCGAGCAAAAAGGTCAAGTGATGAAAGACCAACCTCATCGGCAATTCCGCGAAGCAACCAGAAGCGTTCCTCCTTAATCCGACATTCGCCATCTCCGATTTTAGTGCCATTGTACTCTATGGCAAAACGGTTTGACCATGCAATTCCATCCAGAACGGCGTTGTGGTCATCAAGCAGACCTTTCCTCTCATAGACCTTCTCCAGAACGGAGAAATGGTAGGCCCAGAACCGATTCTGCCACTCAGAAGGCCCTTCATTCTGGAAAATATCAAAAGAATACTGGACATTGAACTTACCTTTGCGCCACGCAGTTATGTCGTCATCAAGACCGTCGCCCCAACGGAGCGTTTCCTGTCCGATAACAGCAAGTTTCACAAGGGAGGTTGAGTAGAGACTACCACAGGCCGGAAGAAACAAAGACGGAACGGCTGAAAATTCTTCATCTGTATAGCTACGTTTCTCACACTCGTTGAAAAACGCATCCACGAGCGGCCGATATGTCGTTTCGTGATTTTTTCGAATTAGGCTTTCTTCATTTGTCATATTCTGTTATCCTTAGTTAATTAGCATTGTACGGCGATAGCGGCACGACCAGAAGCATTGGCTGTAACGACTATATGATTTCCAGACCTTCCTCGCAATGCCTCTGTACAAAAACAACACACCTCTTCCTTTTCATCAGAAAAATTAAGAATCATAATGCTGAAAGAGCAGAACAATATTTTCTAAATAAAGCACATAAATCCGTTACTCTTGAATTAGGGTGATTAAATGCTAACAACCAAGTTTTATCGCCAACACTACATGCGGTAGGCTTTTTATTATGATCAATATTGGCAGTATTTATTCCGTAAATCTCCTCTGCCACAATATCAAACATTCCTGTTCCACAACATACAAATATAACAGGGGAAAATTGCGAATAGATATCTAATTGTCTGCGAATAAAATCTTTATCACGCCTCGCAACCATCCGCAACTCCATCATATTTGTAGTTGTCTTTTTCTCATCTTTTTTCTTTAAATTAAGTGCAACTATACGTTTCAGCACTTCTGATCGAGATTGACCACATTTAAAGTTCTCATCAATCCATCTACAGACAGGATTCCATGTATGACCTCCATTCTTACCAGCTCCATCCTTAAGAAAATCGGATAAAGATTTATAAGATGAATACAAATCATTCGCCTCTTTCAAAATAAAAACGAGCTTTACCTTTTCTCTCAAAAATACTTCTTCACAAACAACTCCATCCCTTACAAAATCTCCCTTCGTTTTCGCTATTTTCGCCTCCCATTCTTTAAACAATCTATCTTCTGATTCAGTAATATTCATATTTCCCTCTCCTTACTTATTATTAAATCAATTTCATTTATTCCTATTATCTCCGTACTCTCTGCGGGAGATATAAACTCACTTCAAGAACGTCATTACGAGATTAACCATAAGCTCTTTTTCTTCAGGCTTAGAGCAGGCAATCATAACTGTGAGTGCTACGAGGGTATGATCTGCGATTCGTTTCGAGCCGTCCTTTCTGAGTAGCAACTTATTACGTTTTAAGAAATACAGGAACAAACCGGCGGCGATGCGCTTGTTGCCGTCGGAGAAACCGTGGTTCCTTCAAAACCGAGGTCGCCCAACGCCTAAACTCTACGCCACGCTGAGACTTTACGCGATAACCGACAGAAATTATGACATCGAGGTTATAAAGACCTACTTCTTTAGTTTGGGTTTTACCTGCCATTGCGCCATGGCGAGTGGTATATGCAAATTTTGCATAAGCCACTTCCCTATCCACTTCACCATCATTGAAAGCGTTACTTATGTGCCTTGCAATAACCGGTTGAGAACGCCCAAACAGTTGACACATCTGCTCCTGAGTAAGCCACACGGTATCTGTATCTATTCTTACAGGCAGGGTTATTACACCATCCTTCGCTTCAAACAAAACTATCTCATTATTTTTCATAATCTTCCTCCTTACAAATATCTCCTCACCGTATTTCGCGCGACTTTGAGCGCTTCGGCGGTTTTTGAGAGGTTTTGGCCATATTTATCAAAAATGCGGCGGACATGGAGGCGGATTACTGCGTCCATTTCATCTGGTGTCGAGGCAAGTTCGCTCGCCGCGTTATCGGTAAGCCCCGCATTCATTTCCTTATGCTCATTTACAAGCGCCGTGAAATCCTCTTCTCCCAAAACCGTCGCCCGCTCTAAAAGATTCAAAAGCTCGCGGACATTCCCCGGATAATCATACTCCATCAAAGCGGCAATCTGCTCCTCCTCAAGATGCGCCTTGTTATGCTGGAGCCACCAACCGTCGGCAATATCACGGATATCCTCTTTGTGCTCACGAAGCGAAGGGATTCTCAGCTGAACCACGTTAAGCCGCTGATAAAGGTCTTCACGAAACTTTCCTTCGCGGACACGCTTCGGCAGATTGCGATTCGTCGCGGTAATAAGCCTCACATCTACCGATATCTCTTCGTGACCCGCCATGCGCATAAACCGCCCGCCCTCGAGAACGCGCAACAATAACCCCTGCGCCTCAAGCGGCAACTCGCCGATCTCATCCAAGAAAAGCGTTCCGCCGTTCGCAAGTTCGAATAGCCCCGTCTCGCGCTTGTCCGCCCCCGTAAACGCGCCCTTCTCATGCCCGAAGAACCGGCTTTCCAACAGCCCAGGATTGACGCTCGCGCAATTGAACGCGTAAAAAGGTTCGCCCTTGCGTTCAGATTTATTGTGAATCTGCAAAGCGACCGTCTCTTTACCCGTGCCAGATTCGCCAAGTATCAAAACGCGCGCATCAGGGAACGACGCGATGCGATTAATGCGCCCGACGAGCGTGCGCATTTTTGCGCTCTTGCCTACAAGCTCCCGGCCTCCATACCGGCGATAATGCGCAACAATCCGCTTGGCATCATTGTCCCAAGCATTTTCTGCAACTCCTGTTGCAAGATAACGAATTGCCTTCGCATAAGATTCTTCGTCTTGATAGTTGCGATAAAAATACATCGCGGCATCGACAAGCTCCTGCCAAGCCTTAACTGATGAAGAAACCTTCTTCGTCTCTACAGCATACGGCTCAAAAGAATCTACATCAACATTAAAAGCCTCTCCTACGGTATCAACCAAGCCATTATCAAGACTTACCTTAGCTGTTAGATATGGCGCAATCAACTCTTTTTGTGACGGAGTAAAATCTATCGCGCTGATCCACACAACCTCGACATTGCGCTTTTTAAGCGCCTTAAGCGCCGACGCAAGCCGCGCCTCGTCTCCGCTTAACGAAACGCCTATTAAAATAATCTGCTTATGCTTTTGAGAATACAACTCCAAAAACTCAGGCAATCTTCTGCGGCTCATCCCCGCAACATCAGCTTCACCACCTACTGCCTTAAGCGCGAGTGCCGCGGCTACAGGATACTCCTTCCAACCCCAGCCTGTTAAAATCAATGTTTTGATCATAAACAAAACTCCTTTTTACCCTACTCACTATAAAGCAATTGTATCAAATATGACCTGTCCGCTCAATAGTTGAATAGCGGGGAATGAGAGTTCCCATTTCTACGATATTTTATGCGATAGCCCGACCGCACACTGGCCACTTCACCCCGCCAACTTCAGCCGACGGGCAGATTCTCATCTTCACTTCCGCCATTTATACCCGCACTTCCAAGCCCCCAGTTGTCAAAAACAACTCGCCGATGCGCTTGACATTGAACGACTCCTTCAACTCCAGGAACTGCATCTTGTGCCTTGCGACAATCTTTTCAAGTTCTTCACCCCCTCTGCCAGTATTATGCCATGCCTCATCCTCATTCAACATGAATGTCCACCTTGGTCACGCCGCCAACTGCAATTCTTTTAAAACCACCTTCGTCCTTGCCTGAAGTCCTTGAACCTTCGATTCGCGCGGCCCGGCTACATTGAGCACCAACGTTAAAGATATACTCGTCATGAGCCCCCTTAACATTGAGCCAGCAATTGACGGCATAGATCAGACACCTCAGATGTACATGATGCTTCAAATTCGGCGATGTAAGTCTTCTTATCTTGCGCCGACACATCAGGAATATCCTCCCTACGAATCATGTAGTATGACAAGAAATCTGCCACACGAACAGGCAACTTCTTTATATCGTCCGCATTAAAGATATTCGCATTGACAATATCCTTAGCAATCTCACGTTCCTTTACTGACATCGCCTTACGAGCTCTAAGCCATCTTGCCTTAAGACCACTAATTTCCGCATCCCAACGCCTAATAATAAATGCCTCTGGCATATCTAGCAATTCATGAAATTCTTTAAGATTCCTACCAAAGGCTTTAAAAAAGAAAGTTCGTCCTCTCCCAATTTTCCCGTGAGTCGAATTCAAAACAGACTGAATCGCACGTATGTACTTGCGATTCCAGTGCTCACCAATATAATCCCTATTAGAGAAATAATCAGGATCTGTAATTGGGTGATACTTCATTGGAAATGAATAAATATTTATTCCAAGAGCATCACACAAATCTATATTAATACGCAGTCTGTTATATAAATCATCAGGCTTATCCTTGAAATTATACAACAGGTAATTTGAGGAATTCACAATTCCATTCTCGGCGCCCAATTTAATAGCCCGGACATAATGCAATCGAAAAGCCCAATTATCAAAGGCAATGCGCAACGGGCGAATAGATATCTCAGACAACTTTCGCATCCTTGCTGGTGTTGCCAACCTTGCGTCAAGCCCTTGGTTGAAATCTACAATTCGAGTGATCGGGCGCGACCGTTTCTTATGCCACGCATCATAATCATTTTTGATTTCTTTATATACAGCCAATACACCAGCCCTTGTCGCCGTGTAATCATGTAGAAGCCCATTGTTGGACAAAAGTGAAAACAAGCGATTGAACCTCTCCTCGCTTTCGTGCTGTTCCGACCAATCCTTGTACTCGCCCAACAGTCGGACTATACGCCGTAAATACGCGCGATCATTCCACCCCTTTTTCAACTGACGGACGGCTATCTTGAGCTGATTGGGGCGCACATACTTATCATTCCGCCCAAAGCCACAGGCCTTAATATCGTCTATGATCTTATTAAATTGTGCCGAAGCAAAGACGTTATTGTCCAGAAGCAAAAGATTACGTTGCTCGCCAAACGCCTTCGTTGCGTACTCAATGCGCTCTTTCAACGGAATAAAATCACGATATTCAGGCTCCAAGATCGGGACAACACAAAACGGGCAATGATTAACACATCCGCGCGTTGCATACCCATAAAATGCATCCGTCTCAGGGTATTGATAATCTATTTCGTCAAGAATAGAATAATCTAACGGCAAAGCATCAATCGCTGTCTTTGCAAACGGAGCGGGCAAAACAGCGTCACCTCGAAAGTGCGTGATATTCAATATTCCACAATGCGGTTTTATACCCGTTGCCTTTTGGACTCGTTCAGGAACCACCGACGCAAGGACACCACCAACATGTACATTGTGCTTCCAATCCTTACAGATTCGTTTAGCAAATTCTATCGTTTCTATTGTGATATCCCAATAAAAGGTAAAAAGTGTTGTAACCCCGACCAAATCCCAGCGAGGTTCTTTGAAATACCACTTCGTTTTAAAACGACCTCGATAATCTTCTAGCCATCTTCTTAATGTCGGCGTCGTCTCAACAAGCAACTCTAAAGTAGAATCTGAAACAATCTTACCTGTGCGAATGTAATCCCGAATCGCTGGAGTCTCAGCACGAATACGAGTAAGGTCAAATACCGCATCTTCATCTTGATCAAAGAACTTTACCGCCTCTTCGAGCCTTCGAAACAAATCTTTTAAAAGTTCTTCGACAACAAAAGAAGTGAAGTCCCCCTTCCAGAACGTAACATCATCACCTTGCAGGCGATAATACATCGCCAGCTTCATTAGCCCCATTGGAGGATACTTATTCTTATAATTGGGCTCTATAAGCAGAACTTTACGATTGCTCATTTTCGGCCAAATCTCTTCATAATTGCGGCTCTCAGCAGTTTCGCATCTTCAGGTGGCAAAACCGCATCCACCACTGCAAAAACCTGATCAAGTACCCTCCGCGTGGAATTTGGCAACGTGTCTTTAACAAAATCAGACTTAGGCAAGGTTTCTTTTGCTGGGGCGGACGCGCTAAGCTTTGGCGTCTCGCGGTCATAAGCGTCGAATACTACTGCCGACGGCGTCTCGTCATGATCGGCCAAACTCTTTCTCATCCGATCGAGACCTGCAGAGGCCCTTTCAGCTTTTTTTACCTGCTCTTCCACCCGACGAAGCTCTCTTTCTCGTTCTTTAGAATCAAAAAATTCTCTTGCTCTATCCTTCTTTTGAAACGCCTTAAGTTCGTCGTTGGCGCGCTGAATGATTTGCGCTGACGACCGAATCTCACTGGCCTTATGATACAAACTGTGAAGTTGCAGAAACTCATCGGCGAGTGCCGCCTCAAACTCGCGGCATGCAACATCTTGATTAAAATAATCGCGCCGTGAATTTGGAATCAACCGTTCGTCCAGGGCATGGATTTCCCCCATGAAATAGTTGTTGCCGCGATCTTCCTTCCAAAGAGCCTGTCCACGCTTTGGGTGATTGGACAGACAATCTGCTTCGCCGATCTGGATATTCGACTTCCGCAAACGAATACAACGCTGCCAACACGCTTTCGGGAGGACACCTTCAAAACGACTCACACAGAACCAATACCACCCGACCATTTTGCCATTATGCTTAAGAAGACGACACACCACATCCAGCACATCAACAGTCTTCGTACCACCGTCAATTACCAATGGTGTCGCATACCCCTTGCGTATCTCATCACCATTGAGATACACTTGATATTCATGAGGTTTTGGCAGTCTGTTTTCTTTGATGAAGGCCTCTATCTCTGAAACGAACCTAAAACGCTGGTAGTCAAAGGGGACTGGGGCAACCATCGACAGATACTTACGGACATCCTCTACATCCAGCAGATCATCACTTGTCTCTAGAATGTCTATCAACGACACCCGGAAAAAGTGTTCATCGATATTAGCTTTCTCCGTATGCACGGTTGTTATGCGCTTGATGAGTTCTCCCGCATCGATCTGTTCGCGCTGATCAACAAGGATTGCATGGAGCGAATCGGCATCCCACTCCAAGACACTTTTTTCCGACTCGCCTTTGACAGAAGTTTCAAATCGAACAATACGGCAATAGCCAAGACCGCCAAGACGACCAATGCCACGAAACCCCTTGTTCTTCAAGCGGTCCTTATTCGAGTTACCAATATTCGCCAACATCGCTGGGACGTTACATTTCGCAATTCCGATTCCATTATCAAAGAATACAACTTGCCGTTTGTTGGAGTCTATCGTTATCTGAATCTGTCCATCATCTTTTTCAAGCACTCCGGCCTCAACAGCCGCATCGATTGCATCTGCCGAGTTCTGAACGTACTCACGATAAAGAAACAAGGGATTGTCATACATCCCCTCAGACAACGTCTCAATGACGTTCTTACCAAATATCGGTTCGTGATCTTTAAGCATTGGGAATCACCTTTGCGTTTGTCCAAAGACGTTCGTATTCATGGTAACAATCTTTATCCTTGAAATCAGCCAGTTTCTCATGTCCTGCCATTAACAATAACATATCACGAATCCTTCCAGCATGGGAACCAGAGGAGCCCAACAATAAGGAATCATTGAAATCAACGATCCTCTGCTGTGAGGAAAAGCGTTCAACCCACATAATACTACTCAAGTCAATAGCATCATTCTTGAATACATCAACCAGCAATATCTGTAATACCTTAAATAACGCAGTAACACCTGCCGTTTTTTGGAACACCTCAAAGTTATTATCTTCACTATTGAGTAACCCTTTAACTGCAGTAAAGAAGTTAAGTATTATTACATATATCAAATTATCATCATTAGAAATATACAATGTACGCAATGGCAACTTCTCTTCATCACAATTAAATCCAATCAACACCGAACGATCCCTTTTACCTATTGGGATTTGGTTCAATTTATTACGATCGTCTTGCGAATTCTTTGTAATCAACAATAATATGCCTGCAACTATCGTCGCAGTTGATATCTTCCACTCGACAATACGATCTTTAGCATCTTCAGTGCGATCAACGGCACCAATTTTAATATGACCGAAGAAAGGAGAATTTTTGTCAACATTCAATTTTCTGGAAAGAAACACCGCCAACTTGTCCGGAGACCAAGTCGTTGGTTTTTCATTATCAATATCAAAAGCAAACAACTCATAGTTCAAACTTTTATTAACAGGCTTTTGGTTAAAATTGATCGTTGCAAAAACATAGGCTTGTAAAGGAATCGGCAAGTCTAAGAAGATCGCACATGGAACTTCCATCGAAAGGACTTCATCACTCTGATCTTTGAATCCTCCAATTCGATGTTGCCCATCAACCACCATCGCCGACTTAGGATTATTTGGAATGTTCAATTCATACAAACTATCTTGATGCCCGTCAAACCCGATAGAACATCTTCTCGCTTTCCAACACTTTTCAGACTGAAAAACAGTATCATCATCGGTTATAAACGCCCCATTCTCCGAATAATTTGCCGCCAAGACAATGGTTCCTGGCAATGTGGCGTCTTGAGTCTTTAAAAATTCCGCAATAGGATTTGTTCGTCTTTTATTAAAGACACGTTGAAACCAAGAACTATTTTCTACACTACCTGACGAATCCTGCCGATATCTTTCATAGGGCTGGCTAAAGCACATCTCACGTAGCACACGCGCGGGCAAAGAAACGAGATAGAAATCGCCAATCGGTTGACTTACCTTTGTTGCATATCGAATCATAGAATCACCCTTTAGGACGGTTTATGGTTATCGTTTTCGAGCCTCTCTGAACCACGTCTTGATGTGAAATATCCGGTGTCGCGTTCGCCACATTAGGTAGTACGCTTTGTGCATCATCGTTCTTTTCTATCATTCGTTGATCTCCCACCTTAATGCACCATGACATAAAAAAGACACACATCGTAACAACATATATTCCGGCAAGACTTGGCTTTACTGCACCGTAATAATATCCAAATAATGCCATGAAAATCATTGCCAATATCGCCGGGAATAAAATCGTGCGACTAAGATCAGGCTCTAAAAGATAATCTAACAAGACCATCCCCATCAATGCTGGCAACGCAGAAAATAACGGCACAATCAATGCTACACTACTAAAATCCCACTTGCCGTTGACCAATGTTACAACAAATGGAATTTCTGACACAAGCAAGCAAAGGATCATACACGATAAGAACTTACAATCAAATCCTTTCAAAAATGATTTCACTGCCCAAAGAAATGGGTTATTAGACTTCTTATCACGCCACCCAACGTACCCATACCACACCCCACATACAAACACAAGCAACTTATGTCTTTTGCACAAATCCTTGAACACTGGCCAAAACCATTGCGCAAGCTCTTTAATGTTACAACAACCGTTGTCACATCTATCCGACATTTCAATTATCCCCCTTGTCCTGTTTGTAAAGTGGCATAGGGAAGCGCACTTTGAGCAATGAATGAAAAACTGGATTCTGAATTATATAATGCCCCTGTTTAAGGCGTGTCATCATATTCTTGTATGTGTTCGGCACGAACGAATAGGTCTTATCCGAGACCTCAACGCTGTTCGTCCGCCCGTATGCGTGGGTCGAGCAATTGCCAGAAACGCGCTTGTGGATCGAACTCTTGAACTGTTCTGCCGAGAACAGAACAATACCCAATGATCGGCCGCGCTCCGCAATGTCAAGGAGCAGACGCAGAATAGGCGACGACTTCGGCGCATCGGCCGCAGCATACTTATTAAGCTCATCAACAAACAACACAATCCGGTCCGGCACCTGCTTGCGTTCCTCCGCCGTCATGTCCTCATCAAAGTCACCAAGTTTCAACCGCGTCACAGCCTGCATAACCGCGCCAAATACAAACGCCTGCATATTCTCGTCTTGCTTAGCGACATCTATCACAAACACTTCATTTGGTTTTATGCCACGAATTGCGGACTCAAGACGAACCTCATCTTTCTCCGGACGTACTTCATCCGTAAACATCTTGTCAATTGATATAGACTTCTTAACGATCCGTTTAAATTTACGCCAACTCATGACCGAAATTTCCTTGCTGGCCGCCGAACCTCCCTTCTCTCCCATTTCTTGGATTGCTTCAAGCATGCTGTCCCACGAATCAACCGTATTAAATGGCTTTTGCTCCGAAACAATAAAGTTGATGATCGACTCCATCGTTTGCGTTGGGTCATCCACATTCGAGAACAACAGATCAAGGTTTTCCTTATCTTCCTTGAAAGAAAACTTAAACTTCTTCGCTCGCTTTGCCTTGCGTTGCACTTCGAACACTTCGGGCCTAACATAACTCTTAATCGTATCACGCCCACCGTAAGGATAAAAATACCGAACGTTTTGAAACGGTTTCTCCTCCAATCCCATGTCTTTATACATGGCTTTGTCAAAATCACTTAATGACTGTCCTGGCTGGTCAATTGTCAGAAGGTCGCGTCCCTTAACATTTAAGAAGATATAAGCAACAGACTTCTTCTCCTTGGTCGCCATGTACTTCTGCTGCAAAGCGTTCAGAAGAAACATTGCATAAGAAGTTTTTGTGGCCAAACCAGAGATTCCGGAAATGTTCAAGTGCGCGCCCTCGGGGCCTATCAGGAAATCCGAGTTCACATACACAGGCAAATCCACCTCGGCACCGTCAACTCCTTCATACATCTGCAGATACCCGCAAACCGTCTTGTTTTTCACCTCGTCAAGACCCAAAGCCTCCTCTATGTCTTCACGACCTCCCAACGACACCCGCTGTCCATTCTGCACCGGAATATAGATATTCTGAGTGTTCTTGACCACACGCGCAAGCACAAAGTTCATTCCGACGCGCTCAGTATTAGGGACAACGTCCAAAGAACCAAAATCATTCGAGAAGTATTCGCCTAGAAAACTCTCAGAATCCGTTATATGTGAAATCTCCTCAACTACGCCATATGTCTTGCTACCTCTGACATGCTCTACAACTACGACATCGAATGGATTTAAAAGCGTATCTTTGTCTGTCCAGAAGTAAAAATGGTCAATCGTACTCGGGTTGTTCTCGAGTGCCGCGACTTTGCCTATAACCTTTCTCTCCATGACAAACCTCCTAAAAAAGATTGACGAAATGTTGCTCGCCGCGATATTTGCTTTTCACATATGCTTCTGTCAAATACACGGGATAAAGATGATTCGCCCAACGGCTATCCTTGCCATAACATACTGGATTGCGCTCGTTCAACAGCCAGGCACTAATATTATCTACTTCAGAACTTTCCAAACCAAATTCTTTCTCATGGTCAGTAATTAGGACCTTCTCTACCTTCACAATCCCATCAAATGGGCCTCTACCATATCGTGGCTTACGAAGACGTAGATACCAAACAGCAAACGCCGAAAAACCTAGACGCTCACTCTTGTACATAGCAGCGGGAGTTCGCTCGCATGCCTGCAAGCGCGCAATAAGCCCAGCTGCACTCTTGTTGCTCTTGAGTTTCGCCAATTCAGGATTGAATGATTTTGACACACCCACTACACGGCGAAAGTTATTACGAATTCGATTGAAAGAGAACTTGTCTTCCTTGTCGGCAACTTTAGAGTACTCAAGAGATCCATCCTTAATCAACCATGAGCGATCAGTCAGAATCCGCTTTTGGACAAGCCTATCAACCATAGCCTTCTCATGAGTGATCATATATTCCTGAATACGCGAGACAGCCTTGTCCTCGAAATTCTCCCTGTCTCTCAACTGCGAAGAATAGAAAATAATATCATTGATTCGTACGCGATTCTGCTCTCGATTAAGTTTATCGAGGAGATCTGCGCAATACGCCGCGTTCTGTCGCGACCCACCGCCATCAGGATTGATTTTATCTGGAACCGCCAGAACAATATCAAACATAAGTTCGCAGGGAGTAACACGCCGAACCTCTCTTTTGCATACGCCCACACCAACCTGCCCAGCCACGATTGGAAAGACCTGTGACCCAATCGGCATATCTACAATTTTATATGTCCTTCGCGAGCCATCCAAGAACAACTTAAATGCCGGATCGTGCCCTAACCAATCAGCCGCTATTGACGAAATGTCACGCGCCCCTTCATAACGGATCGATTCTCCCTGTTGCGCCATGAACTCCTGATCGCAATAGTCATATTCAAGGAGAGACTGCCTCTCCTTGTCAAGACACCGGCGATAGGTTTCAAAACAATGTCGCCCAGTTATTTTCTCAAGCGCTTGTGTTACGCCTCCCATATTCAGTGTACCTCTGCCCTAAGTTGTTGCACTATCGACATAAATACTGCCTTATTCGTGAGCCTCACAATCAGCCGGACGGATTTGTTCGGCTGATAGACGACGATTTGGTTTTCCCTCACACGCATATCACACTGATTTTATGGCGATATTATACCATATTTTCGTATATTCTGCGTATTTCATGATTTGTGATTAAATATTCCCTCAAATGCCGCCTTCTTGATGCGGTCAATCTCACCCGCGTCCATCTTGGTGAAGCCAAAGCACTTTTTGCCCAAATCTTTCAGTGACGCACCTATCAGATAAAGTTCCTTGTCATCGACAATCAGAAAGCGATCGTGAAAGGTTTCATTGTAGCGAACTACGAGATGCGGATACTGCGCGTTGAAGGTCGCGATGTCGGCGTCCGAAATCTTGCGGTGCGGCACATGCTTTTTGTCGTAATGCTCCGAGGTGATAATAGTCACTTTAACACCCTTGCGCTTCTTGGCGAACAGGTCAAGAGTTTCCGCCGTCGCCCAGTTGTCGATCAGAATAAGCGACTTCTTCGCGCTTCCGATCAGCTTCAGCACCAACGCCCTCGCGTCCCACAACTGCCCGTCATAGAACACGCCCTGCAACGGCGGCTCAGCGACATCGATGCGCCGAAGAATTTCATCAACCTTCGCGTCCGTCGCAATCTGGCGTTTTTCCAATATGTTCATGCGGCAGACAACTTCGGCATTGGCGACCAAAAAATGCCGCATCTTGACGAATGCATCCATTATGGCGATGGAAACCGATACCGCCGTCTGCGAATTCAGAACGGCAGAAAGCATTGCAACGCCTTGCTCGGTAAAGACCTTCGGCGGCTTGCGGACACCACCCCAACTTGAAGTCGCAATCTGCGACTTCAAGTGTTCCAACTCCCCTTCTGGACTTGAAGTCGCAATCTGCGACTTCAAGTCTGCAAACTCTGATGCCGACAACTGAAACATGAAACCGTCAGGGAAACGATCCATGTTCCGTCGTACTTGCTCGTTGAGACGTTTTACGGGGACGCCGTAAAGTTCAGCCAAGTCCCTGTCAAGCATGACCTGAACCCCACGCATCGTGAGAATGCTCCGCTGGATTTTATCGGACGAAAGATTCGCCCTTGTCGTGGCTTTATCGTCAGACATCATATCGTCTTGCCTTTCATATTGCAACTTTACTACACAAACGCCGCCTTCTTGATGCGCTCAATCTCGCCCGCGTCCATCTTGATGAAGCCGAAGCATTTATTGAATGTTGCCAATCTGGAAGTGTTGCCAATTCCAATGTTGCCAATTGCCATTGTAGTCGCCATCATGCCGTCTCCTTCATTGGAAATTGGAATTGGCTACTGGCAACAGTCCCACACTGATAACATTTCTGCAAACGCACATCCAGCCGGATGGTCTCGTTCGGCTGATAGACGATAATCTGATTTTCGCTCGCACTCATATTATACTGATTCTATGCCGATATTATACCATTTTTGAGTGAATGAGTGATATTTCATCCTGAAAGACGTCAAACCCAACGGCTCACGAATCAACACAGAAGGAAAACACATCCTCGTCATCGGTTAAGACGGAATCAATCATAAATCCAATAAACTCATTCTGTTAGATACCGGTCTTTACCTTCGCAAATGCAACATTAACATTGAAGACCCGGCGAACTTCAACCTTCCGTTGCTCCGCTCGCCGGATGTCATATCGCGACGGAGACGCGCTCCGTTTCGGGAAGCGCGGCCTTAAGCGCGCGAATCGCCATCGTCATCGGTATTGTCTCGGGTTTCATACTCTCCCCATTTTCAAATTTCTCCCATGCGCGGCTTAATGGCCGATCTCCCTGCCGTACGAAAACGCCTTGGCGACCGCCTCGCCCATTACACGATAGACATGTGCGCAAGGGACGTAATGGAATATCCACCGCCCGGTCGTCGGGTTGAATTGCAACGGAGAGCGAAAAGATAACGCGGATAATGGTCTCACGCAGCGGAAAGTGCCCGATACTCTCTGTCTTCGGTATTTCGGTCCGCTATTGTCATTGACACTTGATGTTTTCTATCTGCGGAACGACGCGGGGAGCACGTTGAGCTTAGCCTCGATGAGATCGGCGATGCGTCTATGGCCGTTCGTGTTCGGGTGAAGACGATCGGTCTTTGAGTTGCCGAAATAAAGAACTCCATAGCTGTCATTCTCGGGAATGAGACCTGACTCGCCGAAAAGATCAATTACGGGAACAGACCAGATCTGAGCGGCGCGCTTAAGCATGTCGACATATTCGTCGATGTAAAGGCCTAGCTCGTTCGGGAACGACTCGGGCGGCTGGACATTCGTTTCATTATATTTGAAGAACGCGCGGTGGAGAGGAGTCAGCAAAATAATCTGCGACTGCGGGAATTCCGACTTAAGACGATTCATCGCGAAATTGATCCTACCCGCAAAAACGGAAACGTCGCGGTTTAAATAACGGCGCTTCAATACCACTTTCTTTCCGTTGCGGTTCGTCTCCTCGTCGCGATAATCGTAAAATTCGCCGAGCGGAACATTAGCGTTGTAATCGTTCGTTCCGAGGAAAACGAAAATCGCGTCAAAATCCGTATCCATTGATTCGTGAATACGATTGATCTGATCGGGAAGTCCCTTCCACGTGCAGCCGCTCACACCATAAACCTTCGCATCAAGATTGAGATCGTCGATCATGAAATTCCAGTAGTTGCTCGTGCAGGCGATGTGGGCGGGATCGGTGATGGAGTCTCCGAGGAAAGCGACTTTCATTCCCTTCCACGCGTCAAGCCCGACTCTCGTTTTACGCAGTTCATGTTTGAAGTAATCATTCTCGACGCAATTGACGTCGAGTATCGGCTCCGAGCGCCAAATGAGTTTCGATTTGGGCTTCATGAACGAGCCGACCGTATCGATTATCGTAAGTTCATTCTCTCCGTCCTTTATCCAGCAGCCGGGAACATACATAGTCTGAGTCGGCCCGATTGCCCAATAGCGGCCGAGCCAGCGGTCGTTGAGTCTTACGAGCCCGCGGCGGAAACCGCTCATATCGAGGAACGTATCCTTGCCGCCTTCAAGATTGACTTTGATTTTATGGACGCTTCCGGCGCTTGTCGACTTAAGCGACGCTAAATCGCGCTCTTCGCCGAACTTGGGGGAATCGACCGCTTCATCGTATGTAAAGTAAGCTGTCTTCCAATCCTTAAGAACTTTACCGTCAAGTCTGACGTCGCCGACGATACCCTTTATGCCCTCGTGCATTTTCTCGGAAAAATTATAGCGCCCCATCGGCTCGACAAGAATTTCGAGTTTGCGCTGTTTTGAAGAAGCCGGAATTTTAACGGTGACCTTAGGATCGCGGCGATCGAGAAATCCCATCTCAACTCCGTCGACTCTGACAACGCCAAGGTCGCGCACGTCCGCTTTAAGCTCACCGCCCATATTCGCGGGAATCGAAGTTTCGTAAACGGCGAGACCGTAGCCGAGCCCCGCCTTTTCGAATATTATGGGAGAGTCGCTTTCGAGCCTCTTCGACACTGAAGCGAGATCATAAATATTCGCGCTCTTCGCTATCAACTTAGCGGAGCCTTTTTGAAGCGGCATTGGAGCGGGCGGCTCAGGAATTGTCTCGCCCGGGTTTAAGAATTGCGCAAAGAGATTACGCATCGCGAAAAACTTTTCGTTAGTCCAACCGGCTTCAGAAATGGGCGCGTCGTAATCGTAGCTTGAAACCTCGGGAACGAAAGGCCAATTGCACCCGGCCCACCAGGCGAACGTAGTTCCGCCGTGAGCCATGTAAACCGAGAAGCTCGCCTTGTGTTCAAGCATGTACTTAAGATCCCTTAAGCAGTCATCGGCGCTCTTGACGTGATGAATCTTCCCCCACGAATCGAACCATGCGGGATAAAACTCGCCGCACATCAAAGGACTCTTGGGAGAGAGCTCTTTAAGTTCCGCGAAAGCGGCCTCGGGATTGGATCCAAAATTTACAATTGGAAGCAACTCGGGAATGTAGCCTTTCTTTATCGCGCCACGCCCATTGCACGCAAAAAGCGGAACTTCAAATCCTCCGTCTTTAAGGGCCTTCCAGATTTCGCGCATGTAACCGGGATCGTCGCCGTAGCTACCGTATTCATTCTCGGCCTGAACCATGATGATCGGTCCGCCCTTCGTGATCTGAAGCGGCGCGAGCTCGCGCCCGACCGCCGCGAGATAGCGCTTAGCGGGGACCATATATTTAGGATCGGTCGAGCGAAGACGAATTCCGTCCTTGACCAAAAGCCACCAGGGGTGCCCCCCGAGATCCCACTCCGCGCACGTGTATGGACCCGGACGCAAAATAACCCACAACCCTTCGGCTTGAGCGAGGCGGCAGAATTCGGCGACATCGCGATCGCCGGTAAAGTCGATTTTACCTTCCGTCATCTCGTGATAGTTCCAGAACATATACGCGCAGACGGCATTAAAGCCGCAGGCTCGGATCATTTTCAAACGATGCTGCCAATACGCCTTGGGTACACGCGCGAAGTGCATCTCACCGCAACGGATCACGAACGGCTTCCCGTCAAGAAGAAACTCTCCGTCGCCGACTTCAAAGGTATTGACATTCTTATCCGCACCATGTGCGGCAAAAAGCGAAACAACCGCAAAAGCAAAAGCAAGTAAAACTCTCTTCATGATTTTTTATCCGTTTATTTTTTGTCAGCTTTTTCAGACTTGCTTTTGATTCGCTTGAACTCTTCGCGCGCGGCGGCCATATCCAAAAGAAATTCCTCGGAAGTGTGGAGTCTCGCGTAAACGGCGCTCGCCAACGCGCGACCCGCCTCAACATCGCTCTTCCAATGATACCCGATAATTACACGGCTCTCTCCCCACTCGTGACCAAGCTTTAAAACCTTATTCTGGCAATCCGGATTTATCTCAACCAACAGCAGCGCCATGCACCACCCGCGAAGAGAATGGCCTGACGGATACGAACCGTTATTGCGCAGCCTCTCTTCGGTCTCGGGAACGGGAGTAGGTTCATTGTATCTAACAAAAGGACGCGTGCGTTTAAAACTTCTTTTCGGTTTAAGAGAAGCGAGGCGGGCGGTAATTAGACTTTTACGCAGAACCTTGTAAATCGCAGGCGTCTTCTCGCGTGAAATTTCATAACCGAACGCATCATTAAACAACGCTACGAAATCATCCACAAGAAACGTGGATTGAATGACCGCCTTTTTGCCGCGCTCCGTTCCGCGAACGGTCTTGCCCCAGAGGTAGCCGACATAGTCGCCCGTAAAAAGATCCGACGTCCATCCGGGGGGAGGAGGAAGAAACTCTACGCCGTTAGGATGATCATCATCCGCAAAATATCTGGGCTCCAGTAGCTCCGCGTCGAAAGGATCTATCTTAGCGCCCTGGTCCGCCGCCGCGAATGCGGATATCGCGGCAACAATAATACTGAAACAACAGACAATGAATTTCTTCATTCTATACTCCTTCTATTATCAAGTCGCGTACCCGTATAATCGTTACGATTCTCACGCTACTTTTATTTGAACTGAAATATTATATCGCAATATAGCTTTCGCCGCAAATGGAACAGACGGCTCCGTCGTGAACAAGCGAGCCGCAGTTAGGGCAGCGCTTCTCAAGCACTTCTCCGCATATCGCGCAGAATTTTCCGCCCACGGGATCCTGGAGTCGACGATCCGGCTTTAAGAATTTTCGCCCGTCAACCTCGTAGGCTATATGGGAAGGACAATTGGGATTAGGGCAATAACCCTTCTCAACTTCAAAAACCCTTTGAACGGCGGGCGCAACCGGAATTTCTACGGCAGCTTTTTCTGTAGATAACTTAATACCGAACTTATCGCAAAGCTTTTTGATAACTTCGTCATTAAGCTTAGTACCGTCACCCTGTTCAAACATCGACAGTGCAGATTGTTTACAACCCACTTCTTTGGCAAGCAGGCTTTGAGAGATGCCGCGTTCTCTGCGCGCATCATTAATTTTTCTGCAAATATCTGGATGTAGATTTGTCACGACATATATTATGGACTATTATTCAGGATTTAACAAGGGAGAAGTTATCAACAGTTATCAACAACCTTATCAACTTATCAACAACTGTTGATAATATTGTTGATAAGTACATAATAAGGGAATGGGGTTGATTATCGACAATAACGGTATGCGTCTCGGCGCAACCGCAATTTTCAATTGGGGCCAAGTAAGAGTATGTACCGTCAATTCCGACGGTACATATAAAACTTACATGAATAAATTGTAATATCAGAAATTACGAAGAATAATTTCGCTCGCAAGGAGGTATTCATCTCCCTCCTTGTGCGCGATGGACAAATCATTCAACTTTTCGATTACGGTTCCCGAAATTATATTGTTGTTTTCGGAAAAAACCTTCTCAAGGCTTGAACGTCTTTCAGCCAACGTGCCGTTAGGCTCGTTCGCGACAAGGACAGACTCGAGAATCTGGGCACGACGACGGCGACCTTCAAATTCGGACTTATCGCGCGCTTCCCTAATAACTTCTAAAACATGATCGCGAGTTTCGCCGGGAAAACGGTCGGGAAGTTCAACTTCGCGATCAAGAAGCGCAAGCGCATTCGGATTTCTCGCTTGGACATCCAGCCGCTTTTCAAAATTTTTAGCGAGCTCAGAATTCTTCTTTGCAAGTTCAACTTTCAAAACGGAAATTTCAAAATCCTTTTTAGAAAGTTCCGCTTTCAAGAAATCTATTTCACTGTTTCGGGAGGCAAGCTGAGTATCTTTTTCTGCTAAAGCGGTTTTCAGATTTTCCAGCTCGCAATCCAAGGCGGCTTTATCCGCCGCCAAAGATTCCACAACCGCCTTTTGAACATCTATATTCTCGCTGCCGTCGAACTCCTCGGAAATTTCTTCCGCCTGTTCGTTTTCAACAGTTTCCTCTTTTTCGGAAATTTTCGTCGTTTCATCAGCCTGATTGCCCTTAGGCTCGATGAATTCGTTGAAGTCAAAAGCGCCCTGACTCATTGTTTATTATACCCTTTCACCTCGCAACCGGGATATATAAACAGTCTGCAGTCTATCGGCCCGTTAAAGAATGGAATGCGAGTTTTATAATAAAGATCTACCAGACGGGCGAGATCGGGATTTCCCGTAATCAGCGCGCCAGTCCAACCGTTTAACTTTTCTGAAAGAAATTTTCCTATACGCTCATATATGGGAGCAAGCTCTTCAAACGTACCGAGACGTATACCGTATTCAGGATTAAAGAAAATAGCTCCCTTTTCCTCCGGTATCGGAGTATCGGCGAAATCGCATGCCTTAAATTCTATATACTGGGCAACCCCCGCGGCGATTGCGTTGGAATGGGCGTTTTCAACGGCCTCCGGAGAAATATCGGTAGCTATAATTTTAGGAAGACCTTCTTTTTTCTCTTTGGCCTTCGCTTCGAGAATCATTTCCTTCCAGATCTGTTCAGGCGACGCGCCCGCACGTTGACGCGGAGCGACGTTAGGCGCCGATTCACCGGAGATTATTCTATTATAACCTTTAATCGATTGAAAAGCGAAATGACCCTTTAACGAACCAGGAGCTCTGTTAAGCGCAATCATCGCCGCCTCGATCGCAGGAGTACCGCTGCCGCACATGGGAGAGAGAAAAGGCTTATCCCCTTTCCAGCCCATTCCCATTAGACACGCAGCCGCCAAAGTTTCCTGCATAGGCGCAGAACCCGGAATTTTACGGTAACCGCGTTTCGACAAAGGTTCGCCGGATGTGTCGAGATAAATTATAACCTGATTTTTCTCCCAATACACAAATACGGCGGCTCCGATGTTCGCGCCTCCCGAATCGGGGCGCCGCTGACATTTATCGCGCATCCTGTCGGCGATGGCGTCCTTCGTATAAAGCGACGGCAGACGCGTATCGCGAATCGTATAATTATGAACAATCGAAGAAACTGAAAAATAACCGTCAGCCTCAAGGAGATTTTCCCAATCTATGCTGTAAGCCAGTTCATAAAGATCGCGAATATTGCGGCAGTCCGCACGAAGAAGAGGAACGAGCACGCGGTGAGCGCAGCGCAAATGAAGGTTAAGCCTCATTACATCGCGCATGTCGCCGCGAACAACTACGGTATTCTCGGTAACCTCGACTATTTTATATCCCATATCAAGAAGTTCGATCTCAACCCAACGGGAGAGTTCTTTCGCGCACGAAACGATAATGGGATAATTCTTGTCTGTAAAAAGTCTCATAGGCCCACCCTTTGACCTTTAAGTTTAAATTTGTTTTTATTACGAAGTGCGAAGAGGCATCAAAACGTAAAGGAACGGAATAGAGCATTTGATTACGGCAGGCGAATGCCCGTTGTTGAGCTCTATCTTGATTTCGTCATCATCGATAGCCTTCAGCGGGTCCATAACGTAACCGGGGTTGAACATGATTTCAAGTTTTTCGCCGCCGAATTTAATCGGTACCTCATCGCTGGCAGATCCGATTTCATTAGCGGCCGATGTTACCGTAAGACGGTTGTTCTCAAAAATGAGTTTAGTCGAGTGAGCCTCGTCCATAGTCATTACGCTGGCACGCTCAAGAGCATTGAGAAGAAGCTGACGGTCGACAGTTATACTTTCGGAGCAGCTCTTCGGAATAACCTGAACGTAATTCGGATAAGCGTCGTCCATAAGCTTCGAATAGATTTTCATATTGCCTATTTCGAAACATATCTGGCTCTTCTGAACCATAACTCTTACGTTTCCTTCGCCTCCGAGAGCGCGCTGAAGTTCCTGGACCGCTTTCGAAGGAAGAACGATGTCGCGTTCGGCGGTGGATGGAAATTCCATTTCTTTTTCCACAAGAGCGAGACGGCGGCCGTCGGTAGCGACCATAGTAAGCTTCATGTCCTTGAAACTCATCAAAACGCCCTTAAGCGTACGGCGCGTATCGTCCTGCGACGCGGCATAAGAAGTCTTGCGGAGCATTTCCTTAAGCGTCTGGCTTTCCAGCTCGTACGCATAGGAATCGTCGCTCTGGGGAAGACGCGGAAAATCGGATTCAGGAAGACCGGCGATCTTGAATCTCGCGGAACCGGCCGTTATTGAAGCGCTTTCGCGGGCGTCAATTTCAACTTCAACTATTCCTTCGGCGACCTTTGAAACAGAATTGAAAAGAAGCTTTACCGGAAGAGTGGAAACACCGTGCTCAACCACTTCACACTCGACGGAACCCTTTATGGAAATATCAAGATCCGTCGTCGTCATCTTAAGTTCTTTACCGGTAGCCTCAAGAAGAACATTCTGAAGAATCGGAAGAGAGCCCTTGGAAGCTACGATGTTCTGAACGGATTTCAAACCTTCTATAAACGTTGAACGTAGAATTTTAAATTTCATTTTTTTATCTTTCTGAATCTAAATTTTAATTCACAATTCTTCAGTTGTCATCAATTGTATCAAATAATAGTGATTAATTAAAGAGGATATATTAGTATTATGGTTGTAGACAATGTTGATAACTTATTTTAGCCTTTATTTTACTGGAGCGTTCTTGATTTGACAATGTTGATTTGTTGTCATTTTTTTTTATGATAGCTTTGATAACTTATTTCTTTGTAGACAGCTGTTGATAATAACGCACTTTATTTACATTGTTGTAGATTAAATTGTTTATTCCATCTTATCGGCGATATTGTATCCGAATTCTCCTAAAACCTCAGCAAGTATCCCTTTAAGTTCGCCTTCGACATCGAGACGCTTTTCTATCGTTTTGACTCCGTGAAGAATCGTCGCATGCTTTTTATCGAATTCGGCTGCGATTTCCTGAAGACTTTTCGTGGTATATTTTCTTGAAATATACATTGCGAGTTGTCTCGGAGTCACAAGAGACGCAGTTCTGTCCGATGAGAGTATCTGTCCGATGGAAACTCCGTACTTTTTGCAGATACACTCCTGTATTTCCCTTATTGTGAGTTTCTTGAGAGTCTGTTCTTTTTCTATGAAGTCTTTAAGAATAATCGAAAGAAACTCCTGGGTCAATTCCTGAGTGGGATTTATAGATATTGTTACATGAACTTTGGCGAGCGCACCTTCCATCGCTCTGACGTGGCTTTTAATGTTGTCTGCCAGAAATTCGAGCGTAGACTGAGGAATTGAAGGAATAAGATTTTCAGCCTTCTTTTTAAGAATGGCAAGGCGCGTTTCATATCCCGGGGCCTCGATTTCCTGTACCATTCCTCCGATAAAGCGTGAAATCAGTCTTTCTTCGAGCGCCGGTAGATTTTTAGGAGAAACGTCCGAAGTCATCACGATCTGTTTATGCTTCCAGGTCAGATCGTTGAACGTGTTGAAAAATTCCTCCTGGCACTGTTTACCTTTTTGAAGGAATTGAATATCGTCAACCAGCAGAACGTCGATCGAGCGGTATTTGTCTCTGAAGGATTCCATACCCTTCTGCTGCAGCGCGTTGACGTATTCGTTAAGAAAAGTTTCGGCGGTCAGGTAGCAGATCGACATTGAAGGATTCTTTTTCTTCAATTCATTGCCGATAGCCTGCATCAGATGGGTTTTTCCTAGACCCGTCCCTCCGTGAATGAAAAGAGGATTGTAACTTTTTTGACCGGGATTGTTAGCGACGCCCTTGGCTGCAGCGAACGCCCAGCTGTTTGAAGAACCCTGAACGAATTCTTCAAAAGTGTAATTTTCTTCAAGAGGAAGAGTAGAAATAAAAGGAACTTGAGGTTTTACCGACGCGGCGGGTTGTTGAACCTGTAACGTTTCGACCGTCGCTTTCGGAGTTACAGGTTGAATGATTTGAGTGTTCGACCGGGGATCGAATTTGAACTCAAGTATTGTTTCCTTTTTTGCACCGGCAAGATCGAGAGAGAGTTTTAACTTATCGGCATATTTTTCCTGAAGATATTCCGCGCCGAACCTTGTCTTTACAAATATTGTGAGGATATCATCAATCAATGATATTGACGAAATCATAGAGAAATAATTTTCTGCCTGGGAGCGCTCTTCGTCATTGCGCAACGTCGACAGATAAATCGTTTTGGCGCGTTCCCATAAATCCACGGAAACTGTATCGATTTCATTGTTGTTCATTTGTTTTTCTTTCTCTAGTTTCAGCATGGTTAATATACCATACTCTAGCAGAAGTTATCAACAATAAGTAGTCTACTTGTATAATCAACTTATTAACAATCTATGTTGATAACTTTTTTAAGTAAACAAGTTAAATTTTACCTCGCTTGATTATAATAGCCAAAACTGCAATGTCTGCCGGATTAACGCCTGGAATTCTACTTGCTTGAGCCAATGTCTCAGGACTGTATTTTTTAAGTTTTTCGCGGCTCTCGTAACGAACTGCCAAACATTTGTCATAATTCAGCCATTTTGGGATCTTGATGTTTTCATCTTCCTTGGCTCTAAGAGCCGCCTTTTCCTCCTGCTCTATATAAGGAGTATATTGACGCATAATCAAAATCTCTTTTTCAATTTCTTCTTTACTGAACCAACGTTCAACAGTACATTTACTTGAAGAGGTAGAGTTTATGAAATCTTTTACGGTTTTATCCTGGGGATTTGTTATAAAGTTATAAACAAGTTTTGTAGCGGTAATCTGTTCATCAGAAATAATACCTATTCTTTCGGCGGCATTAACCAAACGGAACCTTGCGTTGTCTTGCCTAAGTATCAAGCGTCGTTCCGCTCGACTGGTGAACATACGATAAGGTTCATCTGTACCCTTTGTTACCAGATCGTCTATCATCACACCGATATAAGCGTCTTGTCTACTTAAAATTAAGGGTTCTTCTCCTCTAGATAAAAACGTAGCATTTATTCCGGCGATTATTCCTTGAGCGGCTGCCTCTTCATAACCGGTTGTGCCGTTTACCTGACCTGCAAAAAACAATCCGGCTATACGTTTAGATTCTAAAGAATGTTTAAGTTCACGTGAGTCAATACCATCATATTCTATTGCGTAAGCGTACGCGAGAAATTCAGCATTCTCCAGCCCCACAATCGAATGAACCATTTTTTCCTGAATTTCTTTTGGCAGACTGCAGCTCAATCCATTCGGATATATTATTTCTCCTTTTGAATCTTCAGGCTCAAGCATTACATGATGTGCATCGGCAGTTACAAATCTTACAATTTTATCTTCTATTGATGGGCAATATCTAACACCAGTACCGACAATTGCACCACCATATAGTGCAGACTTATCTAGGTTCGACCGAATAATTTCATGTGTTTTACTGTTTGTATGTGTCATCCAACATGGATATTCGGGTAAATTCTGGCTTTTGTTCCACGTGGAACACGCAGTAGAAGGTGAATTTTCAACTAGATTGTTCCATGTGGAACATTCGTCTGTGAGTATATTAGATTTATATTTGTTCCACGTGGAACAATATGATGAGCTTGAAAGTGGTTCTTTTTGGTGTTCCACGTGGAACAATGGGCGTGGATTCTCACCATTCTGGCGTTTACACAGTGAAAAATCACAACTTGAAGCCTTTAATCTAGGTGGAGTGCCAGTTTTTAAGCGGATTAGTTTAAATCCTAGTGTTTCTAAAGACTCCGAAAGCCTATTTACTGCGGGGCGATTATCACCGGCACTCTCAGTACCTTCCTTACCGATCCAAATTTTTCCTCTTAAAGAAGTACCTGAAGTAATGACTACGGTTTTAGAGTTAATGCAGCCGTGTAACTCGGTTTTAACTCCAATGCACTGTCTGATGATTTTGGAGTTTGGTGTTATAGTAGATGAGTTAGCTGTTTGATCGTTAGTGAGAATTTCTATTGCAGAGTCTTCTAAAACAGTTAGGTTTTTTTGGGAGAATATTACACTTTGCATTCGAAGTGCATATTCGGTTTTGGCACACTGAGTACGTGTAGCCTGGACTGCCGGGCCTCTGCTTGAATTGAGCGTTTTAGACTGCAGGGTAGTAGCGTCGGCATTTTTGCCCATCTCTCCGCCGAGAGCATCCAATTCATAGACAAGGTGACTTTTAGCGAGACCTCCGATTGAAGGATTGCACGGCATTTTCGCAATGGCTTCTTTTTTAGAGGTGATAAGCAGGGTGTCAGCGCCCATTCTCGACGCGGCAAGTGCCGCTTCGCATCCGGCGTGACCTCCGCCTATTATGATAACGTCGTATGTAGTGGGATTTTCCATAAAGAGATTTGATTTTGTTAAATTATAGCAAATATAGGGTATGTTGTGAACATTTATTTAATAAATATTATGCGACAGTCATAAGTTATGAAAAGTTGCAAAAAATTGATACATTTGAGAATAATGATAAAAAATAAATTATGTCAAGATAAATGTTATCTTCTTATATGAACATTTATTTAACAGTTATCTACATAAGAATTATAAGTGAATAACATTGTAATTTGCGTCACAGTTTAGTATAATCTTAATGCTAAAAAGTATATTTATAAAAGTCTGTATGTAAATACTTAACTGAAAGGGTTGTCAATTATGAACATTTTTTTGAAGTATACCTCGGTGGCGGTTATTGCCGTTTCTCTTATCGGATGCGGCGATGATTGCTGTAAGAACAAGGCGTGTGCAGATAAGGACAGAGTCGAATACAGCGCCAAGGTCGCGGCGGATACACAGCTCGTGGTTTTTATAAATAACATTGATAATCCAGCCTTTGCACCGGTTTTTGAAGTTTATAAGAAGGCATTGGCCAATGATATTGCGAAGGGCGAATCCGAGGCGAAAGAGTTCAAAGCACTTCTCAAAGAGGCTGGGCTTGATAATTCAAAGATGAATTGGTGTGTCGCTTCTATCGGCAAGTTGGATTTATCTAATATCCAAAGATTGCACAATGTATCGAACATATCCGTCGTCTTCAATGTAAAGCATGATGGCGGTAAGCTTTTTGCAGCGGTAAGTAATAAGACTAATAATTTAGATAACATCAAATTTGAAGAGATTGAAGTCTCTGGAGTTAAGTCACTAAAATGTCCGACTCCTTTAAACGATAGAATAAGTGCTACATATTTTACATCGATCAACGATCAATTGATGGTTTTTGCCGGTTCTGAAGAGATCCTTAAGACCCAGATTGCGCTTTACCGTGATAACGCTGACGCGAGCACGAAGTTTGATGATTTATTAAACGATAAAAACCTTATTTTGGGTGGGGCTGTCGCTGATGTCGGCGCAATATTTGACAAAGCTGAAAAAAGCGACTCTAAAGATATGACGAAGGAAGCTGCGTTGTTTAATCAGATTAATTACAAAGAGTTTAAGACGTTGGATTTCGGCCTGAAAGCTGATAAGAGCGGGGCTGTGACGGTTTTTTCAAATCTTGAAACGCGGGATACTAAAGATGCGGAAGGTCTTGCGGCAATGTTGAAGATGATTCGCATGACTGCAATAGCCCAATTTACGCAATTCAGAGATACTGCAACCAGCTCAGATGCAAGATCAGACATTAATCTGTTGCTTGAAGTTTTGAATACGGTTGATATTAAGGCAGAGGGCGCGAAGGCGGCCGTTAAGATACCTGTTCCACAGAAGGCGATAGATTTTTGCGTAAAAGAGTTAGAGAGGAAATTGTTGGGCAAGTAACCGGTGAAGGTACTGTTTCTATTTATTGACGGAGTAGGCATAAGAGATGCCGCGGCGGACAATCCGGTCAATTCGGAGGTCTGCCCGACCTTGTGCCGTCTTATATCCAGGCATTCTAAGAGTATCGACGCCTGTCTCGGCGTCGAGGGTCTCCCGCAGTCCGCGACGGGACAGGCGACAATGTTCACGGGGGTAAACTGTTCAAAGGCAATGGGCAAGCACTGCGAAGGCTTTCCCGGTCCGTCGCTCAGAAAAATAATCGAGGACAACAATCTTTTTCTTCAGCTTAAGCGTCGCGGCAAAAAGGTAAGGTTCGCCGACGCCTACCTGGTCGATTCTGCCGAGGAGCTTGAGTCCCGCCGCTACAAGTCGGTCACGACCGTGATGGCGCTCACCACGCCCGAGGTGATAACGACCGTCGACGATCTCATGGAAGACGCCGCGCTCATGCAGGATCTGACGCGCGAGACGATTCAGGACCGTTATCCCGACATAAGAGTGATACCTCCGCAACGAGCGGCGGAACATCTTTTTTCAATTGCGCGCGAAAATGATTTTACACTTTACGAATATTTTCAAACAGACGTTTCCGGTCATTCGCTCGACTACGCGCGCGCCTGCAACGTTCTGAAAACGTACGACAGATTCCTTTCGTCTCTCGTAAGATATACGGAAGCGGCGGGGATAACCCTCGTTATGACGAGCGATCACGGCAACATCGAAAACATGACGGAGCGTACGCATACCCGCAATCCCGTTCCGCTTATCGTGTTCGGACCGCGTGAGGATTTTATCCGTCAGAGGGTAGAGTCGCTCGTGGATGTGACGGGCGCGGTTCTTGCGGCTTTTGACTTTATTTGATAAAATCATAATCGGATAAAATTTTACAATCCAAATTCCAAAAAGAAAACTAGGAGAAACTGAGATGGCCAAGAAATGCTGCAAGGGTAAGGGCGCATGCACGTGCGACACCGAGTTCGTAGCGCCTATGAGCGTGTTGTGGGAGCTTTATGGCGGTATCGGCGAGAAGGCCGACATCGTTGCCGTCGCGTGGGAGCGCGAGGACGGCAAGGTCTACCGCTACGATCTTCCGATCCCGTCGAATCTTAGCGCCGCCGCCGCCAAGGAGGTCTCCTATGTCGTCGAGCGTATTGCCAAGTTCATCGTCTGGTCCGCCGGCGGCTGGAAGCTTTATCTCGCCGGTCCCGACGCTGTCGTAAAACCTGTCGCAAAGGCCTACACGAAGAAGGGCGCGCGCGCGTTCGATTACGATTTCTTCACTTCAATCTACGGTCGTCCCGTCGAGGCGGTTATTCTCCCTCTCAACAAGATGCCCGAGATGAACGAGACTCCCGCTCTCGTCAAGACCGTTGCCGACGGCTGCCGTATCGGTTTCGACCTCGGCGCGTCCGATTTCAAGATTTCCGCCCTTAACAAGGGTAAGGTCGTATTTTCCGAGGAGTTCCCGTGGGATCCCCGCAACAATGCGGATCCCGAATATCACTATCAGAAGCTTACAGAAGGTCTTAAGGCCGCCGCCGCCGCTCTTCCGCGCGTCGACGCCATCGGCGGCTCGACGGCCGGTACGCTCGTCGGTCAGAAGATGGGTATCGCCTCTCTCTTCCGCGCGGTCAAGGAGAAGAATCCTTCGAAGTTCGAAACCGCCCAGAATATGTTCTTCCGCATCGAGAAGGATTGGGGCGTTCCGTTCGCGATCTACAATGACGGTGACGTTACCGCTCTCGCCGGCATGATTACCATGAACAAGAAGGGTATTCTCGGTGTCGCGATGGGTTCGTCCGAGGCTGTCGGCTATGTCGATCCCAAGGGTCGCATGACGGGTCGCATTTCCGAGCTCGCGTTCGCTCCCGTCGATTTCAACCCCAAGGCTCCCAAGTGCGAGTGGTCGGGCGATGCGGGCGTAGGCGCGATGGCGTTCTCGCAGCAGGCCGTCAACTGGCTCGCCGAGAAGTACGGCTTCAAGTTCCCGAAGACGATGGCTCTTCCCGAGCGACTCAAGGTCGTTCAGGCCGCGATGGAGAAGGGCGACGATAAGGCTCTCAAGGTCTACATCCAGATCGGCCGCTTCCTCGCTCACGCGATTCCGTGGTACAACGAGTTCTACGATTACGAGAACATGATGATTCTCGGCCGCGTAACCTCCGGTCTCGGCGGCGAAGTTATTCTCGAGACGGCCAAGACCATGCTCAAGGACGTCTACCCCGAGTGGGCCGAGAAGATCGACATCTTCATGCCCGACGAGAAGGCCCGTCGTCTCGGCCAGTCCGTCGCCGCGGCTCAGATTCCCGTTATCGCCAAGGGCAAGTGCGCGGCCAAGTCCGCCTGCTGCAAGGCCAAGGGCAAGAAGAAATAATTTCCGCGGAGGACTTTCCTTTTAAATGGAAAGAGGAGTTTTTACCGCAGAAGAAATCGACTCCATTTTAGAGTCGATGGAAATAACCGACCGTACCGCGATAACGCGGTACGGTTCGGGTCATATTAACGACACGTTTAAAGTCGACACGCGCTCGGGCGAAAGCTATATTCTGCAGCGTGTCAACACGACGATTTTCGATCCGCCGTCACAGGAACTTTTAAAGCGCGTTCTCATAAGGGTGACGTCGTTCCTGAAATCAAAGGGTGTGACGACGATCGATTTCATCGGATACAATGCGCCGTGGCGTCTTTACAGATTTTACGGCGGATGTACTGTAAACGAAGTCGTCTCCTCTCCTCGTCAGGCTTACGATATCGGCAGGGCTTTCGCTAAATTTCATGATGATCTTTCTGATTTTCCTGCGCCGCGTTTAGAAGAGGTCCTGCCGAAATTCCATGATACGCCCGATCGCATCAAGGCCCTCGACGAGGCCGTGCGGAAAGATGTCGCCGGCCGCGCATCTTCCGTCGCGCGCGAGCTTGAGTTTGTCGAGAAGCGCCGACTTGAGGCGGGGCGCATAGTTTCACTTATGGCCGAGGGCGTTATACCCGAGCGCGTCATCCACAACGACAGCAAAATAAACAACGTTCTGGTAATGCCCGACGGTTCGGCTGTGATAATCGATCTCGATACCGTTATGCCGGGTAGTGCGCTGAGCGACTTCGGCGACATGGTAAGAACATCGACCGCCGCAGCAGCCGAGGACGAAGCGGATTTAACAAAGGTTTTTTCGAAGAAAGATTATTTCGAGGCGCTTGCGCGCGGATACATTGAGCGTGCGGCGTTTTTGACACGCGAAGAAATCGACAATCTCGTTTTCGCGGGGCGCCTTTCGACGTTTGAAGTCGGCGTAAGATTCCTGACCGACTACATAAACGGGGATGTGTATTTCCATACCGCTTATCCCGATCACAATTTAATCAGGGCGCGCAACCAGTTCAAGATGGTCGAGTCTCTTGAGGAGAATGCCGAATCTTACGAAAAAATCGTAAGTGAACTTTTTTCCTGCGCACCGCATAAAAAATAACAATAGGATTTACGGAGAAATAAAAAATGAAAATTAAAAGAATATTGGCTGTGTTATTGTGCGCTCTTACCGCGAGTGCTCTTTACGCTTCGGGAGAGGGCGGTCCGTCTTATCCTAATTTTGGACTTCCGCGAGTTGAGGAAATGATGTTCCTCGTTTTGCAGATCGGCATTATTATTTTTGCGGCGCGCCTCGGCGGGTCGATTGCATCAATGTTAAAAATGCCGTCGATTCTCGGTGAACTTGCCGCAGGCATCGTGATCGGCCCGTGGGCTTTGGGCGGAATCGGTTTCGGCGAAGGGATTTTCAAATACGGTCTATTTCACGGCGCGGCGCTCAGAGAGATGAATACGGTTGGCGCCGGAGTAAGGGAAATGTTTGGGACGGTCGCCGGCCACGGGCCGTTTGACGCGACGAGTCCCGCCCTGTACGGTATCGCAACGCTCGCCTCGATCATTCTTCTTTTCCTTTCCGGCCTTGAGACGAATCTCAAGATGTTCCTCAGGTATTCGTTCGTCGGAACTCTCGTCGGCATCGGCGGCGTCGTAGGTTCGTTCCTGCTGGGCGATCTCTGCGCCGTGTATTTCCTTCCCAAATTCTTCGCCGGCTATGAGAATATAACGATGACAAGCGCCGCGGCTCTTTATATGGGTATTATGTCTACGGCGACATCGGTCGGCATTACGGCGCGTATTCTTTCGGAACGAAAGAAACTTGATTCCGAAGAAGGTACGACCATCATGGCCGGCGCGGTCGTCGACGACGTTTTAGGTCTCGTCGTTCTTGCCATCGGCAACGGAATTATCGCCGCGAATCTCGCGTCCGGCGCGAGCGGAAGCTCATCAATCGATTGGGGTCATATCGGATTCGTCGCGCTTAAATCTTTCGGCGTCTGGCTCGGCGCCACGATCATCGGTATTCTCGCGGCGCGTCATATCGCGAAATTCTTAAAGACGACATTCCGCTCGCCGACGGTTATCGCGACGATGGCGTTCGGCCTGTCGCTTATTCTCGCGGGCTTCTTCGAATGCATGGGTTTAGCGATGATCATCGGCGCGTATGTCATGGGTCTCGCCCTTTCGCGTACCGACATCAAGCACATGGTACAGGAGACGCTCACTCCCGTTTACACGTTCCTCGTGCCGATCTTCTTCTGTGTGATGGGTATGATGGTCGACGTTTCGGCTCTCTGTTCGAAGAGCGTTCTTATCTTTGGGGCGATTTATACGGCCCTTGCCGTTTTGGCGAAAGTTGTCGGCTGCATGATTCCGTCTCTCTGCTGCGGCTTTAATGTGCTCGGGTCTCTGCGAATCGGCGCGGGAATGGTGCCGCGCGGAGAAGTAGCGCTCATCATTGCGGGCTTGGGTCTCTCCTCCGGTTATCTAACCCAGGAGATTTTCGGTATCGGCATCATGATGACTCTCGTTACGACGATGGTCGCGCCGCCCGGACTTGTCGCTCTTTTCAAGCCCAAGAAGAAAGGCGTAAGAAATCCGAAGCCCTCGACCGACGGCTCGCGCGCGGTCGAGTTTGAACTTGCCGACGTCGGCGTCGCCGAAATCATGATGGGTAAACTTCTTTATGAATTCCGCAACGAGGGATTTTTCGTAACATGTCTTTCCCAGGCCGATCACATCTGGGACGTCGCGATAGACGCGATCGAGATTTCGGTCCGCCGCGACGAGAACAAAATCCGCTTTGAATGCACTCCTGCCGAAGAGGCGATCGTAATGACCGTTTGGATGGAAGTCGTCAGCCAGATCAACGATCTCGCCCGTTCGATCGCCAAGCCGATCCGCCGCGAGGATATGGAGAAGATGATTTCGGCTCCCGAAAAAGTCGCCCGCGGTCCCGAAGCGGTAGGCCGTTATCTCCAGGGATTCGTAATGCTCCCCAAGTTCAAGGCCGCGACAAAGGAAGAGGCGATCCGCAAGATGGTTGAAGAGGTCGCGAAGGCCTGCCCCAATCACGTCAAGAACGTCGAAACGGCGGTTGAGGCCGTTCTTCGCAGGGAGGCGTCGATGCCTACCGGTCTTGACCGCGGCATCGCCGTTCCGCACGGCCGTGATAAAAATGTCGTAAGCATTGCCGGCGCCGTGGCGCTCGTCGATTATTCCGGTTCAGACGGCGGAATGCTTTCCGATTACGAAACGATAGACAAGAGCCAGGTTAAGATTATAGTTCTTACGCTCGCCAACGATCAGTCCCAGACGCCTTACCTGCAGCTTATGAGCTACATCTCGCGCGCCCTTCGCGCCGACAACGGTTCCGAGCGTCTCGCCGCCTGTCAGACGGCCGACGAAATGCGCAGGTTCTTCCGCCGTAAAAAGTAATGACTTTGCGCGAAGATACGATAGCCGCCGTCGCTACCCCTTTGGGTCGCGGCGGCGTTGCCGTTGTTAGGGTATCGGGGCCGTGCGCATTTGAAATCGCCTCGACCATTTCTTCAAAGGATCCGCGCGTCGGACGTATCGTCTTCGCGAGATTTTCCGAGGGCGGTAAAATTCTCGACGAGGGACTTCTGCTTTCGTTTAAAGCACCTCATTCGTTTACCGGCGAAGATGTTGTAGAGTTTCAATGTCACGGCGGTACGGTCGCGCCGCAGCGCATTTTAGACGCGGCGGTTCACGCGGGTGCACGGCTCGCACGTCGCGGCGAATTTACGGAGCGTGCGTTTTTGAACGGCAAGATGTCGTTCGAACAGGCGGAGGCGCTTCTTGATTTCATCGACGCTAAAACGGAGCGTGCGGCGGACGCGGCGCTCGGCGAGCTCGTCGCGGACGAATCATCCGTTTCCGGCATCAGGCATACGGTCCGCCGGTTTTATGACGAGGCGGTTGCGGTTTCGAGCGAGCTTGAGTATTCCCTCGACGTCGACGAAGGTGATCTCGCTGATTCGTTTTTTGAGGAGCTTGAGGCGAAAACTTTGTCACTCGTAAAAGCCATCGACGCGGAAGCGTCGCGGCTTAAGGAGCGTAGGATACTGCGTGATGGTGCGCTCGTCGTTTTATTAGGCCCGCCGAACGCCGGTAAGAGTTCTCTGTTGAATGCGATTCTTTCGGAGGCGAGGGCTATTGTCTCCGATGTCGCGGGAACGACGCGCGATTCGATCGAGGCGTGGGCGGATATCTGCGGCTGGCCCGTTAAGCTTGTCGATACGGCGGGTATCCGCAAAGGCGGAGAGAATTTCGGGGAGATTGAGGCCGAGGGCGTCCGCCGCAGCGAAGAGCTCGCGAAGAAAGCGGACATTGTAATCGCCTTCGGCGATTTTGCGGACGGATGCGGTATCGAGTTGGATCCGTCGAAGGTTATAAAGATCACGCCCAAGTGCGATCTGAAGCGCGGGGACTGTCTCAATGTATCGGCGCTCACTCATGAGGGAGTGGAAGAACTTAAACTTGAGATCGCTTCGCGTCTTGAGTGTCTGGCGGCGAGCGCAGACGAAGTCGAACGCGGCGACGGCGAACGTTATCTCTCGAGTCTCGTCCGCGCGCGCGGCATTTTGTCGGCAGCGGATTTCAAGTCGTGCGACGCGGTACTCTTAGGCAACGAAGTAAGACGCGCTTCCCAGATTCTGGGCGAGGCGGTCGGCGCCGATTACGGCGACGATCTTTTAAATTCCCTCTTCTCCCGCTTCTGCGTCGGCAAGTAGCCGCTGTGGCAGATTCGACGTGTCACGAAAATGAAGAGATTAAAAAACCTTTTGTGCGGATCAGCGGCTAAATCGGCTGTAGCGGCGATTTCTTTTGTTTCGTATTCCTCGTTTGCAGTCATTGATGATATAGTCGGGTTGACCCCAAAACCCGAAGTGAAATTCAGCGGTGAATTTGAAACCACTTTTCTTTCGGGATATTTAGGTTCAAGCGGTGCAATTTACGACACGAGGCCGAATCTGTCGAATTGCTTTTCTTTTCGAGCCGAGGTGGATGACGCTTATTTTGTTGACGGGTATGCGTGGTTCATAAGTTCGTTGCACAATAAGCAGGGCGATAGCCATCGTATGCTTTTTCATGAGTTTGAGGGAGCTGTGCGATTCGGGTATGATTATAAAATGTCTGATGATATTATGCTTGAAACGAAAGCCGGTCTGCTTTGGAATCCTGCGATAGGCTATAAGGACGCCAGTCTTGACGGATGGGGACCGTATGTCGCGCAATATCTCAAAAATAAATATTTGATTCCTTATTGGGACGGGTTGTGGATCGTTTCTCCAAGTCGCAGGGCTCGAGTAAGATTGGGCGTGCGCAAGCCCTTTAAAATCACTGAGAAATTAACGATTTCTCCTTTTTGCGAAACCGTGTGGCTGGACAAACGGCGTTTTATAGCCAGATATGATGAAGAGCCGGAAGATGATTTTGTAATGGGTGGAGCATTCGGATCGATTACTTTCGGATTTTCGGTGAAATATGAGATAAGCCCTGATTTTACGGTGTTTGGGTCTTTTTCTCAATTTGATCTCATAAATTCTCAAGCCAGAGACTCCGTTAAAAAGGCAGATGAATATTATGCGAAGTGTGATTGGCCAATAATAAAAATAGGCTTCTCATACAGTTTTTGATTTTTCGGGGGACAGTCCCCTTTGCAGAAGTGTTACATTAACGTTACAAAAATGTAACGAAAATGTAACACAAATGTAACACTTCTTTTTCTGAAAAATGCGATAATCTTTCCATCTCCCCAAGGGGGACAGTCCCCCTAAGGTGTAAAAAGAAAGGATACCTCGCATGGCCAGAAAAAACAGAATCAGTGTCCCTAACGGGATCTATCATGTTACAACGCGCATCGCCCATGGCGCAATGCTCTTAAAGAGCGACGCTGTTAAAGAGCGTGTCGTTAGCGCAATGTATAAAACCGCCGCGTTCAGCGGAGTCGAGCTCTACGCCTGGTGCGTAATGGATAATCATATCCATATGCTCGTACACGTCCCGAACGTACCTAAACAGTACCGCGTCAATCCCGATATTGATCCTCCGTCTTACGCTTTCGGTATGCGCCCAGCAGAATGCCGTATACCCATTTGGTCAAAAGACGATGACGTTCCTATTAAGGCCTTACCTCGACCACCGCTTGGGTTTAAGCTTTCCGATGAAGAACTCTTGCGTCGTATTCATATTTTTTACGATGCCAAAACCGCAGAGAAGACGCTGAACCGTTGGAATGCCGCAAGCGCCGCAGGAGCGGGCTACATGGCAGAAGAAGAAAAAGAACGCTACTTCCGTCGGATGTACAATATTTCACAGTTTATGAAAACGTTCAAAGAACGTGTAACTAAAATGTTCAACGAGGATTACGGTCATAAAGGCGCTCTTTGGCAAGGTAGGTTCTATAGCGGGCTGGTCGAAAATACTTCTCAAGTTTTGTCGATTGTCGCGGCATATATTGACTATAATCCGGTTAAGGCAAAATTAACATCAACTCCGTCGGCATGGCGATGGAACAGTTTCGCAACCGCTATGGGCGAGGGGGACGCCGCCAGGCAATGCCGCAAGATGTATGAGAAAATGCTTGGTCTAAAATGGCCAGAAGCGAAAGCCAAAATAGAAGCGATATTCGCAGATAAATTACCTGATGATCTGTCGGCCGAGAAACTACAAACAATATGCGACTATTACGATGATGAATCTGCAAAAGCTGAGTATTATCGCGAGCATCCGCATCAATCGAATGACGAAAAGACGAAGCCTTGGAAAAGGCAGATACGTGCATCGCAGGCGATACGGGTAACGTTGAAGATTTTCAAAGGCGCATTTATCGGTTCTGTTGAATTTGCATTGAAGACGATAATGAGCTTGCCGACGGATTATCCGATGCATAAAACGCGCTCGGCGAAACGTTGCAAGGCGCTCGATTGGCGAGAGCCGATAGTGGCGTAGCCGAACGGACAGTGAAGCCGGATCCGCGGATGGAAAGGAGCGGACGGCCCGGCGCAGCTTGACGATATAGAGCAAGCTGAATTGAGCGCATCGACGGCCTGATGAGGGCGGATAGCGAAAGAGACATAAAAGAAGAGCGAAAAGCGAAGGGAACTGCCGCGCGAGGAGCGCGGGCGGAGGGCGGAGCGTTGCCGTGATGGGGGCGGTAGAGGTAGCAAGAGGCGGAAGATGGCGGAGTGTGGCCGATGTTGGGCGCTGCACAGGGGGACTGTCCCCCCTGGGGAATAATTGCTGTTTCAACTCATTTTCTAAGAAAAGAAAGTGTCTCATTTTGCTCATCCTCTAACAGGGAAAAATTTCCCCCTTGCGGGGGATGCGGATTTTTGATAAAATTTGTAATGCTGAAACAAAGCAAGGAGTAAATAACTATGAAAAAATTACTTATAACAACAATGGCGGCAGTGTCGGTTGGTCTTTGTGCGAAGGCTGACTTAACAGCAGAAACGTTTGAGTCATACAGTGAAGGTTCATTATTTGGAACGTACACTGACGAAGAAGACGGTGTCGAGAAATATAGAGTTTTGGATGGATGGTATACAGAGCCGACGTTAGAGAATCTGTTTACGGTAACAAATATTGCAAATTATGTAGGATCTGGCACTTATCCCGAAAGTAGCGATTCTGTTAAAGCTCTCGCTATTGATACGAGTGCGCCGCTCCTTCGCTATGCCGACTCTTCTAAGGATCCGCAGTCTCTTTCCGATGCTCCGATTTTCTTCGATTCTGTAGTTCAGTTTACGGCTACGGATGTTGCACCGAGCATGGAGAATAATACGACGGATAAACTTGCCGTTTGGCTTTATGTGTCTCCCGATTCACTTGCTGATGGTGTTTTCGAGGAAACAGAAGCAAAGACGAATCTCGTTATTACGGCAGGCGAGTGGGTTGACGGGTCTCTAAAAACAAAGCATTACCTTACTGATAAGGTAATTGAGCCTGACTCGTGGCATCGTTTGACGATTAAGTCGTTTGTGGAGAATGACTTTGATAAGTTTAATGTTTGGGTTGATGGTACTCCTGTTGTGGTTGAAGAGGTTGACGCATTTGATTCTTTAATCGATGCACAAAACACCAAAAATGGCACGAAGCTTCAGGGTGTTGCCTTTGATGGTAAGGGTGCG
Source organism: Kiritimatiellia bacterium (assembly GCA_017520845.1). Taxonomy (GTDB): domain Bacteria; phylum Verrucomicrobiota; class Kiritimatiellia; order RFP12; family UBA1067; genus UBA1067. The sequence continues at coordinate 114,927 of JAFXEU010000052.1, read as the reverse complement.
GTTGATGATATCGTCTTTACGACGACGGATCCGTTTGCAGGCGCTTCGTATGAGGTTACAATCTCTTTGTCACAAGAAGCTGATGTTGAGGGCGCTGTCATTAGTGCGCAATATAAGCTTGATTCTGGAGAATATAATGAACTTGCTTTGAGTGGTACGCTTACTCTGCCAGAAACAACGACAGATTTTACCGCTAAATTGTGGATTTCTGATGGAGCTAAACTTGTTGGTGGTACAAAGAAAGCGGACGAGGAAGATAACGGAAATTATGCGTGGTATATCTCGTATGATGCCGCGACATTTAAGAAAGATGGCACGGATACAATTACTTTTGAGGTAGTTGCCGATGGTGGTACTGAAGATCCTATAACAACATACGCTGTCTCGGTAACTCCGAATGCTCAAGCAACTGTTGGTGGCCTTTCAGCCGAATATGCCGAAGGTAATGTTGTTACATTTACAGTTGTGGCTGCTACTGGATATACGATCGAGAGTGTTGTAGTTGCCGGCGCAAGTACTCGTCCTGATCTTACGCCTAGTGGCAATGGATACTCCTTCACAATGCCTGCTGAGGCTGTTACGATTACTGTAACAACGAAGGCTATTGAAGAAGAGGTTACATATCCGAGCGTTGGTGGTGTTGAGACTCCGGAGTATAGTGATAATGCTAAGGCGGCAATTGATGCGGCGTTCCCGGAGAATAGCTATCCTACAGGTGGTCTGACCGTGAAGGTTAACGGGGAAACGCTTACGGGTGCTCCTGCGGTTGCAATGCTTAATGAAGCTGTTGAGATGTTTATCCTTGCTGGTGATGCTAAGTTCTTCGATGAGGATGGTGTCATGGATATCAGCTTCAAGGCGACGAATCCTCTCATGGAGACTGAAACTGCAGAAGCGACCGATTATGAGGCGAAGGTCGGAGAAGCTACCGCGACGGTTACGAGTAACTATACAGTTAATAAGGAGACTGTCGATCTTACTCCTGGCGTAGCTGGGGAGAACGAGGCTGTAACCTTTAAGTTGGTTATCAAGCCTGCCGGTTCGACTGGTTCAGACGCCGGTTCTGCAGTGCAGGAATAAGTTCTAAACTTTGATTCAGCAAAGCGAAGCCCGTGGCCGAAAGGTCGCGGGCTTTTGCTTTGGGGAGTTGGCCGTTCCGCAGCGGTACAAAAAGGGAGAAGAAAAAGCAACACTGGAGAAGAGTGAGTACGTTCTGTCGAAGAGTGTGGTTAGGGAATAGTCAATAGTCGTTAGATGTGCTATATTGGCTAGAGGTGCTAGAAGGGCGAGGGGCCTGCGGGGGAAAATCGCTATAAAATTCTTGCTTGCAATGTTTTAGGGAAAATCGTATACTGCAAATCAAATAATGAGGATGGGATATATAAATATAAATGGGAATAGCGTTTTAACCGCGTTTAACGACTGCGGATGCGGTTCTTGTACCCCCCCCCCCCCCCCCCAATCATCTAAGAAACTTACTACGCGTCAGTTTTGGCGCGATAATTCCACTAAAATCTCGAACGATAGGTCACTATGGAGATTTTCTCTATAGTGCGCTTTCGTTTATTCACAAATAAAAAAAGGACGCTAAAATGAAATTAACAATATTAAGTAAGTGCTTCCGTAAAATGAAGCGGGTCGCGCTTACATTGTTCGCCGCGCTTTGCGTCGGCAGCGTGTGGGCGGATATTAAATTGAATGTTAGTGATTTAAATTTTGACGCACAGGGAACTGCGACATTTAGTTATGTGCTAGGATATTCTAATACATCTTCAACGCGATACGCTTATTTACATATAGAATTGTTGAATGGCAACTCTGAGGTCGTAAAGGAAAAGGTTATTATATCGAAAGAACAAATGCTTAAATTAAAAAATGAAGGTGACTTAGACATAGCTTCTGCATCATTAGAAAACACGGGTTACACTTCGTTGGAAGATTTTTATGCTGGTGAGCATGCAATTAGAATTACTTATAAGGCTTTTAAGGCTGGTGAAGATTTTAGTAATACGGATGTATTTATTGTAGTTCCTTTGTCTGGTGTTTTAAATATAAAAGCGCAGCATAATTATAAACCGAGTGCTGGATTTTCGATTTTAGGTAATTATGATGTCACGGCAGGTATTTCTTCGATTCGAGTAAATTATGCTGTTGATGGTTCTGTGCTTAATAAAAGTGTAGAGGCAACACTTAATTCAAATGATGGAACCTTTGACGCTTTGATTGCGCTTGATAATATTAATAACTCTGTTACCTATCAAGTTGTTGTTTGTTACAGCGATGGTACTCAAAAAAAATATTATGATGGATTGACAGGATATGCAATAACAACAAAGTCGCGTAGAACTACAGAACTTCAAAAGACGGTTTATACGTGGACCGGCAAAGGTGATGGCGTCAGTTGGAAGGATGTTCGAAACTGGGATGCGAACCATCAAAATGAATGTGTTGGTTATCCGGGAGCATGGAACGGGGGCTGGTATTGGACTCGTGTAAGATTTACAAATTCCGTTGATCGTATTGATATGCATGGTGAAACCTACGGATTTGTTGATGACGGTGCGTTTGAATTAGATAAGAATATTTCAGTAACATTGTATAATGCTCGCTTGTTGATTACGTATAACCACTTCTGGAATAATAGCGAGGCTTTAGGTTCCAATCCAGGCCCCACATTGACATTGGATAAAATAGGAATTTCATATATAGATGAACCTAGGAATGAGTATGGTACATTTGAATTAAATATACCTGCCGGATATAAGGTGGTATTAAATAATCCGCAGACATCTGTAGAAAAGTCTACCTCGACAACGAAAGGGTATTTCAAGTATAACCCCGCTTACAGCACTGGAAATAGTCTTACCGTTCAGAATGGAGAACTGTATACATCGTATGGTTCGACAGATTTTTATGGGGCTGAAGAGGTCATAATATCAAACGCGATTTGGCATGTTAAGCATGATTCAGACAAAGTGCTTGCAACTCAAAAAATGCGGTTTTTTGATGGTCCGGATCGTCAAGCTCGACTTATAGCCGCAGAAGGTTCTGGCTATAAAAAAATGAAATTAGGCGGTACCTATTACATTAAGATTCCTGCAACGCCTTACTCAACTTCTTATGTGCTTGCTAGTCTCTTGCATAGTAGCGACACTTGTACGATGAATATAGACGTAAGTAATTATAATAAGAACGCTGAATTGGTTCCTCTTATTCAGTTTAAGGGAACGCTTGATGATAATACCAAAAATGCTATGAAGACGATGACGATGACCGCCAGCAAGCTCGTTGTTACGGCTGATGGTGTGGATGTGAAACGCAGTCGCCGTGCAAAACTCGAGTGGGATGAGGATAAGAAGACGCTTTATTATTCGCAGGATCCGATTAAGGGATTTAAGGTTATTGTTAGGTGATTAGTCGGTAGTGATTAGTCGTTAGTCGTTAGTGGGGCCCGTGGCTGAGAGGTCGCGGGCTTTTGGTTTAGTTAGTTGGAGTTTTGAGTTCAAGTTCGAGAGTGGAATTTGTAGATTCTGCGCGTTGCTTAGATTTTATAAACTCCGATAGGTTACCGATGCACTTCGCTAACGCTTCGTGTTATGGGCTACGCGCTTTATAACCGTATTGGTGTATGCTTTATTGTACATTGTTTTTTGTATATGCCTTCGGCATTTTGTGGAGGGGGTCTGGGGTGAAACCCCAGATATAAAAGAAAGTAAATAAATAGCAAGAATACAGTGGTTAGGATGTGCGAAGCGTATAGCCGGAGCGTTAGCGGAGACATTTGAACAACCATCGGAGTTTATGAAATTAAGAGGATGAGAAGTTTTATTGTCTTATTGGAATTGTTTTATGGTATAATCAATTTGCGAAAGGGGTGTTTATGAAACTTAAAGATGATCCTAAGGCATTTGCAATTTTAGGTTGTGCAATGCGGGTGCATAATATTCTTAAAAATGGATTTTTAGAATCTACTTATGGTGATGCCTTGGAGGTTGAGTTTCAAAAACATGGTATACCATATATACGGGAAGATGAGGTTTATATTTATTATGAGGGCGTACGTCTAAAAACTCGATATCGCGCAGATTTTACCTGTTATGATCGGACGTATCTTGTTGAATTGAAAGCTATAAAATCAATCACTAAGATTGAATGGGCGCAGGTTATACATTATGTTCGCGCAACAAAAATACCTTATGCGATGCTAATCAATTTCGGGAAAGAGGAACTTCAATATGATACTTTTGAATTAACGAATTTGCCGTCTTCTTGAGATTTTAGATAAACTCCGATAGGTTACCGATGCACTTCGCTAACGCTTCGTGTTATGGGCTACGCGCTTTATAACCGCATTGGTGTATGCTTTACTGTGCATTGTTTTTGTATATGCCTTCGGCATTTTGTGGAAGGGGTCTGGGGTGGAACCCCAGATATAAAAGAAAGTAAATGAATAGCAGAAATACAGCGGTTAGGACGTGCGAAGCGTTTAGCCGGAGCGTTAGTGGAGGCATTTGAACAACCATCGGAGTTTATAAGAATTGAATCCCTTAAAATTAATTAACTCCGATAGGTTACCGATGCACTTCGCTAACGCTTCGTGTTATGGGCTACGCGCTTTATAACCGCATTGGTGTATGCTTTATTGTACATTGTTTTTTGTATATGCCTTCGGCATTTGGGGAAGGGGGTCTGGGGTGGAACCCCAGAGATAAAAGAAAGTAACCGGATGAGAGAAATACAGCGGTTAGGATGTGCGAAGCGTATAGGGCGGAACGTTAGTGAGCCCCCTTTTGAACAACCATCGGAGTTTATGAAACTTTAGAGGTGTGAGGATGATTAATCTTCGTTCCTTGAAAGAGTTGTTTCGGTAACTTTGGGTTATTGAAATTCTGATTGACGCGTTTCGGTTGGATATGATAATATGGCTTAGATACTAGTATACAAAGGATTCTGCCTTGATAAAATCAGGGTGGAATTTGTCGTACGGTAAAATGTAGATAAGTTGTAAAATGCCCGTAAATAAAGGCTAAATATGAGGTTGATAAGCGCTAGAGGCCTCTTAAAAACGCTAACCGCGTTCACCGCGGTTATAGGGTCGCTTTTTGCTCGCGGGGCCTCGTTTGATGTCGCAAGCCAAGCGGACATCGAAAAATATTCCGCCGCGACGGGTGGTGACGAGGTGCGTAAAATCGATAACGGCGACGGAACCGTTGACTTTATCCACATCTTTACGAACACTGCTACGACCGCGAATTTTACGGTTCCGACGGAGAATGTCATCCGCGCAGGCTCAGGCAGAATTCTCGTTGTCGGCGGCGGCGGCTCGGGCTCCGGAAACTGCGGCGGCGGCGGCGGCGCGGGCGGCTTAATTTATCAAGAAGGCCTTACTGTCGCTTCGGGTACGGTTACTGTCGGTGCGGGCGGTGTTTGTGCGACGGCTAATTCGCGCGGCTCTAACGGCGCAAATACGGTTTTTACTTTGAATGGCGTTTCGTATACCGCGATCGGCGGCGGTACTGCCGGATATTATAACGGCACGGCAGGTACTGCCGGCGGTTCGGGCGGCGGAGCTTGCGGCGGCGGCACTGTCGGTGCCGCTCAGCAGGCGACTTCCGTATCGGGCGGTTTTGGCAATGCCGGCGGTAAGGGTAATGGTAATAATAAAGGCGGCGGCGGCGGCGCGGGTGGCGCGGGCAAGAACGCCACCTCTTCTGCAGGCGGCAACGGAGGAGACGGTTTATCTTACGATATTTCAGGCGAAGATAAGATTTATGCGGCCGGTGGCGGCGGCGGTAATGCCAATGGCGGTGCTGTCGGCGTAGGCGGCAGTAACGGCGTAGGCGGTAGTGGTGTCGCGGCAACGGGTTCTACAGGTTCATCCGGTCAAGCGGGCACGGGCTCTGGCGGCGGTGGTGGCTCTGGCGGCGGCGGTAATTCGTACGGCGGCGCGGGCGGATCGGGCGTTGTTATTGTTCGCTATACGATTGATGTTCCTGTCATTAATGTTGAAGAAAATGTCGAAAATAAGGTGTTTTCGATTACAGAAACTGCAGTATCAACGCAATTTATATTGCCGAAGGCCGTTAAAGCCGACATTCTAGTAGTCGGTGGCGGCGGCGCGGGCGCGAATCCTGGCGGAGCTAATCTTAATCAAGGTGGTGCTGGCGGCGGCGGTGCCGGCGGTATGATAGAAGCAACGGGGGTTTATTTAGAGGCCGGATCTTACGATATTATAGTCGGCAGGGGCGGTATTTCACCCGAGACTCAGGGTAATGGTGGAAATGGTGAGTCCTCTAAGATTTCACTTTCGGATATTGCAAAGTATGAAGCTTTGGGCGGCGGCGGTGGCGGTATTAGATCTGCCGGTAATAATGGCGGATCTGGCGGCGGCGGTTCTTCGGATTATAGCAATTCTACAGTTCTTCCGCAATTTGGAGGTGATGCCCAACAGCCAGGGTCTATTTTTGGTGGGTATGGCAACAATGGTGGTTTAGGGTCTCAGCGTCGTGTCGGCGGTGGCGGCGGCGGTGCCGGGGGACCTGGCGAGGCGGCTGTAGCGGGATCCTCGGTTGCTAATAATTTAGGCGGCGCTGGCGGTCCAGGTAGAGTTTCGTCTATTACCGGTGTTGAGGTAATATAAGCTGCAGGCGGCGGCGGTGGATCTCGTACGGGCAACAGCTCGGCGTTGGGCGGTAGTGGAATCGGAGGTAATGGCGGTAGCGGCTCTTCTACTGCTCCAGTATCGGCGACCGATGGCGCTAAGAATACCGGTTCGGGCGGTGGCGGCGGACGTTTAAATGAGCGCGGTGGTAACGGTGGTAGCGGTATTGTTATTATCCGTATTACCGATTTGTTGCCTGAGAGACCGACCGAGACTTATAGTGTAGTTTATAATGGTCAGGAGCAGAAGATTTATGGTGGCGGTAATGGCGTAACAATTACTAAAGACAGCGTAGAAGTAAGCGAAATTGCAGTAAAAGACGTTGGAACGCATAAGTATCAAGTTGCGCTTAAGGATGGGTATAAGTGGGCGGACTTGACGGATAATTCGCCTGTTAATGTAACTGTTACCGTTTTGCCGCCGGAATTGGTCGTCGAGTCGATTACACTTAAGGCTTGGCAGGTCGGGCAGACTCCCAATAAGCCGGTAGTGGTTACGACCCCATTCCAGCTTAAGGACGGCGATTATACGGTAGTATATTCAACGAGCGCGTCGGGTCCCTGGTCGGCTACAGTTCCTACGGAGGCGGGAACGTACTATGTTACGGTTGAGATTCCCTCCTCGCCGAACTATAGTAGCCCTGCTGAAGGCAGCATTCCCAAAGTTCCCGTTACGCTTTGGGCGTGGGACGACAGCGATAAGTATTTAGATTCGCTCGGGTATCACGCTAAAATCACGATCAACGCGACTAACGAGACGCCGCTCGTAAACTTCCCGATGCTTATTAAGATCAGGGAGGGTATGCCGAAGGGCTTTGAGTATAAGTACGCCAAGGCGGACGGATCGGATATCAGGTTTATCGATTCTGAGGGCAATCTCCTCGCCCATGAGTTTGATACGTGGGATACTGCGGGCGAGAGCATTATCTGGGTAAAAGTTCCGCAATACTTCAAGGGCGCATCAATTACGATGTGCTGGGGCGAGCTTGTTGATAAGACGGCTCCCGCGGCGATTGATCCTAAGGAAGTTTGGTCCGCGTATCTCGGCGTCTGGCACATGGATGATGCTGAAGATGCCAAGAATGGCGGTGTCGGTACATTTGGTTCAAACACTTCGGCATATAATGGTCCAATCGGTAAGGCACGCGGCAATAAGAGTAATGATGGAGGCGCGATATTGTCGGCTACCAACAGAGAGAGTATTGATGCAATGAATACTCTCAACGGCAATATCGATCCTGAAAGCGGGGCAGAGAGAGGTTCTCACTCTAAAACATTTACGGCTTCGTTCTGGGTTTATCTTGCAGGAAATTCGTCTGCAAACGCGATGATTATTTCACGAAAGACTTCCACAGCAGATCAAGACAGGTGGGGCTTAAGTTTTAGAACTGCGAGTAATTATCAGGATGTCAGGTATTTTTATAAGGATGACTTGCATGTTGATGACAGTCTGTCTAAGACGATTTCGAAGACTACATGGCATCGTATGGATATCATTTTTGACGATTGGTATGATCATAATGACGGCGATATCGGTTCTTCCACGATTTGGATAGATGGCGTCAGGGTGGATACATGTAAAACGGCATCAACATTCGCCGCGCCGACTGATTCGCCGCTTAGAGTCGGTGGATTGGCGTCCTCCAATCCTCTATTTGGTCGCATCGACGAAATGCGTGTAAGACAGGGAACGCTTCCTGTAGCATGGATGACCGCTGATTATTTACAGGTTAAAAACACGCTTTATTCATTCGAAGAAACTAAGGTTATGCCAGGAGCGTACTTTAAGAACCGCTGGCTTAGAGAGTCGTCGGTAACTAAGGTGTCGTGGCTTAAAGGCGAAGAGCCTGCCGAAGCGGACGCGGGAGAGGCCGTTTACGGTGAATCCTACTATACATTCTCTTCGGTCACATTGTCGATTACGAATGCTGTTCCTACGGAATTTGGGGGGTATGTCTTTGTCGCTCAGGTTGACGGCTTAACGCCTGTTGAAAACGGAGCGTTCGGATATGAACCCCTGAGAGGCGCGGAGGTCGATGTCGTTATTACCGAGGAATCTCCCGACAGCAATCTTGGCGGCTCTACCGGCAATCCGACGCTCGGCGGGCGCGTACTTTTAGCGAATGACTGGGGTAATGGTGATGGAGCTATCAGAGGTCAGGATTATTCTAATACGAATACGGCTAATAGTACTTACTGGGTGCATAATGAGGTGTTGGATGAGAACGGTCGCGCTCCTTACTTAAAAATTTCGGATAGTAGTGAGCTTTGGTCTGGAGTGGGTGTAACAGAGCTTTGCAATGGTCAGGTAATATGGCATTTAGATAATGTCCGTATAGGAAACTGGTATGCTCAAGATTGTGCATTCAACTCGGCGCGAAATTATCTCCCTTGGTCGACGGAGGCGTTGCCTAACGGAGAGCAGAGCGAATCTTCGCATCTCGTTGTTCGCAATATTGAGGGCGCCGCGATTTATTCGCCTTGCTATACGAACGGTATCGGTACGATTTATTTCGACGCGGTTAACGCTCTTGCGGGGGTAGATGGTACCGAGTATAAGATTGTTGTTGAAATTTGTACTAATACGACTAACGGCATCAATGTTCCGAGCGACGAGAATATATCCCGGCGCGAACCGACGCGCCTCGAGCCGCGCTTCGACGAGGAAGGAAATCCCGTTTTAGGCGAAAACGGAGTTCAATTGTACGACGAGATACCAGGGTACACAAACCGCTACGAGTTCGCCGATTGGAAGCCGGTCAAGATATGCGCGCTCAGGCGCGACGGCACCCTCGGCTTCGACGCGCCGGTGGAGACGGAGGAGCTGGCTCTCGATATCGCTAACGGCGGAACGGCCAGGAATTTCTTCCGCGTATATGCCAAGCTCAACCACAACGGGCCTATCCGCTTCAGAATCAGAAGAGCTTCGCTAGCGGATGGTGCGGGCGAAGACGGCGCGTTCATCCTTATCGACAACGTCATCGCCTCGTATCCTTCGATGAGAATGGATCTTGAGTCGTACGGCACGTTCGATCCCGGAAAGTTCGGCAAGAGCACTCTCGGATTTGAAGGCGCGTTCGACATACCGTTCCCGTCGGTGAAGGACGAGATTATCGGCCGCGCGAAGCCGGTATATACCGTTTCGGCCGCCGATCCCGACGCTGATACGGGCAAATTCGTCGTGGCGTCAAAGATGTTCTACCGCTGGCGCTATCTCGAGCAGCAGGTCAGCGAATGGAAGGGCGTAACTCTCGACCATAAGAACGGGTTTAAGGCCGTTGAAGCCATGAGGCTCGAGAAAGACAAGCCCGGCGACGTCGAGTATTATTTCGTTTCGTGGCTTAACGCGCCCTTCTACGATTATGTCGACTATTCGGGCGCAGACCTGAAACTCGGCGGCTATTACAGCGAGAATACGGCCCAGGTAACAAACCGCTTCGACTCGGCGACAAAGCTCGAAAGCTGCGGTACGGACTGGTTTATCCGTCTTCGCGAAGGCAAGAGCAACTTTGAGCGCGTTAACCTCGTTATCACGGAAAAGATTGAAGACGATTACACGGATACCGTTTACAAGACGAATTCAATTCCGATGGAACTCGTAGGCGAGGGGATGTGGCGCGGTCTTTATCAGACGCTCGACAAGAACGATAACGGTATTGAATACCGCCTTGAGTTCATGAACGAGCAGGTGAGCGGAGCTACGGAGCGCAATCTGACGACGAATTACTTCAAGATCGCTGAAAACTGGACGAAGCTTCCCGTCAGCGACAAGCTTACCGAGACCGCGGCGCCCGAGTACTCGACTCTCCCGGTCGACGGCGTTACGGGTTATCTCCTTTTCCAGATCGACGAAGAGACGAAGGCGATGACGATAGTCCGCGCCGATTACCAGAATTTCAATACGTGGAACGACGCGAACAACAGGAACGGCGCGGAGATTTTCGTAGGCAACTCTACCGAGGACGAGGGTAAGACCGGCGCTTCGCCCAAGTCGATCGAGACGAGGGTAAGCGCGACGAACTGGGTCGATATGGCCAAGACGAGCAAGCTCTGGAAAGAGAGTTTCGATACGACTACGGCCATGGCGGCCTCGGACTACGTTGAGTTCATAAACGCCCTGTCTCCGAACGGCTGGAACATCAACAACGGCATGTTCATTTACGGCAACTATAAGGATAATACCGATAAGACCAAGAAGAACAAGGCGATAGACCGCGCGCTGCAGATGATGGGCAACGGGCTCGGCAATCTCGAGATCGTCGACTCGAGCGATTCGCCGCGCGGTATCGAGACCATCAGCTTCAACGCGCGTCTGGCCCAGAAGATGATTTTCGATGATGTTTCGTACTACAACGCGGGCTCGATATCTTCGATGTCGAACTATACGGTTGTAGTCGGCGGAGCGTTCGACACCAAGAAGAATACCGCCTTCAGGGGTAACGCGTCGCTTTCGATTTTCGCGTATTACCGTCCGAGAGTCGGCGCGTATGAACTGCGTGTAGAGCAGATCCGCGCGGCGGGAACCGACGGTTCGGGTAATTATACCGCCGAGCGCAAGGGTCAGAGACTTTCGTTCTACCGCTGGCGCTTAAAGGGCGGCAGGTTCGTGGCTACCCGCATCGGATACAAGGAGAACACCTCCAAAAATTTCAACATAAGCTGGCCGGAGTGCGACGGGGAACTCGGCTATCAGGGTCTTTATTTCTCGGTTTCCAACTGCACCGAGGGCGTCTGTCTCGCGGCCGGATTCAGGCGCGACGCGGCCGGCATGAAGCGCCAGTGGACCGTCAAGGAAAATCTGAGCAATCAGAAGTTCAGCAACATCGTCCTTCTGGATACGAGTTCGGACAAGCTGACGCAGGGCACGTACGGATTTTTAACGGCGAACAGCGAAGGCGTTTTCGCCAGGCCTAAGGTGCTGTCGGAGCCCGCCTCGATCATGGGGCAGATATATCAGGATTACAAGAAGGATAGGCCGTCTATCGTCGCGAACTCGGTCAACCAGTATTCGGATCTGGCGGTCACCTTCAGCGGCACGGAGACGGATTGCGTAGAGACCATGGCCAACGACGATTGGGTCACGTGGTCGGAGCGCTTAGGGTATGATGTCGAGAAGGAGCTTTTTAAGGCGGTCGTACCTACGCAGAAGATTGAAATCTACACGGCTCCCGCGGGCAAGTCTTCGCCCTGGACGCTCTTAACCGAGAGGACGATCGATACGTTCGGCAAGTCGGGCAGGCAGACTCCCTTCGAGATCGACATTTATTCGCTTGACGACTGCTCGGTCAAGATCGCCGCGGGCGGGGTGAGCGACAGCGCCTTAAGGACGGATATCGTAATCGACGATATCGAGATTTCGCAGTTCCGCGGCGGCGAGTGGGACGATGCCCAGGAATCTGTCGGGCTGGGCAACTGGAAGCCCGACACGTACCAGAACGGCTATACGAATTTCGTGTTCACGACGGCGTGGATCCGGGACGGCGCGATCATGCTTTCGGCCAGAAGAACCAAGCCCGACGACAGCCCCTCGTCCATCCGCGGACCTCTGTACGACGGCCGCTACACGAGCAGCTACGCCCTGCGCGGCGAGGGTCTCGGCATGTTCTCGTTCAAATACAAGAACGCGCATCCGGACGTAAATCTCCTCCTGCAGATCGCCACGAACAACGTTTCGGAGTCGACGATGTCCGGTATCGACACCAACGAAGACCGCTGGACGACGGTTACCAACTTCAGCTTCTCGGCTCTCAGCGACGCGGAGCTCAAGGGCGGCGTCAGGAACTGCTATCTCGGTCTTCACGGCGTCAAGGGCGTCATGCGTCTTGTGATGGATCCGGCTCTCGTTAATACGAGCCAGAGCCTGACGAATCCCGATGACTTCCCGGAAATCTACATTACGGAAGTCTACTCGCGCGACGAGCCCATGCTCGATTACCGCGCGTGGTGGGGCTGGAACTTAAGAACGCTCGGAGAGCCGGACGATCTCGAGAAGAGAATGTATCTTTACGACAGGACGACGGGCCTGCCGAACGGCATGTCGCTCGCGCTCAACAACTCCGTGACGGACGACGTTTACGTTCTGCAGGGCGAGGAATACAAACAGTATCAGCCGTTCCTCCAGACGCCGACGTTCGCGACGAACGTGGTCGGCGAGATCTCGTTCAAGGCGCGCAAGTACGACGTCGACAATCCCCAGCCCGCACAGGTCACGGTCTACGGCTCGTACACGGGCGCGCTCAATTCCGACTGGGTTGAGATCGGGAAGTTCATCGTTTCCAATTCAACATACACGACATATACGAAGAAGACCGAGCCCGGTAAGGAGTACAAGGCGTTCCGTCTCGCGGTTACGGGAGTAAAGGGCGTCATTTCCGCGAATCCGCCCAACTACGCGCCGGAGGGTTACGACGAGCCGGTCAGGGTTCTCATCGACGAAGTTCTCGTTTCGGAGGCGATCCGCGCGAGGTTCGAGTTCCGCCGCGTCGGAGCTTTCCGCACCGGGCTCGACACGATGACGTACATACCGAACGTTCCGAGCATGGAACAGCAGCCCATGGCGGGCGAGAGCTGGGGCGTACAGTGCGAGGTTTATCCGTCGCAGCTCGCCGACGAGATAGATCTGACGCGCAAGCCCATCGTTAAACTCCACTGGTTCGAGGGAGAAATTCCGTGGGGCTACAACAACTGGCGCTCCAACAACCTCGCGAAGTCGGCTTATCTCGCCGAGGCTACCGATACGAACGGATTTTACCGTTCGAGCTACAGGCTAGCGCAGGACGCCGTCATCGAGACGATCAGCAAAAAGTCCACGACGGTTCAGTACGAACTTGAAGTCATCTACTACACGAAGGGTTCGCAGACGCCACAGACAAACTTCCTTTCCGAGGCCAGATCGTGGGTAACGCCCGAGTGGTATAAGGGTGTCGACAAGAATGCGGGCAAGGACAGCTTCTCGGCATATTCGATTCTCGACTCCGTCGCGCCCGGTTGGGCGTGGATCAACGAGGTCAACATCTACGGAACGGAGAGCGGCTCGGTGGAGAATACCGACAGCGACTACCAGTATGTCGAAATCGCCGTGCCCGCGGAGGCCGATATCGGCGGCTGGAGCGTGAAGATGGTAGAGGCGACCGATGACAGCCATGTTGTGACGAACACTGTCGCGGTATTCGGAGACGTGATTCCTTCTACGAAGCCTAATCTTATCGGCATGGCCTCAAATATGGTTTACCGCGTCATCGCCAATCAGAAGTCGGCTTCTTCAGGCAGGCTCAAGTATGACGACGGGACTTTGGACGGCGTCTGGAAAATCCAGAACGCGGGCTGGGCTATGGCCAAGAGCGGAAACCTCTACCATACATACCCGATCGGGGTGCAGCTCGTTCGCGCAAGCGGCATCGTCGAGCATGAGATTCTGTTTGTAGGAAAGAGCCTGTTCACCCCGGGTACTCCGCTCTATGAGGAGAAGAATCCTTCCAACAATGTCCAGATACTCAACAGGTTGATGCCCGGAAGCCGCTTTATCTACATCGGCAACGATGATCAGGGAGAGGGAGTCTCTCTCAGCGTCATGACGTCGCGCGGCGAGGATATTGGCAATTGGACCAATCTGGTTCAGTGCACTCCCGGCCGTATAAACATCGGTCAGCAGATCGATCCGGATCATCCGACGCCGAACGGAACGTCCATCCTCCTTTACGCGAACCTCGATACCGTTTTCGGACATATCCGCCAGACGGTCGGCGACGCGGTAAACACGAACGGCAACGTTATTCTCGTTATCCCGAAGGGCAGCGAGAGGGGAACGAACATCACATACACGGTCGACCGCTGGTATGATCTCGCGAAAGTGACGACAAACGGCGTCGCCGCCTCCTGGACCCCCGCGGGTCCGAGGATATTTACGACGACAGTCGGCGTGGGAGCCTCGAACAACGTTACGGTCGTCGCCTCCGCGAAGTTGGATGACCGGCTCGTCAACGAATACGGCCTTGGGCCCGACAACAAGTACCGCGATGCCGTCGTAGACTGGCTTGAGAAGGGCGAGAGCCTTAAGTTCGGAGAATGGGCTAATCCCGATTCCGACGACATCAAGCTCGCCGAATATCAGTCTCTTTCGGGCAATATCGTGACTAATCTCACGTTGACCCAGATGTACTGGCTCGACATCGATCCGACCGCCGGCGACTTCGTCTTCCGCGGCGGAATGGTAGGCCCGCCCCAGCCCATTACGAGGTCTGTCAGCATCGACGGCGTCGACTACCTCGCGGATGCGCCCAATTTCAAGATGGACGTTAAGCTTTATATCACGAACAAGACGGAGAACGCCGAGAGCATGTATTACAACACGGCTTGGGCACCCTACGTTTTAAGAGGCCGCGGCAAGGGCGAGAACAGCATGAATTACTCTTATTCCTCGGCTAGATGGACTAACGTCACGTTCAAGATCACAGGCTTTTTGAACAACGGATTCAATAAACTCGGCAACAAGGATAACTGGATCCCGCAGCGCTGGTTCGTATTTACGGAGGATTCGTTCGACGAAGATTTCGTCACGAGCGTTGAAATCAAGGATCCGTTCTCCAAGGATACGCCTGGCTATTCGAACGGCTGGTACGATTGGCACCTGGCGCATCCCAACGACGCGCTTTTCTTCAGCTGGTCGCTGGATACGCGTCTGGAACAGTTCCCGGTCGAGCCTTTGAAGAAGGAGAATTTCTATGAGAATGAGCCGTAAGTTCTATCTGTATACGGCCCTGGCCGCGTTCGCAATGTTCTCGGGATGCTCCAAGGAGGAGAATCCCGGGAAGATTGACGTTCCAAAAGAGACGTTGACCGACGCGCAGGCGGCGGCCAGGGTCAACGATAAACTGGGCAAGGGCGAACTCAAGCTCGACGTCAACGTGACCGCGGTCCGCGAAAAAGATTCCACCGAAGAGGCCTACAAAGCGGAGCTCGCCGCGAAAAGCAAAGAGGAAATCAGGAAGGTGAATCGCGCGCTCGGCGAATACGAAGTGAGAAAGGCGGAGCTTCAGAGGGCGAAGGACGCCAAAGCCCCAGACGAGACCATCGCCGAACTCGAGAGGAAGTGCGAGGAATCGAAGGCGAATTTCGAAAGGCTCGAGGCGCGGCGTCAGGCTGAAATGAGACGGATCATCCGCGCGCGAAAACTAAAGGCCGAGGCCAATGCCAATTTAGAAGCGTATAAGAAACTCGTAGAAGAGGAAAAAGCGAAAGCCGTCAGGTAAAAGATTTTAAGAAGGGAAAAAAACATGATTAAGAGTAAACTCCTTAAAGTGATAACGTTAGCCACGGGGCTTATGACCGCCGGGGCCTCATTCGGTATTGCCAACGGCGATATCTTTGAGATCCGCCCGTGCGATCAAAGAGGAAATTCGGTGTCGTACAACGTCGACATCACTAATCCGATGACGTCGGGCGAAGACATCTACTTCAAGGTTAGGCTTATCAGGCGCGTCCGGGGTGCGGACGATTCGATCTGGCGAGTCAAGCCGAATATCGCGGGCATAACTTCCAGCGGCGTTGATATCCTCTCCGATGAATATAAGCTCGGTATCGGCATCTATGTCTCCGGTCAGGAGCGTTACGCCGTACTCGATTCATGGGAAGAGGGCGTCGGCGAAGACGACAATACGGGATTGTTTACCGATCTTATCTTTAAGTATACGACCCGTCCTGGAGATGTCGCGTTTCCTATCGTGCTCGCGACCGAGAACGGTCCCGCCACCGACGGCTCTGTTGATTACTCCAGTTCGGACGAACCGTCGTACCTTATCAGAAATCTCACCAATTGGGAGATCACCAACGGCGATTACGGCAACCGCTGCAATTTCTGGTTCTGGTCCAGATCGGCGATGAGCGAAAGCGACAGAGCCACCTGGGGCGGAGTGGAGTCTCCCGACGGCGGCGATCCCGTCCAGGATTATTCGCTCGCAAAGTGCAATTTCTATGTGCAGACGATCGGGTTTGATGAAACCTGGGAAGTTGAAGGAGCGAGCGGCATCTGGCGCTCCGTTCATGCCGGATCGACGATTACAGGCGGCGGACTTGCGCCGAAACTCACAGCCAAGGCTCCGCCGGAAAAGAAGATCGAGCTTTACGTCTGGTCGACGGACGAGAGCGTAGTGCGCGTCAAGTCCAACGAGACGGTCGAGCTCGACATGGACGCGACCGGAACCAACAAGAAGACGGTTAATATCGGCAAGGTCGTTTTCTCCGGCGGACAGATCACCCCCGCAGATTTTCAGATTGAAGGCGTCGCGGGCGGCTCCGGCCAGACCTGCAAGCTCGTCATGAGCCCCTGGAAGAACTACAACTACTCCAAAACGACGAGCACCCGCATTACAGACTATATCGAGGTGCCCGTCAAGTGTCTCGAGCCTCTGCCGCCTACGGTTACCGTAGAGACGGACCGTACCATCGCGTACGCCAACGGAAACTATATGGTTTACGGCGCGGTGATGAGCGTTTATCTCTCTGAAGCCTACGGTAAGGATATGGTCGTGAAAATCACCCCGACCATCGACGGCGTCGCGGCGGAGGACATCGGCAAATATATCCGTTTCTCCGAAACGGAGACCGAGGTTACGGCTCTTCCCGACTATGAAATCCCCACCGTCACCATCCCCGCGAATTCGACCGCCAAGAAGCAGGTTTACATCTTCTGTCTGAGAGGCGATTCTTTCACGACAGGCACATCGCGCATCGTGTTCAAGCCTTCGGTCGACGACGCCGATGCGCAGGCGTTCCTTGAGAATTACAAGGATGCGGGCATGCAGGTCGTCGCCGAAAAGCCCGTTATCGTAACGCCCGAGGAGAACGCCGAAATCTTCGCCATCTCCGGCGACGATACTCCGATCAATCTCGTCGTCGAAGACACGTACGCGGACTCGAGCGATCTCGACGCGGGCTACGAGATTCTCGTCAAGTACCGTCCGACGGATCTGTGGACTGCGCTCGACGGGCGCTACTCCGTAGGCGAGGGCGGCGCGCTCTATCTCATCGATGAAAAGGCGACGGGCGCCGACAGAAGAACGACCGTCCTTCCCGTTTTGAACTACCCGACCTCCGGCGAGGCCATCCAGAGCCAGATCAAGGTCAAGTCTCCCATAAGCGGCAAGGAGAGTGAAGTAAGAACCTTTACCGCCAAGGTTAAGGAGGCGCGCACGTCGACCGTAGTCGAAACGACGGACAAGGCTGAATTCCGCGAAGGCGAGCAGGGATCGTTTAAGATTACCATTTCGGAGCCGAACGATACCGGCAATACGATTTACGCGTTCTTGAAGGTTACCGATGATGAAATAAGTTCCGGAATGTTCGGTAAATCCTCGACCTTCGTCGTCTGCAAGGATACCGAAAAGTCGAGAACCAAGGGTCTTCCGATCAATAAGAACAACACCGAGACGAGCGCTTCGAAGATTCAGTTCCTTGACGGTTACAGTGAAGCTTCCGGTGGACTTTCGGTTCAGTTTGAGGTTGTGCTCTGCACGTCCAGCACGTATAACGAGAACAATATCATCCGCGGGTTCGATTCAAACTATCTCAATATTACCGTTTACAACGAGGAGCCCGTCATCGACTGGATTGAGATGAACGGAAACGAGTCCGAGACGGACGGCTACGTTTATCCCAACAAGATCCCCAAGGGAATGGAGCGCACGTTTAAGGCTGTCGTTACGGATGCCGGGGCATTCGACATGACCACCACCAATTCCAATGACCTCTTTATTGTAAAGTGGACGGTTAAGCTTGATGGAGCCAATTACGTTGATCCTGTCGAGATCAAGGGTAATCCGGATGAAAATCCGTTCAAATTCAACTTCCCCAGAGCGGGTAGGTGGACGATCAGGGCGCAGGTTAAGGATAAGGATATGACGCGCTTCGCCGCCGCCGACTACGAGGTTCATGTCGATGTGCTCGACAATCCTTTTGTCGAGGTTTCGGCGGATGATGTATATCTTGAAAACGAGAAGAATAAAAAGGTTATTGTCGGACTCACCTATTGGGATGACAGGTTCGACGGCAAACTGAGAGTTAAACTCACTGTCGAGGATAAGGTTAAGGACAAGCCGAATTACGGTTGCTTTAAGCTTGATGATTCTTTCAAGTCTAAAGATCCCGCCGACGGCGAGAATGTCTATTACGTCGATTTTGACGGTATGGCGCCTATCGGTATCGCGATTACAGAACTTGACGGTACAATTGATTCGTCCGTTTACGGCTTTACCATCAAGGCGGAAGTCGTCGGCGCGGTGGATGCCAATGGCTCCCTGATTCCGGACGAAAGGCTGCCGACCAGTGGCGCGGTGGCGAGTGATTATTACAAGCCGGGCGACAAACTTGTTCTCGTGGCAAACGTCGCGCCCGCATGTACCATAACCTCGGAGAATACGAACCGCTGGGTCGTTTCGGGAGGCGTTTGCAAGGACCGTCCGATTTCCTGGTCGTTCGGCCCCGCGAGCGACATCAACGCCGATTTCACCGAAAAATGGTCCGACGGCGTGAAGGAGGGTATCAAGATCACGATTACCGGTCCTGAGAACGGTCAGACCTTCTATGTCACGGAAATGGGTCAGAGCGGTAAATTCGAGCCCGATTTCGGCAATCTCCAGGGCGATATCGACGTGACGTTCTTCGTCGAGGACAAGGACGGCGGAAGCGCCACCTATGTTTATCAGTATACGGTAACACCTTCGAAGTTCCTCATTACTTCCGCGCACGGTCCGGGCGGAGGCCTCGCGACCTCGCCCCTCTCGCGCAAGTACGCTTCGCTCGACGGTATCGGCGCCGGTCATACGTATGCCGAGGGCATGACGTTCTCGAGCGCCAAGAATTTCAGACTTACCTGGAACTGCGGCACGACCACGGACGTGGACATTTTCGCGTTCGGTTATAAGGTTGCCGCCCCGCTCGACGACGGCAGTCTCGACAACGGTCAGGATATTCCGATTACCCAGGAGGGCTTCCACCAGCCTAATGTGAACGGTCCGTTCTACAACTATCCTCTTGCGGCCGGCGACGTTCTTTACAACGACGTCAAGGATTCGTTCTTCTACTGCTGGATTCTCCATTCCACAACCCAGGACAGCAAGACCGAAAGCAGCATTCTCGGCGAGACGTTCAGCCCCGAAGTCGGCGGCGTCGTGACGCCCGGGCGCGTAGCGCTTCCCAACGAGACGACACCCGACGGCAACTATCTCAAGA
Source organism: Kiritimatiellia bacterium (assembly GCA_017520845.1). Lineage (GTDB taxonomy): Bacteria > Verrucomicrobiota > Kiritimatiellia > RFP12 > UBA1067 > UBA1067. The sequence continues at coordinate 95,043 of JAFXEU010000052.1, read as the reverse complement.
CCGAGGTCGAGGCCGTCTTCGCCCGCGAATACTTCCGTGAGGACAATCTCGGCGATATCAACTACGACGGTATTCCCGACATCTTCGCCCACTACACCTGGGGCGCGGGCAATATGGTCGAGCTTCTTTCGGGCGGAACGATTCTCGAGAACAATCTTATCGCTCTCAACGGGTTCAACCTTGACGGCGATCGTCTGCCCAAAGTTTACGAGGGCGGACAGAACAACTTCAACTACGCTCCCATCGGACCCGAGTTCAACGCGCGTCTTGAAATCCGCGGCTTCCATCCCGGTCTCAACGCGATTGACGTCGTAAAGTCCGATCCCAGCTTCTGCGATTTCGACGACGAGGGCAATCCCAAGAAGAACAATCAGGGCAATCTCGTCAACGCCAACGAACTTCTCGCGTGGAGAGCGTTCATGAAGGCGCGCAGCGAAGCCGAGGGCACGACGTTCGACGAAGCGAGTCTGCCCACGGCGGCCGATCTCCTTGTCTGGAGCCCCGAGCCCCGCGGCAGAGAGATCAAGCGTATGGATCCGACGGTCGAGGATACCGACGGCGACGGCTTCCCCGACGGTTGGGAATATTATCTCTGGTACCGCGCCCATGTAACGGCTCGCGTTCCGAATACGAACGTAAGATTCGAGCGCTTTGATTTCAACAACATCCTCAAGGGTACTCCGATTTCGGCCGATGAGGTTGAAGCGCGCTTCAATCCCTGCGAACCGCTCACGGCCGAGCAGTACAGCGACAATCCCGACTTTGATAAGGACGGACTTTCCGATCTGGAAGAACTTGCAATCGGCACGAACCCCTGCCATTGGGATACCGACGGCGACGGAATGTGCGACGGCTGGGAGGTTATGATGAACCTCAATCCGCTCACGCCTTCCGACAAGACGGCCAACGTTGACGGCGACTTTATGGCTTATCTCCAGATGGGTGCCGTCCCAGGCGTCAAGAATGACGACGGAACGGTTACGTTTTATCCGCAGCTTACCGCCGGCGTCGATTATCAGATGGGTACGATGCTCGACGATGAGGGCAATGAGATTCCTGATCCTTCCACCTTTGTCTTCATCAGAGACGTCAAGGGCACTGTCGCTTTGACGGTTACGGGTCTGACCAAGACGGTGTCGGTGATGAATCCAGAGACGGGAGTAGAGGAGGATGCTGAAATACCTCATTACTACGGCCTTGAAGGGGAGAACGGCATCTGGGGCGGTCAGCTCGTCGGCGCCATCGTTCGCGATAAAGCTGACTTTGCGATGGGCGGCACGATTCAGAATCTTGAATTCGGCTTCGGGTTCGTGCTTCTCCACGATCAGGTTCGTGTGGCGCTCGGCTTTGATCCTCGCACAGCATGGAGCAATATCGACGGTTATGTCGCACCGCGTTGGGATCCCAACAAGAACAATGCGCTCCGCGGCGGAGACATGACCGGCGCGGCCGTCAATACGAGAGAATACACGGCTTACGATGAATACCTCGTTATGAAGTATCGTCACGACGTTCTCCGCGAGGCCGGCTTCGACGCCAATGACGTCTGGAAGACGCTCCAGACCAAGACAACGAATCCGAGCGTCATCAATCCTGAAATTATCGATACCGACAATACGGATGACAATATCGACGACGCCGCCGGCAACGCGGCGACCAACACCGCTACAAACGTGACGGGCAACGTTACGAACAACGCCGCCCAGAACAACGCCAACCAGACGGTCGACGGCGTTGTCGCGGAGCTTCTCGACAAGGCCTTCCAGGAGGCCAACAGCGGCAAAACCACGATGAAGAACCACGGCGCCGACACCGACGGAGACGGTGTGCCCGACGGCTGGGAACTTTATATGCTGCGTAATCCCAACGTCGCGCCTCAGGGTGATGAGGACGGATTCGGCGAAGAGGATATGCGCGACTACGACGATGACAATCTCGAATACACCCTCGAGTATGCGGGTACCGATTCTTGCGAGGTCTACCGTTCCTGCCCGAGCATTTACGCCAAGCATCCCGGCACGACGAAGGGCTGGTACAACAAGTTCTTCCCGACGAATCCGGGCGGTAAGGAGGATATCCAGCTCGCCATCGAGGCTGCCGATACGGACGGCGACGGCATCAACGACGCGCAGGAAGGCGCGAGCTTCCCGATGGACTTCTACAATGCGGGCGCGCTCTTCCACGAGCTCGAACTCGCCTTCATTTACGGAACGCCTGTGGACGACGGCATGCTCACGTGCGTCCGCGGCGGCGGCATGAACCCCTGCACGATCGACACCGATCTTGACGGCATTCCCGACGGTTGGGAAATGCAGCATGCGGGCGTACCCGTCGACGCCGCCACGAAGACTGTCGTTCCTCCGCCCGGACTCGATCCCGACGCGGCGAGCAAGTTCTCCGAAATCTCGAAGCATATGAACGAAAATCCCGGAACTTTCGTCGCCGACGGAATCTTCAACCGCGCGGTCAGCACGAACAACACGGGCAGCGTCGTCTATATCGCCGGCGGCATGGACGCGACATGGCCCGGCGACGCCGGAGCCGATGTTATCGAAAAGGGCGTTTCGTGGGACGATCTTCTCGGCGTCGCGCGTGATGTCGACTTCGACCACGACGGTCTCCAGAACTACCAGGAGTATTACATCCAGGCGGTACGTCATTTCCGCTACGACGATATTTCCACGCCGCTCATGGGCCGCCTCCTCACCGAGAGCGCGACGATCGGTGATGTTGAAGTGACTCAGAACGGGCTTACCATGACCGTGCCCGGTATGGTAAGCGCCAACCACAGTCAGAAGTTCTACGGCTATGTGGCGTTCGATCCGACGGATCCCTTATTGTTCGCGACGGCCGCGATCGACGCCGGATTCGACCAGGACGTGGTCGACGAGTGCGTCAACTACGAGAAGGAAGAGGATTCTCCGCTTGTCCGCGAGCCTTGGACGGTTGACGGCTGGAGAAACCTCGGTTACTTCGCTCCGCCCGTGCGCGCCTGGGACCGCGCGACGGTAAGTGGAGTCATTTCGACTCCGATCTACATGTTCCCCGTAACGAAGAAGATGTCCTACGCTTCGGCCGTTTCGGGATACATCGCGACAGATCCGAGAATGGCCGATACCGACGGTGACGGAATGGACGACTTCTATGAAATGTTCCACGGCTTGAATCCGATTCTCGGCGCGAACGTTGACGACAGCGACTCCGATGACGATCCCGACGAGACACATTGGGCGTACTTCGGAAAGAAGGGCGATATGGTCGCCGCCGTTTACAATCAGATGCAGATGGAGAAGATGGAGGATCCTTCGCTTACGACCTTCAACGCGTACTACAACGAGTGGATTTATTCGACCTTCAAGGGCTCGGAAGGCCGCGGAGGCCGCGACCCCTGCGACGGAAAGCCGATCAAGGCTCCGATGGCCTATGATCCCGTCATGTATCCCTGGCTCCAGGGCGTCGCCATGGCCGACTCCGACGGCGACGGAATCCGCAACGACGATGAGCGCGTTATCGCGAACGTCGCCGACTCGATGCCGCGCCACACCGACCCGACGCCGTTGTGGTTCACCGAGAGAACGGCTCCGATGAGCTTTGTCGGCCAGTACTACAAAGCGCCGGGGCTTCTCGGTTCGATGCCGTGGTATCCTTCCACGAAGAGCCAGTACCAGTCTGCCGCGTACGTGATCTCCAGCAGCCTCGGTTACATGTTCAGCTTCGAGGAGGGTGAGGGTTACGATACCGACGGCGACTTCAAGTACGACGGCGCCGAGATCGTAACGGCTTTTACACGCGAGACGGATCCGTTGAAGTTCGACGATCCTTCCCGCCGTCAGGCCCTCTGGTTCGACGGTAAGGAGTCATACGCCCTTTCGGCCCAGACCCAGTCGCGCCCGATCTACGCCGAGGATCTTCTCAAGCAGTTCACGGTCGAATGCTGGGTCTGCCCCGAGAAGGAGGGCGAGGCCCAGACGATCATCGACCGTTCGACCGCCTATGTCGGCGACGCTCTCTCGAGCGATGCCGCCGCCATCCGCGCGAACTTCCGTATCGGTCTCGACGCGGAAGGTAGGGTTTACGGTATGTTCGACAACAACAAGTCGATCGAATCCGGCTCTGAAACGACGAAGAGCTGCCAGTACGTCTGGGGCCGCAAGCTCAACGTGGACGAGTGGGCGCATGTCGCGCTTACCTTCGACGGAGCGGTGCTGACGCTCTATATCGACGGTGAAAAGGTTTCCAGCGCCACCACGTCCCTCGTTCCCGCCAACGGCGTGATCATGATCGCCCAGGATCCCGGCTCGACGGGCAGCTTCGAACATCCCGGCTACGCGAGCGTTCCTTCGGCGCTCTTTATCGCCGCGAGACCCGTCAAAGCTTCCGATGTTACGGTTAAGGATATGCCCGCCGCGGCGTTCATGCCCTATATCGTCGACGAGAACGGCAACCACTATCCCGAATCGTTCGAGAACGTCCGCGAGTTCTTCGCCGGTTACGTCGACGAGGTCCGCGTTTGGGACGGTGCGCGCACGGCTGAAGAAATCAAGGCCAACTACCGTGAACGCTTTGATTTTGAAAAGGCTTCCGAGAACCGCGACAACGTCCTAAGATCGTGGATGAACGACGGAACGCGCAACAACAACGACGGACGCGAGACGCTTCCCGCGGAACTGCTCTTCCACTACAACTTCGCGACTCTGCCCGGCGCCGTCAACGCCGCCGATGTCGCCAAGACGCCTGCCGCGTTCGAGAGCCAGGTTGTAAACGTCGTCAACGGCAAGCACTACAGGGAAAACGAGGATATCGTCACGGCGGGACTCTACAATGCCGCCGAACTCAGAAGCGGTACGATCGAAGAAGATATGAATCCCGTCTGGTGGTTCAACTCTAACCTCAAGAGTAAGGTATATGACGACTACCGTGTAATTCCGTGGATCAAGAACACGGTCATGCACTTGACGCCCGTCGACGGTTCGGCGCTTGACTCGTTCCTCTATACGGAATTCTTCGGTTCGGGATATACGCCTGCAGAGATGCACGGTTTGCAGAAGTATACATTCAACAATTCCGCTCAGCCTTATTCTTCGTACCATCTCCACCTTGATCTTTACCAGCGCCTCTTCCGCGCCGAGAAGATCGTGGAGCAGTTCGGTGATGCGTTCGAGTGGATTCGGCTCTATAATGAATTCGCTCTCAGGAGTTCGTTTATCGCGACGACCGATCTCGTCCCGCTCGGCAATGCCTACGCGAAGACCTGCAAGAAGATGTGGGACCGCGCCGCTTCCGACGCATGGGAACTTACCGGTCTCGACGATGACGCCGACGGTCTTCCCAATTCCTGGGAGGAGTACTGCAGAGCCAATTATTCGCCTAATATCGATCCTGGAACGGATGAACTCAACTGGGATACGATCGTTGTCCGCGACGGTATCGAAATGACGGCGGGCGATGCCTACAAGTACGATATCGGACTCGGCTGGCAGCCTGACAAGAGCTTCGACTCCGACTACAGGGCCACGATCGACGCCGACGGCGACAATATGCCCGACTGGTGGGAGAACACGTACGGCATTTTCGACTCGACGGACGTCGACGACGATGACGGAGACGGCCTCTCCAACTGGGCGGAGTATCTCCTGAGCGAGGTCTTTGTACTCACGAACGCCGACGGAGTCCGCGTCAAGTTCAGCCCGACCGACGCGACGAGCGCAAGCGAATTCGATCTCGACTACTTCTTCAAGATCGGCGAGCTCTACGCCGGCGAGATCTTCACCGACCACGACTTCATGGACGACATCCAGGAAGACGCCTGGGGTAAGGCCTATACGAGCCGCTATGCGTGGGACGCCGCCTCCGATAACGACGAGGACGGCTGGAGCAATTTCGCCGAGGCGCGTTACAACGACTTCGTCAAGTCGATCACCCCCCCGTATATTTCGCATGTCGTCGGCGACAGCGAGATCAAGGATATGCCGATTCCGACCTTGAAGCTCACGCTCCGTTACAACGGCAATCAGCCGCTTACGGGCGAAGATCCGAACAATCAGGGCGGCAACGGCCAGGGCGGCGGAGCCCAGGTGTCGGGTTCCCTCGCTCCGATAGTCGTTCAGACGTATACCGACTCTGAACTCATCAAGCCTGATGCGACATTCACGGTCCAGCCGGGCGAGGAGTCCGAGAATACGACCTATATCGGCGCGTGGGGAGAGAAGACCGTTTCGGGAACCCTCACGCCCGGATATGTGAACGGCACATCGCTTAAGCTTGAATTTGCCGAAGTCGACCGCAACGACAACTACAGCTTCTTTGTCGGCGATCTTACGGCTGTCGATCCGGCCTTCGCGCTTGAGTGGCCTACGGGTTACTATGTCGGCGACTATGAGACGTATATGGCGCTCTACTCCAGATACGGATCTGAATATATCGTTCTTCAGGCCGGAGAGTTCGCGTGGAACGAGTTCGCCGAGTCCAATGTAATCACCATAACGCAGGATGAAAAGGGTGAGAACGGTTTCATCTGCAACCTCGGTGAGCGTATCGGAACGATCAACCTCAAGACCGGCGACTATTCGCTTGATCTCACCACCTTGAAGTATCAGGGTGCTTCGGGTACGAACGCCCAGCAGGCGGTCGTCAGTATGGCCCAGATGGTTCTCCGCTTCAAGTACAACTCCGTCGTTCCCGCGTTGCAGAACAACAGGCTGGAACTCTTCCTCGGGGAAACCAACAACGGCTTTGTCAAGGAAGGCAAGAACACGATCGTCGCGTTCTACGATCTTGACGGTGACGGCAAGTACACCCCCGGCGAGCCTATGGGCACGGCGACGAACGTTGATGTCGGCTGGCGTCAGGGCAAGGTCGAGATGGAGCTTACGGATGTAAGCCCGATCGTCTCGCGTATGAACCTCGAGACGGGTGTTTCGGACCGCAGCCAGCTCTTCGGACCTGAAGAGTGCGGCGATGTTTCGAACAGCGTCGGCCGACTTATGGTCAACGACTATGAACGCGTCAGAGTCGTTCGCTCCTATACGATAACCAGAAAGGTTGAAAACAACGGAGAGATCGTCGAGACGATGATGGGATTGCCGATCAAGCGCGTGGTGTTCGACAAGATGATGAACAAGGCTCAGCGCGCATATATTTTCGAGGGCGATTTCCTCGCCAAGGGCGATCTTGATCTCGACTGGGAATTCCTTGCAAGCGAAGCGATCAACAACAAAGACGTGGTGAACGCAAAACTCGATCTCACGGATATCGTCTATGAGGTGTTCTTCGGAGACGGCGTCATTCCGGGCGTCGGAGTCTCGGCCGATCCTCAGCAGATTGCGGTGTTCGGCACCATGCTGGTGCGCAAATTCGATTCGACCTCGCAACGTCCCGTCCCTGAGGCGATTTCGCCCGGCATTACCGGAATTGAGGTGTTGTCGACGAGCCCTGTCTTCAAGTGGAAGATGCCCGGCGGTCACAACGGTTATACCGCATTCAAGATTCAGGTTCGCAGCGGCGGCAGCGTTGTCTGGGAATCGAACAACGGTCAGCCGCTTCCTGTTCCCGCCCGTGACGCGGACGACGTTTATTCGTTCGAGGCCGACGCCTACATCGGCGATCAGCTCAAGAACTTCGAGTCATACACATGGAGAGTCTCGATGTACAACGCCAAGTTCAAGACAGATCTCTGGTCGAATGAACTTTCGTTTAAGCTGAGCGCACCCGAAAACGGCGCAGGATATTCGAGTATCCCCGTGGCCGTCAAGTACTTCGGTCCCTCGAACGTCGCGGGCGCGTCGACCTTCGTCGTCGAAGCGTTCACGACACCGGACTTCACGGGAATTCCCGCGGCCCGCGCCGTCGTCTCCGATGTCGCGTCCGTAACCGCTCAGAACGTTCAGCATCCTACGAATGCCGTGTTGACCGGTCTTGCGACGGGCAGGTACTTCTTAAGAGCGTATGCCGACTTGAACAAGGCGGATGCAGTAAAGCGTCAGCGCGATTCGTTCGAGTCTTGGGGATACGCCTGCGGTCGCGGCAAGCCCGGCGCCGGAGCGTTCAATCCGACGGCGTTTGAACTTACCGACAAGAACGGTTTCGAGAAGCCCGTCGACATTTACATCGAGGATGTCGACACGAACGGTAACAGCCTCCCCGACGCGTGGGAGTATGTGAAGTACGGTAATCTCAATTCCGGCACAAAGGATCTTGACGGGAACCTTCTTAAGACGTTCGGCATCAACAAGGCGCTTGCGGATAACCTTCAGGATAAGGTTGTAAGCGGAACGCGAGTCGACGCCTACAACAACTACATCATGACGGCGTTCGCATCTCCCGCCATGACGGCTCTTGCGCTCGGCTACAATCCCGATGACGTTACCGTCGGAGCCAACGGTTCGATCCAGGTCGAGTCCAAGGTCGAGTCGGTCGAGATCAAGTCCGTATCTTTCGACGCGAACGGCAATGTCGTCGTTGAAATCGACGGAGAGCTCAATACCGCCGAAGGCAACACGAACGGCCTCGGATTCATCACGCTTGAGGGCGAAACCAAAAAGACCGTAACGTGTCAGGTTCTCTGGAAGGCTTCACTCTCCGACGCTGATTGGACCGTCAAGGCCACTGAGACGATTGTCGTCGGCGGCAATGCTCAGACGATCAATATCGACGGACTCGGCGCTGAGAAGAGCGGATTCTTCAAGGTTGTCGTAACAGAATAAATATAAATCAGCCCGCCGCGAAAAAAAGCGGCGGGCAAATTAACATTATCAAATCATGAAAAAAGCTATCGATAAAGTTCTCGTAATCAACTCCGGTTCAAGCTCTCTTAAATATCAGCTCTTCAGCATGAAGAAGGGCGAGCGTCTCGCCAAGGGTCTCGTCGAGCGCATCGGATGCGGGGGACCGAAGGATCACACCGAGGCTCTCAAGCAGGTGGTCGCGGAGCTCGGCAACCCCAAGGATATCGACGCTATCGGACATCGCGTCCTTCACGGCGCCGAGGTCTTCAAGGATTCCGTAAAGGTTACCAAGAAGGTTATGGCCGAGTGCAAGAAGCTCGTCAAGTTCGGGCCTCTTCACATGCCGCCGAATCTCGGAGGCATCGAAGCGTGCGAGAAAATCTTCAAGGGCGTTCCCAACGTCGCCGTGTTCGACACCGCGTTCCATCAGACGATGCCCGACTGCGCGGCGATGTACGCGATTGATCCGAAGTACTACAAGAAGATGGGTATCCGCAAGTACGGTTTCCACGGTACGAGCCACAAGTTCATCGTCCAGGAGGCAGCGAAGTTTTTGAAGAAGCCCCTCGCGAAACTTAACGTCGTCACGTGCCACATGGGTAACGGCTCGTCTTTCGCCGCCGTCAAGAACGGTCAGTGCGTCGATACGACGATGGGTCTTACGCCGCTCGCCGGTCTCATCATGGGTACGCGCTGCGGAGATATCGATACCGCCGCCGTTCTCTCAATCATGGAGGCCGAGAAGAAAACTCCCGCCGAGATGGATACGATTCTCAACAAGAAGTCCGGCCTTCTCGCGCTTACCGGTTCGAGCGACTGCCGCGACATCGTTTCCAAGGCCGAGAAGGGCGACAAGATGGCCGAGCTCGCGCTTGAAATGCTCGCCTACCGCATGGCGCTTTACATCGGCGCGTACAATACGGTGATCGGCGGCGCCGACGCGATCATCATGACGGGCGGTATCGGCGAGAATTCTTCCGAGGTCCGCGAGCGTATCATTAACCGTCTCGGCGCTCTCGGCATCAAGCTTGACAAGAAGGCCAACAAGACGCGCGGCAAGGTTGCGGTTATCTCCACGAAGGCGTCTAAGATTCCCGTCGTCATCATCCCGACTAACGAGGAGCTTATGATCGCCCGCGACACCGTCCGTGTGCTTGGGGAGTGATTAGTCGTTAGTGATTAGTGGTTAGTCGTTAGTAACTCTGAACTTTAAAATTCTAAACTGAATAAAATGAACGCAATCAACCAGATTATCGAAAACGCTTCGAAGCTGAACGGCACGATCGTTCTTCCCGAAGGTATGGACGCGCGTGTCGTTACCGCCGCGTGCGCATGCGTTGACCGTAAGATCTGCAAGCCTATAGTTCTCGGAACGAAGGACGAGGTCGCTCTCGCCGAAGCGTCGGTCGGTCTTTCCATGGCCGCGCGCGGCATCAAGGTTATTGACTATACCCAGGGCGATATCAAGCTTGAGCAGGAATTCCTAGAGGCGTGGAACGCCAAGGAGTCCAAAAAGCCTGCCGAGAAGCAGAGGCTCATCGATCTCGAGTCGGCGCAGAAGACTCTCCGCACAAAGCGTATCTACTTCGGCGGCATGATGGTTAAGCTCGGTCTTGCCGACGGTCTCGTCGCAGGTTCCATCGCTTCAACGGGCGATATGCTCCGCGCGGCGTTCCATACGCTCGGAACAGAGAAGGGCGTCAAGACCGCGAGCTCGTGCTTCATCATGGATCTTAAGGAGCCTACGCCCGCCGGCGACAGCGTTTTGGCGTTCGGCGATTGCGCGGTCATCCCCGATCCGACGAGCGAGCAGCTCGCCGACATCGCCATCGCGACGGCGAGAACGTATCGCGATCTTACCGGTAACGAACCGCGCGTCGCGTTTCTTTCGTTCTCCACAAAAGGGTCCGCCGGCGGTCCTCTCGTCGAGAAGGTTCAGAAGGCCGTTGAAATCGCCGCGCCCAAGTTCGAGGCCGCCGGCATCAAGATGGACGGCGAGATGCAGTTCGACGCGGCCATCGTACCCTCGGTCGGCCAGCTCAAGAATCCCAACGGTCAGATCCACGGCAACGCCAACGTCTTTATCTTCCCGGATCTCCAGTCCGGCAATATCGGCTACAAGATCGCCCAGCGTCTCGGCGGCGCGGAAGCGATCGGTCCGAACCTTCAGGGTCTCGCCAAGGCGATGAACGATCTCTCCCGCGGATGCTCCGCCGAGGATATCATCGGGACGATCGCCGTAACGCTTCTGCAGAGCCAGAGCAAAAAACAGTCTTGAGTAAAAGACGGCGATTTGTTAAACTTTTAGCATAATGCGGTGATAGAAAAGAGAATATGACTGAAACCGAAATGATAACAAGAGCGGCAGAGGTCTTCGATGTGGAAATCGAAGGGCTTAAGCGCACGCGCGATTCACTTGGCGAGAGCTTTACCGATACCGTCAAGATGATACTTGCGACATCCGCCGCGGGCGGGATCGTTGTCGTTTCGGGCGTCGGCAAGAATCTTCATATCGCCGAGAAGATGAGCGCGATATTCGCTTCGACGGGTATAAGATCGATCGTTCTCAATCCCGTCCAGGCCATGCACGGCGATCTCGGAATGGTCGCCGCGAAGGATATTCTGATCGCGCTTTCGTTCAGCGGAGAGTCCGACGAACTTCTGAAACTCATTCCCGCTATCCGCCGTCACGGGCTCAAGGTCGTTTCGATGACCGGCAAGACCGATTCGTCGCTCGCGCGGATGAGCGATATACATCTCGAAATCCCGTGCGGCCGCGAGGCCTGCCCCTTCGGGATGGCGCCGACGAACTCCACGACCGCAACGATGGCGATGGGCGATGCGCTCGCGATGGTCCTGATAGACGCGCAGAAGTTCGCGATCGAGGAATACGCGATGAATCATCCGGCGGGCGCCATCGGCCGCGCGCTCGTGATGAAGGTTACCGACATTATGCGTACGGGCGACCGGCTCGCGCGCGTTTCGCCGACGTCGAGCGTGATGGATACGCTAATGGCGATGACCCGCGCGAAAAGCGGTTCGGCCGTCATCGTCGACGATTGCGGGAAACTGCTCGGAATTTTTACGGACGGCGATTTCAGGCGCCGCATGAGCGAGGGCGGCGACGCGGCCAAGATGCTCGCGGGCGAGGTTTCCGCCGTCATGACCCCTTCGCCGATGTTCGTAAGAGACGACGTCTATGCCGCGGAACTTCTCAAGGTGTTCGAGAAGCGTCGTATCGACGATCTTCCCGTATGCGATCCGTCGGGTCATGTCGTAGGCGTCGTCGACATCCAGGATCTTCCAAAAATGAAAGTACTTTAAAACGACAGGAGGAATGAACATGAAAAAGCTTCTCATCTTTTCCGTTGCGGTTATCGCCGCAGTCTTCGCGGCGACGACCGCCGAGGCGCAGAGCCCGAGGAGGAACAGCCGCAACGTCCGTACCGGCACGCGCGCCGGCGGCATGCAGGTCGGCCAGACGGGTCCCGCCGCGGCGTCGGCGAAGGTTCCGCGCGTCAGACTGGACCGTCTTCCCAAGGCGGGCCGTGCCTCGACTCTCGCCGCCCCCGCGATTCCCGGAGGTTCGATCATCGGCAAGTGCTATATGAAGGACCGCCGCTGGATCGTTCTCGAATCCAAGTACGAGACGTACGATCAGTGGACCGACAGGCTCGTATTCACCTGGCATGTCCTCCTTGAAACCTCGACGGCCACGGAGGGCGACAGGAAAGAGCGCGCTTCGATCCCTCCGTATTCATATTTCTCGACGACGGTCAGCTATGTCAATATTCCGCGCGGTTCCCATGCGGCGGGCGTCTGTCTTCCGCCTTCGTATCTTGAAAGGTACGGCGAGCCCAAGGCGGTCGGACTTGTCATCTCCAGTCCGGAAGGAGAGGTTCTCGCGGGCGACAGCGAGAGCGAGATTTCCGGAATAAAGAGCCATACGATGTGGTGGAACGAGGCCCAGGTCATGGACGCGAAGAACAAGAACGGCGAACCGATGATCGAGCGCCGACAGGGTCTCGTCGACCGTTCCAAGACCATTTGGGCTCTTGTCAACCCTAACGATTACGAAGACGTCGCTCAATAATCACAATACTAAACATTTCAGGTTATGGGAAAGAAGCTTTTGACTCTTAATATAGGCGCGTCGACCGTCGTTCTCGCGGAGTATGATATCGGCGGCCGCGCCCCGACTCTGCTGAAGTACGGCAAGTCGCAGCTCGCCGCCGCGCTCGATTCGGGCAACGCCTCCACGATTCTCGCGCCAGCGCTTCATGAAATCATGCGCGCCAACGGCATCAGACCCGGTAAGGTCGCGCTCAGCATTTCAGGACAGATGGCGTTTCTGCGCAACGCCGCCATACCGATGGCGGGCGGGAAAGAAAGATTCGAGACTCTCATCAGGTACGAGATCGAGCAGAACATCCCGTTCCCGATCGACGAAATGGTCTGCGACAGCCAGATATTGGGAGATATGCCCAACGGCGACAAGTCCGTTATCGTCGTCGCGACGAAGGTCGATCAGATCGAGAAGATCGTCGAGGCCGTAAAGTCCGCCGGCTTCGATCCTGAAATCATCGATGTCGCGCCCATCTCGATCATCAATCTTCTCCGCGCAAGTCCCGCCTACGACGGCGGCTGCGCGATTCTTCTCGATATCGGCGCGAAGACGACTTCGCTTTCTATCGTCGAAGGCGAGAAAATCTACAACCGCGCCATTCCCGTCGCGGGCAACACGATCACCAAGGAAATCGCCCAGACTTTGGGCTGCAGCCAGGAAGACGCCGAGAATTACAAGTGCCGGAACGCATACGTGTCTATGGGCGGCGTGACCGAAGACGAGGATGAAACGCTCGATCACGTCTCGAAGATATGCCGTTCGGTGATGACGCGCCTGCATGCGGAAATCACGCGTTCAGTCAACTTCTACCGCAGTCAGCAGGGCGGGGCGATGCCGACCAGGCTTTATCTGACAGGCGGCTGTGCGCTTCTTCCCCAGATCGCGGATTTCTTCCAGGATTCCCTTCAGATCGAGGTCGCGTTTCTTAACCCGTTCGATGTTGCAGGGGTAGGATCGTCGTGCGACACTTCCGATATCGAGCGCGACAGCGTGTACCTCGCGGCGACCACGGGTCTGGCGCTTCACGCCGGCGGATCCTCGCCGATCTCCATCAATCTTCTGCCGCCGTCGATCACGGAGGCCCGCAGGGAGGCGGCGCGGATTCCGTTCGTGACGATAGGTGCCGTCGCTCTTGCCGCGGCAGGCGCGCTTTGGTATTTCGTCCAGTCCGGCGAGTTGAGCCGGCTTGACGCCAAGAAGAGCGAATACGAGCCCAGACTCAGAGTTTTGGAAGGCAACAAGGCCTACAACGACGCCCAGAATAAAAAGTACGAGGCGAAGGTTGTCGAGGCCAAGGAGTTTCTCAAACAGATTACCCGGCACGACGATTATCTCAAGAAGGTGAACGACGTGCGCGGCGTGGTCGAGTCGAAGGGAATGTGGATCGGCAAGTGGGAAGAAGTTAAAATAAAGGACGCTGAACCGAAAGAAGAACCGAAGGACAGAAAGCCCAGAAGCAGAAGGGACAGGAGGGCGAGAAGCAGGACCAACGAGCCGGTTGAAGTGCCGGGAGTGCATTTTACCTTGTATAAATGGGGGTCTTCCGATGCGGATGTCGACGGTATAATCGCCGCATTCAAAAAGAAGGGTATTGACGTCATACGCAAAAAAACAAATACCATCGCCGAGCCGAATGTGAGCAGCGACACCTGCTTGAAGGCGTATGTTTTTGAATGGAAGCTCAACGGGAAGGAGCCGGAGTCGAAATGAATAAAAATCAACTTACGATGGCGGTGACAGGCGGTGTCGGAGCGGCTGTGGCTCTCGTCTTTTTCGCTCTCGTTTTCATGAACGGGTCAACGATCGACCAGCGTAAACAGGAAGTTGCCGATCTTCAGAATAAGTGCAGCGCCCTTAACGGCGTCAGCCGCGATAAAACGATCGCAGAAGATATCAAAGAGATTGACGGACTGATGTCGGAGCGATATGATTCGATGGTAAACACCAATCTGGTAAGACATGCCGAGAAATCCGAAAACGAGCTTCAACAGGCGATCAACACGGAATTCAGGGAGATTAAGAGCTGGCCTTCGGATTCGACCGTAAAAATCATTCCAGGCGATTTCCTCGCAAAAAACGGCGACCAGAATTTCAAGGTTTTCTACAATTACGTTAAAGACGACGGCGCCGTCGCTCCGAAGAACAAACTTCTGGTAGCGCGCCAATGGAGCGATTTCTATCATATTATGGAACTGATGCGCGACGCCGGAGTCTGTCAGCTCGGAATGTTTACGGATGTCGTCAAGGCTCAGAGCGAGCCGGAGATTAAGAAGCCGGCAAGAAACAGGTCCAGGAGGAAACCGGCTGAAAAGACCGAGGAGGCCCCGAAATACGACGAACAGACATACGCCGTTGAGTTTGAGGCCAAGCCGGCGGCTCTCGTAAAGTTTATGAATATGCTCGCAAGCGGCGAAGGCAAGTGGTTTTTCGTCGTTGAATCACTGTTTATCGACGGCGAGAGCTTTCTTCAGAAGATCGATGTTAAGAAGGATATGGGTAAAAAAAGCGCCGCGGGAGAGCAGGCGATTAAGGCTATAGTGGTGGATCCCGCCGCTGAGGCGCCTCTTAAGGTTAAAATGAATATAACCTCGGTGATATTCACACAGAAGATCGAGAAGGGTAAGGAGTCGAAATGAGCGTTCGAAAAAGTGACGGTGATTTTTTCAAGTCGAATTGGGATAAACTCGCGGCTCTCGGCGGCATTGCCGTTTTGGCGCTTGTAGCGGTGTTCAAATTCGTTCTGTCGTCCGAGACGGTTTCCGAGGGTTCTTCCTCCTCCGCGCGCGCCGGGAAATCCGGCGGTGATGGTAAGGACGGCGTGGTCGAGCTTCTTGAATCCGTTTCCGACCCGGTGTCGATGAAAGGGATTTCGGACGACGCGGGGAGTTTTCTCGCGCCCGAAGGCCGCAAGGCGTGTATTTCGCCGGACTCTCAGATCGCGGGGTGCGGACGCCTGATACCGTCAAAACTTGAAAACTGTCCCTACTGTAAAGTAAAGCAGACTAAGGACATCAAGGTCGTTCTCGATACGGACGGAGACGGGCTTTTGGACGAGTACGAGAGGACATACGGACTCGACGTCGCGAACGACGACGCGAGCGCCGACAAGGACGGGGACGGCTTCACCAATATGGAGGAGTTTACGGCGAAAACCAATCCTGCGGACGCGTTGTCACATCCCGATTACATCGATTATGTTGAATTGGCCGGAGCGCTGAAGCAGGAATTTTCAACTTTGGAATTTGTCGGTGCGATGCCTTATCAGGGCGATTACAGATATCAGTTCAGGCTGCCGGAGCGCCGCAATGAAATCGACAGAGGTACTTTATGGGCGCTTAAGGGCGAAGAAATCGCCAATACTTTGCAAAACACAAAGCAGAGTCCCAACGCTCACTATAGGGCCGGTTTTGTCGTCGTTGAGTATAAGCCCAAGACGCAAGAGATTAAGACGTCATGGGGTACGCCCATGAAAAAGGATGTTTCGGAAATTTCGCTTAAACGCCTAAGTGACGGAAAGATAATCACTTTTGTCAAGGAGGTTAAAAAGACTCCTACGGACGTTCAGGCGACATTGTCCTGTAGCCGTGCCGGCGTTACGGATATAAAGGTGGTCGAAGGACAAAAGTTTAAAATCAGAGACGAGGAATTTGTTGTTGAAAAGATATTGAGCAAGGGGAACGGACGCGATCGTGAAGCGGTGAAGATCAGGAACGTAAAATCGAATAAAGTGCGGGTTATCGAAAGCCCTTGAATAGTTAACCAAAAAAGTCTATAATATATACGATAATCTCAAGGAGTGTTATGCTTAAAATGACGACTTTCAAGAATTTAACGGTACTCGCAGCGACTGCGGCTTTTGTAGCCGCGGGATACAAAGCGTCTGCCCAAGACGATCTTGACGATTTGCTGAACGATCTCGCCGGTAGTGACACCGCGGTCGAGAAGAAAGCCGAAGAGCCTGCGAAGCCGGCGGAACCGGCCGTTGCGACACCGGCGCCGGCGCCTGCCGAGAATGCTTCTGCAGACATTTTGTCGGATGATCCTGCTCCGGCTCCCGCCCAAACGGCGACGGCTGAGCCTGTCGTTGAAGCTAAGGATGCGGCGCCTGCTCCCGAAGCGGCTGCGGCCGACGCCGAGACTAAGGACGAAGAGCCCGCCAAGGTCGCAGCTGACGACGGTCAGCTAAAGCCCGCCGAGAAATATTACGGCGACAACAAGAAGGCTACGGACGCGGAATTGCGCGATGCTCTGCGTAAGACTCAGGAGTTGCGCTTCAAGGCGTTCAAGCTTCAGGCTGAACGCGAAATCGCCGAGGCCGAGAAGTGCATGGCCGGCGAGGAGTTCCAGGAAGCCGCCCGTCATTATGCGTTGGCGATGAAGCTTCTGAATTCCTCTCCTTCGCTTTCCGGTCTCAGGAAGAAGTGTCAGGAAGGTATCGCCGAGGGTCTTTACAGAGCAGCTCTTCAGGAAAATGCGACCGGTCGCCGCGAGCGCGCCCTCAAGCTGATCCAGAAGGCTATCGACTGCCGCCACCCCAAGGCGCGCCGTCAGCATGAGGCTTGGATTGCCGAAGGCGATCCCGACGCCAACAAGGCCGATGTATCTGAAATCACCCATCGCCGTAACGACGAGGATTTTAAGGCAAAGCGTGCCGAGTACAAAAAGCACCTTAAACGCGCTCAGCACTACCTTTCAGTAAGAGAACTTGATAAGGCGCGCGACGAGGTTGAGCTTGTACTCCATGACGACCCCTATAATCAGGAGGCGTTGAGGCTTCTTGATAAAATCCATCAGAAGCGCAGAACGATTATGGCCAGCGAGCGCGAGGTTACGCGCAAGGGTATGATGGCCGAAGTAGATAAAGCGTGGAGGCCCAACTATGCGATCGACGTTCGCGACGTCGAAGTCGTCGCCGATACGAATAAAAAGCCGACCGACGAGAAGGATGAGACGGCTTCCCCCGAGCAGGAAATCATCAAGCGTATGAAGGATATGCGCCTTCCCGCGATTTCGTTCAAGCCTCCGGCTACGCTCAGCGATGCGATTGAAACGTTCAGCCAGCTCTCCAAGGATTTCGACCGTCCTGATATTCCGCTCGAGCAGCGTGGTTTCAACTTCTTCTTCAAGCCTCAGGAGATTGCGCAGGCTCCCGCGGACGCCGAGGCCGGCGCCGACAACGGCAGCGGTTTCGGTGTAAGCGAAACCGCCGAAGCCAAGCCTTCCAGCGAGCGCGGACCGGTCTTGCCGATCATCACCGCAAGCGGAATTTCCTTCTATGATGCGCTTAAGCTCGTTTGCGAGGCCGTAAACTACAAGTTTACCGTAAAGGGACCGATGGTCACGATTATGCACAAGGACGCTTCCGTTGAAGAGATGCATACTCGCAGCTTCCCCGTTCTTTCTTCGTTCATGGATCGTATGGACACGGCTCAGACCGACGTTCAGGATCTTCGCGCCAGCGGAAACACCGGTTTCAACCTCAGCACCAGACCTAAAGCCAGCAACGACGACGGCGAGAACAAGGAGCAGGACTGGAAGGAGTTCTTCCGCCTTATGGGTGTCGAGTGGCCCGAAGGTTCTTCCATTATGTATATTAAGACTCTCGGCAAACTTCAGGTTAAGAACACGCTCGAGAATCTTGCTGAACTTGAAAACGCTCTCAACGAACTGAACATCAAGCCTACGCTCATTGAAATCGAGGCCCGATTCGTTGAAGTCTGCCAGGACGATCTTAACTCCCTCGGATTCGAGTGGATTCTCAACAGCGACTATTCGCTCGGTCTCGGTCGCCATGCCTCTAAACTTCTCGGCATAAAGAACGGTCAGTGGGATCTTGGCTCGGCCAATCAGTCTGTTGCCGGTAACACCCCCGCTACCGGTCCTTCCACTAGCGGAACACCGAGCATTCCCACAATCGGCAATCAGACCCCCACGGATCAGATTGTAACTCCGTCTACGACTGTAAACAACAGCCTTACATCGTATGCCGCATCCAGGGGTGCTCCGTGGATTCGCGGTACTGGCGCGAAGGGTAGCGTTGGCTTTGGCGCCACGGGCGGAGATTCCGGCTACGGCATGAACAACCGTTACCTTTCAACGCTCGGCAACCATATTTCCGGCGAGGGTTATTCGACGAACGATCAGTTTATGCGTGTTAACGCCTTCCTCGGATCGGCTGATCTTTCTATGATTCTTCACATGCTTTCGCAGCGTAGCGACACGGACCTCCTCTCCGCTCCGAAAGTTCTGACTCGCTCGGAAGAGCAGGCCGTTATCAAGGTTGTTACGATGTACCGTTACCCGGATGAGTACGACGTCCAGCTTCAGAGCTCGAGAAGCGGCGGATCGGATTACGGCGGCGGCAGCCAGAGCGCGATTCTCGCTATCGTTGAGCCTACCAACTTCAAGGAGCAGGAAGTCGGCGTCATTCTCGATGTAACGCCCAGGCTTACCGACAACGGCAACCTGATCGATCTCCAGCTCAACACCAAGGTCATCGACGAGCCCACCTGGAAGAACTACGGTATGCGTATTCCGTTCACGGGCAATTCCAGTTCGCTCGAGAGTTTCCAGGGCGTCGGCGAAATCTTTACAGGCGTCATCAGTATCTTCACGCAGCTCGGAGCCAATCTGAGCGACGAGGTCAAAGAGGCATTCGCCATCAAGGCTCTCGACTCGGCCGGTGCCGCGCTTGATTCTCTCGGCAATCAGGGCTCCGCTAATATGACGTATTACGATGCCCCGATGGAGCAGCCCTTCTTCCATATCCGTGAAATCGATTCGAAGGTTCTTGTATATCCTGGCGCTACGATCGTCATGGGCGGTCTCATCACCGAGCAGCGTAAGGCGATGGACGACAAGGTTCCCTTCCTTGGAGACATTCCTTTTATCGGTCGTCTCTTCCGTAGCCATTCGGAATATTCCTCCAAGCGCAATCTTCTTATCTTCCTGACCACGCGTCTTGTTGATGCTCACGGTCGTGAAGTTAAAATTTCCGCCAATAACGGGGGCAATGAGGCCGCAAGCATTAAGCCTGCGCCTGAGAAAGAATAACTGATAATACAATGAAAGTATGTATTACGGGAGGGATTGCTTCTGGCAAATCCCTCCTTTCGCATTATCTGAACGATTTAGGGGTCGTAACAGTCGACGCTGACGACATAGTTCATGAACTCATACCGCAAGAAGAGCGCGAGAGACTGAGAAAAGTCGTTTTTAAAAACCCCGAGGCCCGCAAGGAGCTTGAAGCGCGGATACACCCGCTCGTCCGCCGGAAAATCCTCTCCGCGATAGAAGGGGTCAGGAGTCAGGAGTCAGGATTTAGGAGTCAGGAGGTTAAAGGGGACTGTCCCCATTCCCCGTTCCCCGTTCCCCCAATCGCCGTCATCCCGCTATTATTCGAGGTGCAATGGGAGAAAGATTATGATATAATAATCTGCATCCTCTCCTCTCGCGAGAAGCAGATTGAGAGGATGACGTCTTTGCGCGGCTATACGCGCGAAGAAGCGGAAGCCCGACTCGCCGCCCAGATGGATCCGGCGATAAAGGCGGCGAAATCAGATTATGTGATTTTGAACGATTCCACCGATGAAGACTTAAAGGCAGAAGCCCGCAAGCTGGTCGACTATCTCGTTTCAAGGTCCAAAGCCTAAAATAAAGGTAAAATTATGTCCGAAGAATTAGACGTTTTCGCGATGAGCGCGAAACCGGTGAAACAGTCTCAGCCTCCTAAACCGGTTCCAGCCCCCCAGTCCAATCAGGGGGGTAAAAAGCAATTTCATAAAAATCATCATCCGCAGTTTCAGCGTAGAGAAAAACAGAATAATTCACCTATCCGCGGCGCGAACGGATCAGAGTCGGTGAATCCTCTTCTCAACGCACCCCTCCCGCAGGAGCAGCGCGTCCAAGCCCAGGAGACGGCATCCAATCCAAATCGTAATCCCGATCTCCCCGAATACCGCCTTGCGGACATTCAGATCTGGCCCGCTCAACAGATTGTCGACTGTATGATGCCCGGCGCGGATCCCGAGGAATTGGGTACGTATCGAAAGCATGAACTTATTTTTGCCGCCATCCGTTCATATCTCGCGAAGGGCGGGGCGGTTCTTGCAAGCGGGTGCCTGGAGATTATGCGCGAGGGCCATGGTTTTCTGCGCTCCGCCAAGAACAACTTTCTCGCCTGCCCCGAGGATGTTTTCGTCACTCAGCAGCAGATTCGCCGTCATGCTTTGAGAACGGGCGACATCATCGAAGGGCCGATCCGCGATCCGCGCGACCGCGACCGTTTTTTCTGTCTCGGCAACGTCAACACCGTAAACGGGAAGGAGCCTTCGGTAGCCGCCCGCGTAGTTCATTTTGAAAACCTGACGGCCACCTTCCCCACGAGACGAATCATTCTCGAGACCGATCCTAAGGAATATTCGACGCGAGTCATCGATCTGTTCACTCCGATAGGGTTCGGTCAGCGCGGTCTTATAATCGCACCGCCCCGTGTCGGAAAGACGGTCCTTCTGCAGAAGATGGCGAACGCCATTTCGACGAACCACCCCGATGCGATGCTCATTATTCTTCTCATCGACGAGCGTCCCGAAGAAGTGACCGATATGCAGCGCAACACGAAGGCGATGGTCCTTTCGTCGACGTTCGATGAAGAGCCGCAGCATCACGTGAACGTCACCGAGATGGTTCTTGAGATGTCGAAGCGCCAGGTTGAAAACGGGCGCGACGTGATAATCCTTATGGACTCGATTACGCGAATGGCCCGCGCATACAATACGGTTCAGCCTCATTCCGGAAAGATCCTGACCGGCGGTGTCGACGCTCTCGCGATGCATCGCCCGAAGCGCTTCTTCGGCGCGGCGCGAAACATCGAAGGCGCAGGATCGCTTACGATTATCGCGACCGGGCTCGTTGATACCGGCTCTCGCATGGACGAGGTCATCTTCGAAGAATTCAAGGGTACGGGCAATATGGAAATCGTGCTCGACCGTTCTCTCGCCGACAAGCGAATCTTCCCCGCGATCGACATTGAGAAGTCGGGAACCCGAAAGGAAGATCTCCTCCTGGATCCCGTCGAACTCGAGAAAACTTGGGGCATGCGCCGCATACTTTCGCCCGCCGGCTCCGAGTCCGCGATGAAGAGCGTACTCAATTCGCTCAAGAAGACGCAGTCAAATCCCGAATTTTTGCTCGCGCTTGATTTAAAGAATCTCGGTTAAGCTATGGATAAGAAGAAAGCGCTTCTCTTTAGAATCTTAGCGGGGTTTCTCGGCGGATCCCTTCTCGGCTTGGGGCTCTCAAAATGGTGTTCTGCGGGAACCATCTCCCGCATAATGCCTTTTGTAGAACCCTTCGGAGATATTCTCGTTTCGATGCTGAAGATGGTCGTCTATCCGATCATTCTCTTCTCGCTTATTTACGGCGCGGCGTCGATACCTTTGAAGAAGTCAGGACGGGTCGGCGGATTTGTAATACTGTGGTATTTCGCCACGTCGCTTTTCGCGACGGTCTTCGGCGTCGCCCTCGCCTGGATTATGAATCCGAAGGTGGGAGGAGCCGAAAGACTAGCCTCCGATTATATGGAGGGAGCCAAAGAGATAACCTCGTCCGGGGCTGCGAACTCGTTCGGCGATTTCATCGTCGGGATATTTCAAAATCCTTTCGCCGCTCTCGCCGAAGGGCAGTTTCTGCCGATCATCGCGTTCGCGATCGCCTTCGGTCTTGCAGCCCGCGCCATTATCGACGCCGCAGGAGAGAGCGCCGCACCTGTGCGCGCCATGATAACGGCGGTTGACGGCGCACAGCAGGCGATGTTCAAGTTGATTGACTGGGTGATGCTCTATTTCCCGATCGGCGTTTTTGCGCTTTCCGTCGCCAACTTCGCGCAGAACGGGACGCTGCTTTTCGGGCCTTATCTGCGTATTGCGCTCTGCGTTATCGTCGGCGTCGCCGCGATGATGTTTGTAATCTATCCGCTCGCGATTCTTCTTTTCTGCCGGGAGAATCCCCTTAAGGCGTTCCGGAAAATCCGACCCGCCATGCTGACGGCATTCGTAACCCG
Organism: Kiritimatiellia bacterium; assembly: GCA_017520845.1. GTDB lineage: Bacteria > Verrucomicrobiota > Kiritimatiellia > RFP12 > UBA1067 > UBA1067. The sequence continues at coordinate 72,134 of JAFXEU010000052.1, read as the reverse complement.
CTCGTCCGCCGCGACGCTGCCCGTCTCGTTCAGATCGATGGACGATCTCGGGGTGTCGCGTTCTCTTTCGAGTTTTTCGCTCCCGATGGGCGCGACGATAAATATGGACGGCGTCTGCGTTCATCTTCCGGTGTTTGTGATTCTCGCCGCTAATATCTTCGGATACGATCTCACGTTCGTTCAGATTTCGATGCTGTGCCTTTCGATCATGTTCGCCTCGGTCGGCGCTGGCGGTATCCCCGGAGGTTCGGTTTTTCTTCTATTCATGGTTCTTGAAGGCATGGGTCTTCAACCGGATCAGGTTTCACTTATAGTTGCGCTCGCGCTCGGGATCAATCCGATTCTCGACATGTTCGAGACGAGCTGTAACGTTACGGGCGACAACGTCTGCACTTACATCGTCGCGAAGAAAAACGGCATGGTTGACGAGAAAGGCGCGGCAGAGTGAAAATCTTGATTACCGGAGGGAAGGGGATGCTCGGGCGGACGCTTTGCGAGGCGTTCAAAAGCGATGAGGTAGTCGTTGCCGATCTTCCCGAATGCGATATCACCGATCGATCCAGCATAGCCGCGTTTTTCGCCGAGGCGGATCCTGACGTCGTGATTCACGCCGCCGCGATGACGAATGTCGACGGATGTGAAACCGACAGCGCTCTTGCTTACAGGATCAACGAGGAGGGGACGCGCAACGTCGCGATAGTTTCCGCCGCGATGAACGCGCGTCTTATCGCGGTTTCAACCGACTATGTTTTTTCAGGTGAACCTGAAGAAGGGCGCGACGGGTGGAACGAGGAGGATACGCCGCGTCCGCGCACGGTATACGGCGCGTCCAAATTCGCCGGCGAGGAGATGATCCGCTCGCTTTATCCCGAGGCGGTTGTTTTAAGAATCGCGTGGCTCTATGGATCTGGCGGGCCGAGCTTCGTTCATACGATGGTAAAGCTTCTTTCCGCCGACGGCGAACCCGTCAAGGTCGTGAACGACCAGTTCGGCAACCCTACGAGCGCCGAGGCCGTCGCCGAAGCGATAAGATTTATTCTTTCGAAGCCTTCTCTCGAAGGGACCGTACACGCGACGTGCGAGGGTACTGCGAGCTGGTACGATTTCGCGGCGGAGCTCAAGAAACTTATGCCGTCATTGAAGCGCGGCCTGGTTCCGTGTACCACCGCCGAGTTTCCGCGCCCGGCTCCGCGCCCTAAGAATTCCGCGCTTGAGAAACGTGTTCTTGCGCTTTTAGGTTATACGATGCCTGACTGGCGTTCGGCGCTCGCCGACTTTGTCGCATCCGAATTTCCAACCGTCTAAAAGGAATTATCGAAGTGAGAGTCTGGGGCATTACAGGAACGAACGGTAAAACCACGACGACGTGGATTCTTTCCGAGTTTTTGAAATCGGCGTACGTTACGACTGTCGAGGTCGATACGCTTAAAAGAAAATTCTCCACCGGTTACACGACTCCGCCTCTGCCGGTGCTGAAATCAATCTTCGCGGAAATGGAAGAGGCGGGCGCGAAGGATTGCGTGATGGAGGTTTCTTCCCACGCGATTCATCAGAACCGTACCGGCGACACCGTTTTTGCGGGCGGCGCGTTCACGAATCTTTCGCAGGATCATCTTGACTACCATAAGACGATGGATGAGTATTTCCGTGTAAAACTCTCATTCGCCGAAAAGATCGCCGCGACCTATTCTCCGAAGCCGACCGACGGACGGCGGGATATGCCGCCTTTTGTCGTCTGCCTCGACGGCGAGAACGGCGAGCGGATGCTCGAGGCCGTCGGGAAATTGCCGCTAAACGTGATTCCCGTTACGATTAAAAGGCCGCGCTACGATCTTTCGGATCTTCAGCTTGTAGGCGACTATAACAAGTCGAACGTTCTTGTTGCCGCGGCGCTCGCGGAGGCGGCGGGCGTCGACCGCGAGGAAATCCAAAGGACCATCCCGCTTCTGACGCCGCGCTGGGGACGCTTAGAGTACGTTAAGTGCGCGTCAGCCGCCAAGGTTTATGTTGATTTCGCCCATACGCCTGACGGTCTTGAGAAAGTTCTCGGGGCGGCGAGGGGATTCACCGAAGGTCGGCTTTGGGTCGTTTTCGGCGCGGGCGGCGACAGAGATCCGATGAAGCGACCGCTGATGGGTGAAGTTACCGGTCGTCTTGCTGATGTCGTTGTCGTAACGAGCGACAATCCGAGAAGCGAAGAACCCATGGCGATTATCGACGATATAAAGAAAGGCATCGCGCCTGGAGGTGAGGTTCATATTGAAGCCGACCGTGCCAAGGCGATAGAATTCGCGCTTAAAGAAGCCCAAGAGGGCGATGTGGTTCTCATCTGCGGAAAAGGTCACGAAACGACCCAAGAGATAAAGGGTGTGAAGTATCCCTTCGACGACAGGGTGATTGTTAAGAACTTCACAAAAAAGCCATAAAGATGGTATAATGTGATTTGAGTGAAAGGTTTTTGCCGATAAATGTTTTTTACCAGATCTAATAATAATTGCGCGAATGAAAAGCGAGAAATGAGACTTGAAGCGTTTCTCGTTTTGCAGTTGCTTTTGGGATTTGGTTTGAGTAATGCATGTTTTCTCATCGGTTGTTCTCTTCACGCCTGGCATTTTTGGGCATCATTCGCCGCAGTGACGGGATTGGCCTTTTGGTATTCGCGAAAAGCGGGTCTTTGGATGATCGGACTCAATCTCTTGACGCTTCTTTTGACTTTTTACACTTTTACCTACGTTCATGTAGATGCGTCGATCTGTCATTTGCCGATAAGTCATTTTCTTGAGGACGGGTGGAATCCGGTAACCGAATCGTCGGTCGAGGCTGTACGCGCGCGTTTTGCAGGCCGCGGCGTGTCCGAGGCTAAGGATTTTCTGGCTTATCACATCATCGCCGCACCGAAGTTTTCCCAAATTCTCGCCGCTCAGATGCAGTCTGCCTTCGGGCTTTTTTCTGCCGGCGGATACGCGCTTTGGTTTATGTGTTTTGCTCTGGCGATTTCCGGTTACAGATTCTCAACCTCGGTTTTCCGTGCCGGGCGCCGGACCTCTGCCGTTTTTGCGGCTTTGCTCTGTTCGAATACCATCATTGCGGAAGCGTGTTTTTCAGGGCTTGTCGATTATGTGGCGTATTCGGCTATCGCCATTGCGGCAATGTCGCTCAGGATGTGGCTCGATACGAAAAGCAGAATTGATTTGTACATGTTTTTCGGATGCGCCGTCGTTGCCGTCGCGACCAAGATGAACAGCCTGGCGTGCGTAGTGTTGCTCCTTATCTCCGCCGCCGTCATCGGCCGCAAGGAAAAGGATATGCGCTTCGGGCTTCTTGTTTTTCTGGCGGCGCTTGCCTTTTTTTGTGTAATTCCCTATTGGGCGTCGGCGTGGCGTTATGGCTCTCCTTTTTATCCGGCCCACAGCTTCCGTGCGGACGTTCCAACCATGGATCTGACGAGCGATTTCATCGGCAACGAAGATGCGAACAGAATGGGATATGTCGCGCGGATGGTTTACGCATGGGTAAGTAAACCGCTCGCGGTCTGGGGCTGCAGAATCTGGTATTCTGTCGACGGTTTCGATCCTCAATGGAAATGGGAGTTTCTGTCCGGCGGTCAAGGTTGGATGTTTTCTCTGGTTCTTTGGTCCGGTGCGCTTCTCTCTCTCTTCATAAACCGCAACCGTACCACTTTTGTCGCCTGGATTCTGCTGTTGGCCTTTTTATTGGTGCCGGTTAAATATATCGGATATTCGAGATACGCCAACTTCGTATTTTTCGTGATAGCCGTGCTGTGGTTCAATATTGTTTTCTCGCTGCCCGCGCGTATGCGGCAGGTTGCAATTTCTGTCTTGGCCGTTTTTGCTCTCAACCAGGCGTATGTGTGCGCATCGACCTTTCTTCGCCAGGTTCGTGATGAAGGAATCCGACAGAGAAACATCGATACGGTTGCCGAATTTCGGGATTATCGTTTTGAAAAACCTCTCGATAACTGGGAGTATGTCGTTAAAAACAGATTTCTGCCAGATGGAGCTTCGCCTTCTTTTGAAGGGACAAATGCGGTTGATGTTTCATGGCCGTTGGTTTTTACCGGTCCTCGCCTTCTCGAGAGGGACGACTCGGTCTACTGGTCGCAGACGGACGGCTTCCCGTCGCCCGTCTGGTCCAGTTCCTGTTTTAAGGAAGGCGGTGGCAGATGATCCGGAATAAAACCGTCGCCGCCGTCATACCGGTCTTCAATCCTGAGCCCGGGCTCACGGCCCTTTCGCATTCGCTTCTCGAATTGTATTCGACGGTCGTCGTGGTTGATGACGGAAGCGTTGAAAATATCGGCGGCTTTGATCTTCTGCCCGAAGGCGTTTCCCTGGTCCGCCATGAAATCAACCGCGGCAAGGGCCGCGCGATAAAGACGGCCATAGCCTGGCTGAAGGAGAACCGCCCTGACGTCAAGGTGGCGGTTTTTGTCGACGGCGACGGGCAGCATCGGCCCGATGATGTCGTAAAGGTCGTCGAGAAGGCCGTTGAGACCGACCGTGTCACTCTGGGCGTCAGAGATTTTCACAAGGCCGGCATTCCGTTCAGAAGCCGCTTCGGGAACGTGGTTACCGCCTTTCTGGTCCGTCTTATGTTCAGAATTCCGATTTATGACACGCAGACCGGATTGAGGGCGATTCCGCGGCGCCTGTTCGACATGATGCTCGACACGGAAGGGGAGAGGTTCGAGTATGAGATGCGACTTTTCGGCAAGCTTGCGGACATGCGCGAGTCGCTGGAACAGGTATCGATACGCACCATCTACATCGAAAGCAACCGCACATCCCACTTCCGTCCCGTGCGCGATACGGTGAGAATCTACCGCGGTCTTTTCGGCGGGAGGTTTCTCAAGTTCATCGGCTCGTCTTTTGCGGGTTTCTTCGTCGATAACGGCGTCTTCACGCTTTTGCTCTGCGCGCTTGCACCGTTTGCGCTTGACAGGAGCGTCTACATCTTAATATCGGTCATCGCCGCGCGCGTTGTTTCGGCCGGCGTGAATTATCTTTTAAACCGGCATTTCGTCTTCCGGTCCAAAAACCGGCAGTCCCTGTCGATTTGCAGGTACGCGGCGCTGGCATGCGCCGTTATGGCATTATCGTATGCGGGAACTTTTTTGGTCAGCACCGTTTTCAACGCATGCGGAGTGAGAATCACGGGCATTAAGATCGCAGTTGATCTGATTCTTTTTCTTCTGTCCTACAAGCTGCAGAAGACCTGGGTTTTTAGATAAATAGGAGGCGCGAAGAATGAAAACCGCTTTTTACCTTGCAGTGACGGCCGCGTTCTGCGGTTGTCTTTCTTCCGTTCCGCCCGCACCCAAAAAGTGGCACGTTACCGAGATAAAAGGAGAGATGCCGAAAATCACCGCGGTACGGAAACCTTCGGTCAGGATCTCGCGTGTCGACGTGCGTCCCCCGTACGACGGAACGGCGCTCGCGGTCTTGAGAGCCGACGGCTCGATCGCGTTCGATCCCTGCAACGCGTTCGCATCGACACCCGAACGTCTGCTGTCCGGAGCGGTCTTCGACGCCCTGGAGTCGGCCGGGTTTGCGGATGTCGTTCTCGATTCGAAATCGTCGGTCGCTTCGCCGCTGAAGCTTGAGGTTACGGTTACCCGGTTGGCCCTCGACTGCCGGACGGAAGGCAGGCGAGAGGCGTCCGTCGCCGTTATGCTGAGACTTTGCGAATCGCGCAGAGTGATCTCGACGTCCCGCGGCGAGGCCGTCGCCCCGACCGCGGATGCGGATTATACAAAAGCGTTTTCAACGGCGTTCACCCGATCCATGAGCGAGGCGCTCAAGAGGCTCTGAAGTGATCAGTCCGTTTTCATTCGTCGGATCTAAAGTCGCGGGCGCCTGCCGCTCGTGCGCGGACGTCTGCGCCTATATCGGAGAATCGGTCTGCGCTTTCGGCGGAATTTTATTCCATCCGAGCCGATTCCGGGCGGGAGACTTTTTTCTCGCGTTCCAGCGGGCCGCGTTCGACGGGCTTGTCATCACGTCCGGTATAGGACTCCTTCTCGGGCTGATCCTCGCGTTTGAATCGGCCGCCGCGCTCAGAATGTTCGGCGCGGAGGTTTATGTTTCCGATCTTCTGGCGATCGGACTTTTCAGGGAACTCGGACCTCTCGTGACGGCGATTGTTCTCGCCGGGCGTTCCGGAAGCGCGTTCGCCGCTGAAATCGGCACGATGAAGGTCGACGAGGAATTGGACGCCCTTACCACCATGGGGCTCTCGCCTGTCCGTTTCCTCGTGCCTCCCAGGGTGGCCGCGGCGGTTCTCGCGATGCCGATACTGACCGTTTTCGCCGAACTTGCCGGGCTTGCGGGCGGCGCGGGGGTGCTCTCGCTGATGGGCGTGCCGTTTGAGGTTTTTGTTGAACATGTGACCGACTCTACCGGCTTGTTCGCTGTTGTTTTCGGTCTTGTTAAGGGGGCGCTTTTCGGACTGGCGATCGGTATGGTTGGATGTTATGCCGGAATGCGCGCGAAGTCTACCGCGGACGCGGTGGGCGTCGCGGCGACTTCGGCTGTTGTCAGCGGGATAGTTTCAATCGCTTTGATCGACGGTCTTCTTGCCGTCTTGTGTTATATCTGCGGGGTTTAATCTGGAGTAGGGTGATGGAAAAGCAGACGATGATTCAGCTCCAGAACGTAGACGCCGGATATCCCGGGGCGGTGATTCTTGAGAATATAAGTTTCAATGTTTTCAAAGGCGAGATTTTCATTCTTCTCGGCGGTTCAGGATGCGGCAAGTCGACGGTGATGAAGCACATGATCGGACTTAATCCCGTTTTGTCGGGAAACCTGCGCGTCGCCGGGCTTGAATGGGATTTTGACACCCGAACGGAACTTTGCAGGAAGATCGGCGTGATGTTCCAAAGCGGTGCGCTTTTCGGTTCTATGACGTGCCTTGAGAATGTGATGCTGCCGATCCGAGAGTTCACTTCCTCGAAGAAACGCGCATGTTGCGAGAGGGCAATGCAGCTTTTGAGGGATGTAGAACTTGAAGATGCGGCAGATAAGATGCCCTCGGAGATTTCGGGCGGAATGCGAAAGCGCGTCGCGATCGCGCGGGCCATGGCACTCGATCCGGAGATCGTTTTTCTCGATGAGCCGAGCGCCGGGCTCGATCCGATAACGTCTGCCGCGCTTGACGATCTGATACTGAAGCTGAGAGCGGAGAAGGGAATGACGTTTGTCATCGTCACCCATGAGCTGGACAGCATTTTCAAAATAGCCGACAGGTGCGCGATGTTCGACAAGTCGCGGCGCGCGATGATCGCGCTCGGCAGACCGCAGGAACTCAAACATAAATCGGAGGACGCTTTTGTGAAGCGGTTCTTCAACAGGGGGAGTGAATAATGGCAAGAGACAATTCACCTAGTTACGCCAAAATCGGCTTCATCGTCATATTGGGCGTTGCGGCCATCGTCGCGACAGTCGCATATTTCGGCGGTTGGGTAAACGGTTCCAGGGAAATTCTGCTTGAGACATATTACAACTATCCCGTTTCGGGACTTTCGGAGGGAAGCCCCATAACGTTCCGCGGAGTCAAGGTCGGTTCCGTCAGGGCGGTGTCCTTCGTCGGACGGGATTACCCTACCGCCAACGAGGCGGACCGCGAGAAAATACACATTCTTTTTTCCGTAGATACGGATTTGATGGGATTGGGGCAGGATGCGTCGGCCGCTCGCGCTCTCGAGCAGAAGGTCAAAATGGGGCTTCGCGCGACCGTACGTTCAAACGGAATAACGGGACTGTCGCGGTTGGAACTCGATTATCCGCGTACGCCGCAGGACCCGGCTCCGATTTCATGGAATCCGAGGCATACCATGATTCCGCCCGCGCCGTCGATGTTTGAGAATTTCGCGGACTCGCTGACGCGGACGGTAAATCACCTGAACAGAATGAATCTCCCGAGCGTCGGCAGCAATGTCACCGAGATTGTCGAATCGACGGCGAAGCTTACCTCCGATCTGGACGTCCTTGTCGAAACCTCAACTCCTCAGATCAGCGTGATTCTTGAAAATCTGTCGGCGGCCTCCGCGTCGCTGAGGGAGTTCGCTGACGAAATCAGGGAGAATCCCTCGCTTCTTCTGAGATCGCGCGACAATGAACCGCTTGAAGAGACGCGTTGAGGCGAATATGGATATTGAGATAACAAATGCGCGGATGCACAACCTTAAGGGGATCGACGTAACGATTCCGCGCAATTCACTAACCGTCGTGACGGGACTTTCCGGGAGCGGTAAGTCGTCGCTCGCGTTTGATACGCTTTATGCGGAGGGCCAGCGCAGATACGTCGAGTCGCTTTCGGCTTATGCGCGGCAGTTTCTCGACCGGCTCGCGAAACCGGACGTCGAGAAGATCGAAGGATTAAGTCCCGCGATTTCGATTGAACAGAGAACGACGAGCGGTAATCCGCGCTCTATCGTGGCGACCGTTACCGAGATACACGACTATCTTCGTATCCTATACGGTTCAGCCGCGATCGCCCACTGCCCCGAATGCGGCAGGCCCGTTCAGCGTCAAAGCGCCGAGGAGATTGTGGATTCCGTTTTGAAAACGACAGGTAAGGCCGTAATCTACGCCCCTGCCGTCAAGGGGAAAAAGGGCCGTCACGAAAATATATTCGAGGAGTTGAAGCGCAAAGGCTTCGCGCGCGTGCGGGTCAACGGATCCGTTTACATGATCGAAGAGGTTCCTGAGCTCGATAAGAAAAAATCCCACAACATCGATATTGTCGTCGACCGCGTCGTTCTGCCCTGCGACAGAACGCGCCTTACGGATTCCGTGGAACTGGCGCTTAAATCGGGCGGCGGGATATTGAGCGTGGAATATGTCGAAACCGGCAAGAGCGTCGTTTATTCCGAACTGAACGCCTGTGTCGATTGCGGCATTTCATTCGACGAGCTCAAGCCCCGCAGCTTTTCGTTCAACTCGCCGTTTGGCGCATGCCCTGTATGTTCGGGATTGGGCCAGCTGTATTTTTTCGACGAGGATCTCGTTGTTCCCGACAAGACGCTTCCGTTAAGAGAGTGCATCCATCCGTGGCGCCGCGCGGGCCATAACGCGATAATGTACTACAATGCGCTTTTGGAGCAGATCTCCAGGCAGTACAAGGTCGATCTTTCAACGCCTTATGAAAAGTTGCCGGCGGGATTCCGCAAAAACCTGATGCACGGCTTCAAGGACGATCTTATCCTCCCGTGGCGGAGCGTCGATAGACCCTTCGAAGGTGTTTTGGCCGTTCTTCAAAAGCGTCTTGAAGAGGCGGAAGACGACGAGACGCGCTCGAAGTACGAATCGTACCAGAGTTACAAGGTCTGCCCCGAATGTAACGGCGCGAGGCTCAGGCCGGAATCGCGGGCCGCGCGCGTCGCGGGCAGAACGATCGTCGAGGTGATGGCGATGAGCATCACCGACGCCCTTAAGTTTTTCGAGTCGATCGACGAGAAGGGCGATACGCGTTTCGCGGGACTCGGTGAAGTTATGAAGGAGATACGCCGGCGTCTTAAGTTTCTTATCGATGTCGGGCTTGATTACCTTACTCTCGATCGCGCGTCGTCGACGCTTTCGGGCGGAGAAATGCAGCGCATACGGCTGGCGACCCAGATCGGCTCCGGATTGACGGGAGTTCTTTATGTTCTCGACGAGCCGACAATCGGGCTTCATCCACGCGACAACGAGCGGCTTATCGCGACGTTGAAGGGGCTTCGCGACCGCGGCAATACGGTGGTCATCGTTGAGCACGACGAGGAGATGATGCGTGCCGCCGATTGGATAGTCGATCTCGGCCCCGGCGCAGGGCGCGAGGGCGGGCGCGTCATGTATCAAGGCGATTTTGACGGGCTTTTGAAATGCGGCTCTCTCACGGCGCAGTATCTGACGGGAGAGAAGAAAGTCTCCTCTCAGGAGTCAGGAGTCAGGAGTCAGAGGTCAGGAGTCGGTAAAGGAGTTAAAAGAAATGCTTCCCTGACCCCTATCCCCTATCCCCTAACCACTAACTCCTTCCTCTCTATCTCGGACTGCTCGGAGCACAATCTGAAGAACGTGACGGCGCATTTTCCCATTGGTGCATTTACGGTGGTGTCTGGAGTTTCCGGCTCGGGCAAGTCAACACTCGTTGAGGAAACCCTCAAGCGGGCGCTGATGAAAAAATTCTACAATTCAAAAGCGAGACCTGGGAAATATAAAAAGCTTACGGGCGACGAAAATTTTGACAAGGTGATTGAGATTGATCAGTCCCCGATCGGCCGTACGCCGCGCTCCAATCCCGCGACGTATGTCGGATTTTTCTCGGAGATACGCGAACTCTTCGCGAAGACCGAGGCTGCGCGCGCGCGCGGATACACGGCGGGACGCTTCTCGTTCAACGTTAAAGGCGGGCGCTGTGAAGTCTGCGGCGGCGACGGATTACGAAAGCTTGAGATGAGTTTTCTGCCGGATGTGTACGTGACGTGCGAACAGTGCGGAGGTAAGCGCTTCAATGCGGAGACGCTTGAAGTCACCTATGGCGGAAAGTCAATCGCCGAAGTGTTGGAGATGACGGTCGCGGAGGCGTACGAATTTTTCGCGAAGGTTCCGTCGCTTGCGAGGAAACTTAAAACGCTTGTTGATGTGGGCTTAGGGTACATCGCTCTCGGGCAGTCGGCGACGACGCTTTCGGGGGGTGAGGCGCAGCGCATAAAGCTCGCGACAGAACTTTCGAAGCGCTCGACAGGCAGGACGCTCTATCTTCTCGACGAGCCTACGACGGGCCTTCACTTTGATGACGTTGCCAAACTGATGAACCTTCTCCTCAAGCTGCGCGACCAGGGAAATACGATAATTGTCATCGAGCACAATATCGATGTTATCCGATCGGCAGACTGGATTGTCGACATGGGACCCGGCGGCGGATCGGGCGGAGGAGAGGTCGTCGTGGAAGGACCGCTTGAAAAAGTAAAATCGTCGCCGAGATCGTTTACGGCGAAATTTCTTTAAGTATTTTTTGTAAAATACTATGTGTCGTTAGAACATCAAGAAAGGAGTAAGTTATGAAGCATGTTTTTTCGCGGTCGATACCTTGCGCTTTTCTAATGGTATTTGCGGTAGTGTTTTTCTCTGCGAAAGGGATGGCGGCGGAGGTTGAAGTTACGTTTACCAGCAGTCTTACAAACAATACAGATTGGGTATATACACAAAATACAAAAACAAACGTTGACGGCAGGATTTACATATCAAGCAAAACTGATATCGCCGTAATATCACCGATATTCGATTTTGCAATAACGTCCATTACGGTTGTCGCAAAGCATACTAACGATTCAGAGAAACGTAAACTTCTCTATGTTTTTCCTTTAATCGACAATAAGCCTGTAGACGGAAAAGAGTATTGGAGAGAGATTACTCCCAATGGGACAGAGGAAAATGAGGTTTTTTGCTCCTGGTCGAAAGAGGATCGCATTCAGTCGATCGGTTTTAAGGCGGACGAAGGTTCAGATGGTAATATTTATCTCCTCAGCGCGGAGATATGCGGCGTTTCAATTCCCTATCCTCCGGAAAATCTCGAGGCCACTCGTGTGGGAGGAAGGCAGATTACTGTAAAATGGCTAAATCCGGAAGTTGTGAAAGGTAACAAAATCAGTGTTTACAAATCCTCATGGAACGAAGAGAGTTATGAAACGGTTTCTTCATATAATTTCAATGAGGTTTCCAACGATGGCGCTACAAACGAAAAGGCTGATGACTTTATTGATAAGTATCCGGATTTCTCAGGCTCGACGTTGATTTATCTTCCTGCAAAATCCGCCGGTCAAATTCAGATTTCAAAGAGTGATGAAAAGGGTGTTCTCAAGCATCGCGGGTTTGGAGATTACGATTCTTTATCTGTTGATATGACTGTCCGAAAATATTTTCACGTTACTGCCGTTGAAGAAGACGGCGGCAGTGTAATTAAGGAAGTCGAGGACAACGGGATTATGACCATCGGCTATGAAGAGCCGGCGGGAACGACGAATGTTTTCGCGACGGTTGATCTTGAAAAAGAATTCAAGCGTGAAATAATCTCGCTTGGGGTTTTCCCCTCAGGTAAGCCGATTCTTTTCAACGCGACCGGGAATAAGACGAATCATAGAGTGATAATAGATGAGATGAAGTTTATTAAAAATTATTCACCTGCCGGCGAAAGACACGAATTGGTTCAGGAAATAAATACTTCCGAATCGAAAATCAGACTTTCAAATCTCGAAAGAAATACGGATTATGTCATAAAGGTGACTGCGATTGACGCGGACGGCAAGGAAAGCGAGAACGCCGAACTTCGCGTTAAAACATCATCGCAGAACGACTCTGGGTTTTTCATCAGGATTCAATAATATGGGACTTAAACATACACCGGTAAAATTGGCTATAGTTGGCGGCGGCGCGGCGGGAATGTTCGCCGCGGCTGTGGCGGCGCAAAGAAAGATCCCCGCTGTTCTTATCGAGCGCAAAGCCAGGCTCGGATCGAAGGTTCTTATGACGGCAAACGGGCGTTGCAATTTCGCAAAGGATATTTCGCCGGAGGATTTTCTGAAAGACGTCGAATGTCCCGTCGGCACACCCCAAGGGCGGAGCGCTGCGAAGTTTCTTCAGTCCGCATTGCGTTCATGTCCGCCGAGAAAGATTATTTCCTTTTTCAGATCTTTAAATGTGCCTGTGCGCAGAATGGCCGATGCGCGCATGTTTCCCGCCGACGGTAAGGCGACGACGATTGTTCACGCTTTCGGCGACCTTCTGAGAAACAGCGAAACGCCGGTCGTTACGAACTGCCCGGTGACGGGGATTCAGCCCCAGAAAAACGGATTTATCGTCGCGACTAAAAATTTTACGCTGTGGGCCGAGAACGTTCTTCTTGCTACGGGCGGGGTAAGTTATCCTAAACTCGGTTCCGTAGGCGACGGCCAGAACTTCGCGCGCGCACTCGGCCATAAAATCGTCCCTTACCGTCCAGGATTGATCGGGCTTGAAACAGCTGATGCGGAAATTACGCGACGCGCAGGCAGAAGGTACGAAGACGCGCGCGCTAAAGTCTTGTCGGGTGACGGTAAGGTTCTTTACGATTACAGGGGCGAGGTCGATTGTGAATCGTTTGGCCTCAGCGGAGCCGCCGTATACAATTCGCAGCGTTTTATCGAGCATGCGAAACTTAAAGATTATACAATTGAGGTTTGGCTTGATAAACAGAGGCTTCAGTTCAGGAATCTTAAACCCCGGCCGGTGAAGGAGGCGATCGTTACGATCGGCGGAATTTCGACGGACGAGATAAATCCGGATACGATGGAGTCGCGGCTTGTGCCTGGGCTGTACTTCGCCGGTGAGGTGATGGATATCGACGGGCCTACAGGCGGCTACAATCTGACGATGGCTTTCGCGACGGCAGCAAAAGCGGTAGCTTCGCTTAATTCATAACGATAATCGATTAAAGTTCTTCTTATGCCTATATCTGATTCTACTCTCTTTGGATATACCTTTAAAAACGGATCTTTGCTTGAGGAGGCTCTGACGACACCGTCGTTCAGGATGACGACGCCCAAAGCGTCCGACAACCAGCGTCTTGAATTTTTGGGCGACGCCGTTTTGGGGCTTTTGGCGACGGACTGGCTTTATGAAAACAATCCTTCGCTTAAAGAGGGCGAACTTACCGGAAAGCGTCAGCACATGGTTTCCACGGCGGCCCTTTGCGAGGCGGTGGAAGGCGGCGACTTTATTTCGCTTTTAAAGCGCAACAAGGGGGCGGGGGAACTTTCCCCCAAATCGAAGACAGTTGCGGACGCGGTAGAGGCCGTAATAGGAGCCGCATGGCTGGACGGAGGACTTAAGGCTGCCAAGACGATCTTCGATAATCTCGCGCTTACGGCCAATTCGCGTTTCGGCGAACTTGACGGCAATCCCAAGTCGGCTCTTCAGCATTTGACTCAGGCTATGGTTCCTCCGAGGATGCCGTCGTATCGCCTCGTTAAGACTACCGGTACGAGCAATAAACCGACTTTTACCGTTGAGGTTACGGTAGAGGGAGTCGGATCTGCTCAAGGCGAGGGAGGCTCCCGCCGGGAGGCCGACTCCGCCGCTGCAAGGAAACTGATGGAGACGCTTTAAAACCGCGTGAACCGGTTCCGGTTTTCGTAGTTGGCGGCGTTTGTATAGCCGTTACAGATTTGATATAATATTACCCATTATGGCAGAAGAAAACAAATCGTCTCTCGATCCGCTCAGCGCGCTTTGCAAGCGCCGCGGTTTTATTTATCATTCGTCCGAAATCTACGGCGGAATGCCCGGTTTTTGGGATTACGGTCCGCTCGGCTGCGAGCTTAAGAATAATGTTAAGCAGGCCTGGTGGCAGTTCACGGTCCGCGGCCGCGAGGATGTCGCCGGTCTCGACGCGACGATCATCATGCACCCGAAAATCTGGAAGGCGTCGGGCCATCTTGATACGTTCGCCGATCCGATGACGATGTGCAAGGACTGCAAAAAGCTTATGCGCGCCGACCAGATCAAGGATATCTACGAGGATCAGAAAAAGAAGCCGCAGCCCAAGATCGCCGGCAGCGACTTCTTCTGTCCCTACTGCGGCGGCGAGCTTACGGAGCCGAAGCCCTTCAATCTGATGTTCAAGACGATCGTCGGACCGATTGAAGATCCCTCGAACGTAGCGTATCTGCGTCCCGAGACGGCTCAAGCGATTTTCGCACAGTTCCAGAATGTCACCTCGACTTCGCGCATGGCCGTTCCCTACGGTATCGCCCAGATGGGTAAGAGCTTCCGTAATGAGGTTACGCCGCGCAACTACACGTTCCGCAGCCGCGAGTTCGAGCAGATGGAGCTTGAGTTCTTCATCCGCCCCGATGAGGCGGTCGAGATTCTTCACGGCCATGTCGTGACTCTCGCCGACAATCCCGATCTCAACGGTCCCGTTCAGGACGACTGGGGTTGGGAAGTCTGGCACAAGTATTGGGTCGAGCAGCGTAAGAAATTCCTGAACGCCGTCGGTCTTCCCACCGAGCGTTTCGTCGAATATTGGCAGAAGCCTGATGAGCTCGCCCATTATGCGCGCGCTTGCGTCGATATCGAATACGATTTCCCGTTCGGCCGCCAGGAGCTCGAGGGTATCGCCGCGCGAAGCGATTTTGACCTTTCGCAGCATCAGAAGCATTCCGGCGAATCCCAGATGGTGTTCGACGATCCTTTGAAGCAGGCCGCCAAGAAGATGGACGAGGCCGCCCGCAAGGCGTTTATCGAGAAGGTTCAGGCCGATTGGGTCGCCCGCGGCAAGGATCCCGTCGCCGCCGAGAAGTTCTGCCTTAATCTCTTTGACGGCAAGTACGTTCCCCACGTTATCGAGCCTTCCGCCGGCGTCGACCGTCTTATGCTCGCGCTCTTGTGTGAGGCCTACGAGGAAGAAAAGCTCGTCGACGAGAAAGGCAAAGAGGATATCCGCACGGTTCTTCACTTCAGCCCGAAGGTCGCGCCTATCAAGGTCGCCATCTTCCCGCTCATCAAAAAGGACGAGGCGCAGGATAAGCTCGCGCGCGAGATTTTCACGAAGCTTCAGAAGAAGGTTAATGTCATGTGGGACGTCTCTGGCGCCATCGGCCGTCGCTATCGCCGTCAGGACGAGGCGGGAACGCCCTGGTGCATCACCGTCGACGCCCAGTCCGTCGAAGACGGAACGTTCACCGTACGCGAACGCGATTCAATGAAACAGACGCGTATGACCTACGCGGAATTTCTCGCGATGATGTACGACGCGCTTGAATTCTGACAATACACGCGACTGTAGCTCAATTGGATAGAGCGTTGGCCTCCGAAGCCGAAGGTTGCTGGTTCGATCCCAGTCAGTCGCACCAAAAAGGTAAAAAAAATGGGCGGGTTCTGCGGTGTAATTTCCAAAGACGATTGCGTTCTTGACCTCTTTTACGGAACGGATTACCATTCCCATCTCGGGACCCACCGCGGCGGAATGGCGATCTTGAACGAATCGGGTTTTCAGCGCTCGATCCACAACATTCAGAATTCGCCGTTCCGCAGCAAATTCGAGCACGACATCCCGAAGTTTTCGGGCAAGGTCGGCATCGGCGTAATATCAGATACCGATCCGCAGCCGCTCGTCATGTGCTCGAAGCTTGGCGCGTTCGCTATCGTAACGGTAGGCTACATCGATAACATCGAGGAGCTTAAGAAGGAACTGTTCGAGCGGAACTCGATGCAGCTTCAGTTTTCGACGACGAGCGGGATGGTCGGACCGACGGAAGTCGTTTCGGCGCTTATCGCGACTCAGTCGTCGATTGTTGAAGGCCTAAAGTACGTTCAGCAGAAGGTAAAGGGCAGTTGTTCGATTCTCATAATCGATGAGACGGGCCGGCTTTACGCCATGCGCGACCGTTGGGGGCGCACCCCGGTGATTCTCGGGAAGAAGGACGGCGCGATGATCGCCGTTATGGAGAGCTGCGCTCTGGCCAACCTCGGCTACGAATATGTCCGCGACATCGGCCCCGGCGAAGTTGTCGAGCTTACCGTTGAAGTGGATATTACGCTTGTCGAACCCGGCAAACGCATGGCGATCTGTTCATTCCTTTGGGTTTATTACGGTTATCCGGCGTCGTCTTACGAAGGGCGCAATATCGAGATGACGCGTTACCGTTGCGGCAGTGCGCTCGCGAAGCGCACGCCTACCGTCGCCGACGCGGCATGCGGCATTCCCGATTCCGGCATTTCCCACGCGCTCGGTTACGCGCATGAGGCGGGCATTAAGTACGCGAGACCCTTCGTGAAGTATACTCCGACATGGGCGCGTTCGTTCATGCCGTCCGATCAGAGTCAGCGCGAGCATGTCGCCAGAATGAAACTTATCACGATCCCCGGGCTCATCAAAAACCGCAAGCTCGTTTTCTGCGACGATTCGATCGTCCGCGGCACCCAGCTCGGCAAGCAGGCTATAAAACTCTATTCCGAAGGCTGTCTCGAAACGCACATGCGCATCGCGAGTCCGCCGCTTCTGTATCCCTGCAAATTCCTCAATTTCTCCCGCTCCAAGAGCGAGTACGATCTTGTCACGCGCCGTTACATCCGCGGGCACGAGGGCGAGAACGCCGATGTTTCGAAGTATATCGACCCCGACGGCGAGCCTTACGCGCGCATGGTCGAGTTCATCCGCGAGAAGCTCAATCTCACGTCGCTCGCGTTCCAGCGAATCGACGATCTCGTAAAGGCGATCGGACTGCCGGCGGAGAGCCTGTGTACGTACTGCTGGACCGGCAAGGATGTTTCGATCGACGGCGAGGGCTACAAGTGTCCGTGCGCATCGTGCCCCCACGCTAACGCGAATTAACAGCGGACAATTATGGCAAAGAACAGTTACGGCGCAGACAGCATCAAGACCCTTGATCCGGTGACGCACATCAGAATGCGCCCCGGCATGTACGTCGGCGAGCCCGGTACGGGCGCGATGTACCACGATTGCATATACATTCTGATGAAGGAGGTCATCGACAACTCCGTCGACGAGTTTGTCATGAACTACGGTAAAAAGATTGACGTCAACGTCAATTACGACACGGGCGAGACGAGCGTCAGAGACTACGGGCGCGGAATTCCTCTGGAGAAGGTCGTCGACTGCGTAAGTCAGATGAATACCGGCGGCAAGTTCGACTCCGATAACTTTCAGTTTTCGGCCGGAATGAACGGCGTCGGAACGAAGGCCGTGAACGCGCTTTCCGAATTTTTTGAAGTCCGCGCCTTCCGCGAGGGAGAGTATTCCGAAGGTTTTTTCGAAGAGGGTCGTCTAAAATCGAAGAAACGCGGCCAGTGCAAAACGCGTGAGCCGAACGGAACGTTCATCCGCTACAGGCCGGACGTGAAGGTCCTGAAGAATTTCAAGGTGCGCGAAGAGCATGTCGTAAGACGCATGCGGATGTACTGCTACGTCAACGCCGGTCTTACGATCAATCTCAACGGTCAGTCGATCTGCTCCGAAGGGGGGCTTGCCGATCTTGTCGCCGACGAGGCCCAGTTCGAAAAACTCTATGCGCCTTTTCACATCAAGACGAAGAATCTCGAAATAATCTTCACCCATACCAACCGTTTCGGCGAAGAGTATCATTCTTTCGTCAACGGTCAGTATACGACCGACGGCGGCACCCATCTTACGGCGTTCAAGGAGGCGCTCACGAAGGCGCTCAACGATTACGGGGCGAAAAAGAAATTCGACGGAGACGATATCCGCGACGGCCTTATCGGAGCGGTGTCGCTCAGAATCATGAATCCCGTTTTTGAAGGCCAGACGAAGATCAAGTTCGTGATGAACGATATCCGCTCCGATCTCGTCGCCGAGATGCGCAAGGAAATCCTCGCCGCGCTCCACCGTTCGCCGTCCGAAACCGACAAGCTCATCGCCAAGATCGAGGAGACCGGCAAGATCCGCTCTCAGCTCAACACCATCAAGAAGCAGGCGCGCGAACGTACCCAGGCGGTTTCGGTCCGCGTTCCGCAACTCAAGGATTGCAAGAATCATCTTAAGCTCGATAAGATCAATAAGAAGACCGGTCGTCCGGAAGGCGACGATACGATGATTTTCTTGACCGAGGGTCAGTCCGCCGGCGGTACGCTCGGACTTGCGCGCGACGCGATGAACCAGGCCGTATTCTTCCTTAAGGGTAAGCCGCTCAACACGTGCGGGCTCAACAAGGACGTTCTTTACAAGAACGAGGAGTTTTTCAATCTCATCAAAACGCTCGACATCGAGGACTCGCTCGATCATCTGAGATATTCGAAGATCATTTTCGCGACCGATGCCGATGTCGACGGGCTTCATATCCGGATGCTCCTCACGACGTTCTTCATGCGCTTCTACCGTCCCCTCATAACGGACGGCCGCGTCTACATTCTCGAGACGCCGCTTTTCCGCGTCCGCAACAAGAAGGAGCAACATTACTGCTTTTCCGACGAGGAGCGCGAGGTCGCGATCAGGAAGTGCGGCCGCGGGTGCGAGATAACGCGCTTCAAGGGTCTTGGCGAACTGAACGCCAAGGAGTTCAAGGACTTCATCGGCGAGAATATGCGCCTGACTCCCGTTACGTGCGCCGACGATCACGACGTCGAAAAAACGATAAAGTTCTATATGGGATCCAATACGCCCGAGCGCAAAGACTACATCATGGAATCCCTCGTCTGCGATTCGAGCGATTTCTGACGCGGGGAGAAACGTTACATTTGTGTTACATCAACGTTACAAAAATGTAACGAAAATGTAACGGAAATGTAACACTTCTTTTTTTTGAAAATGCGATAATCCTTCCGTCGACAGGACAAGTCGGCGAAAGGAGATCGCATGTTAGCCAGATGTTACAGCGCGGCCGTTACGGGGGTCGACGCGTCTACCGTAGAAATCGAAGTTTATTCCGTAAAGGGGACGAATTCGTTTACGATCGTCGGCCTGCCGGATACCGCCGTCAAGGAGGCGAAGGACCGCGTATCGACCGCGCTTAAGAATTCTGGTTACAAGTCGAAGGACGAGTTTTCGGTAACTGTCAATCTCGCGCCCGCCGACGTCCGAAAGGAAGGCCCCATATACGATCTTCCGATAGCGGTCGGTCTTTTATCCGCGACGGGTCGCCTGAAGGCGATTGATTTAGGCGACTACGCTCTCGTGGGCGAGCTTTCGCTTTCCGGTAAGGTGCGCCGCGTGCGCGGGATTTTGCCGATGGTTCTCGAAATGAGGCGGATAGGCAAGAGTGCAGTTCTCGTGCCTGAAGAAAACGCTGAAGAGGCGAGCATCGTCTCCGGGATAGACATTATCCCTGTAGCGACCCTTCGAGATGCGGCTGAATTTTTGAACGGCAATCTTATGATAGAACCCGTCTTCACGAATCTCGGGGATCTCGTCGAACTCAACAGGGAAGTCGGAGATGACTTTGCGGACGTAAAAGGACAGGCGTTCGTCAAGCGTGCGCTCGAGGTTGCCGTCGCCGGTTCTCATAACGTTCTGATGATCGGATCGCCGGGGTCAGGAAAGACGATGCTCGCTCGCCGCATACCGTCTATTCTGCCGCCGATGTCGGTTGAAGAGGCTCTTGAGGTTTCGCGCATTCATTCTGTAGCCGGGCGTGAAAAAGGCGGAGGGCGTTTTATCACTTCGCGTCCGTTCCGCGCTCCCCATCATACCGTAAGTTCCATCGGACTTTTGGGCGGGGGCGCTCATCCTCTTCCGGGCGAGGTTTCCTTAGCTCATCGCGGCGTTCTTTTTCTCGACGAATTCCCGGAGTTTCCGCGTCAGGCGCTCGAAGTTTTGCGTCAGCCTCTTGAGGACGGCCATGTCGCTGTCTCGCGTGCCCTCGCGGCGTGCGATTATCCGAGTAGATTTATGCTTGTTGCAGCGATGAATCCATGCCCGTGCGGCTACTACAACGATCCGACGCACGAGTGCCGTTGCAGCCAGTCGCAGATTCTTAAATATCAGCGTCGTGTATCAGGGCCTCTGTTGGACCGCATCGATATCCAGGTCGGAGTAAGCGCAGTCCCGGTAAAGGATCTTGATTCTCTATCGGAGGGCGAATCAAGCAGCGCCATTAGAGAGAGAGTCTTAAGGGCGCGTGAAATACAGACGGCCCGTTATCGCGGAATGCACGGCGTTGTTTCAAACGCCGACGCCAAGAGCCGCGATTTGAAAGAGATATGCAAACTGACGGCCGAAGCGACCGGGGAAATCAGGCGGGCGATAGAATCTCTCAGTTTGTCGGCACGTGCGTACGACAGAATATTGAGAGTTGCAAGAACCATCGCAGATCTCGCGGGTGAAGAATCCGTCGGGCGCGAGGCCGTTCTGGAGGCGGCCTCCTACAGACAGCTTGATTCGGAAAACGGAGACGCTTTCTGGGCATGATTTTATCAACAAAAACAACAAAAGAAAGAGGTGACAAAATGAATGCTAACGAAAATAACAGGCAGAATTCAGTTAGGCATTATCGGCCTAGGCTGACGTTTTATAGAGCGAATCCGAAATGTACGGGCGGCGCTTTGCAACTCGAGGTGCATCCCGCGCATGACGACGTCGACGGCTCGATAATGGCGACTTTCGCCAACCAGCTTACCGTCGGCGACAGACACGTCGTGCCTCCCAAATTCGCTACGTTCGACTGGGACAACAGCATCTGCGTAAAACTTGATTTTAACGATCTCACCAAGATGCTTGAAGTCTTTAGGGGAATTAAAGAATCGATCGAGGACGGCAAGGGGCTCTTTCACGTCTCTCCGGCGGGATCGACAAAAATTTCTCTTCGGCATCTTGTGGAATATGACGGCGCGTATGCGTTTGAGGTTTCGCGCAGTAAACCCGGGTCGCCGGAATCGAAAAGTGCGCATATCATACTTTCCTCGAGCGAGGCGTACGGGCTCGCCATGGCGATCGAGGATTCGTTAGGGGTTATCTGTTTCGGCATTCCCGAGGTGATCGCGCGGGATACGTCCGCGTATAAGCGTCGCGTAAAGGAGATGGGTAATGTTCCTGCGGCGTAGGAAAAAGCCAGAAATCCCCAACGTCGGTGTCGAACACGGGCGTTGGGGCGAAGACGTCGCGGCGGATTTTTTAAGGAGACGCGGCTATATAATCGTCGAGCGCAACGTCCGTCCATGTAAAGCGGACAAGCGCCTTGAAATCGATATAGTCGCGTATTCGCGCGAGGCCGACGCGATAGTCTTCGTTGAGGTGAAACAGCACGCCGAACACAGCGAGTTCGAAAGCCGCTTAAGGAGCATCGACCGCCGCAAGCGGATGCTTATGAGACGCGTGTGCCGTTCGTGGCTTATGGTGCATAAATGGGCGGGGGCGTACAGGTTCGACGTTATCGAGGTTTTCGGCACTCCGGAGTCGAAGGAATCTCCTGAGATAGATCATATTGAGCGCGTCGATATTTTTGTCGGGCGCGGGAAATTTGTAAACTGGTGCGATTGATTTCGCGCCTTAACGAAAGAAAGGAGGCCAATATGGCCAAAGACGGAATGATAAACAGAATCGGTTCGGCGCTTGATGAGGTTATGAAGGCGATACGCAAGGAGTTTGGGGAGATGTCGATCATGAAGCTCGGAGAGGAGTCGCGAGGTGATATTGAAGCGGTTTCGACGGGAGCGTTGTCGCTTGATATGGCGCTTGGAATCGGAGGGCTTCCCAAAGGGCGTATCATCGAGCTGTACGGACACGAGTCGTCGGGTAAAACGACGCTCGCATTGCATGTTGTCGCCAATGCGCAGAAAGCGGGCGGTACGGCGGCGTTCATCGACGCCGAGCACGCGCTGGATCCGTCTTACGCCCGTAAGATAGGAGTGGACCTCGAGAACCTGATCGTCTCTCAGCCGTCTAGCGGCGAAGAGGCTCTTTGCATCTGCGAAGAACTTATAAAATCGGGGGCGCTTGACGTCGTCGTAGTTGACTCCGTCGCCGCGCTGACGCCGCAGGCGGAAATCGACGGCAATATGGGCGACAGTCACGTCGGTCTTCAGGCGCGGCTCATGTCGCAGGCGATGCGTAAACTTACGGCGGCGATTTCACAGACGAAGACGTTGTGCATATTCACGAATCAGGTGCGCGAGAAGATCGGCGTCATGTTCGGCAATCCCGAGACTACACCCGGGGGCAAGGCTCTTAAATTCTACGCGACGTGCCGCCTGCAGGTCCAGCGGATAGGTGCGATAAAAAATCCTCAGGGAGAGGTCGTGGGAAACCGTACGCGCGTAAAGGTCGTCAAGAATAAGGTCGCGGCTCCCTTTACGGAAGCCGAGTTTGATATTCTTTACGCATGCGGGATTTCGCGTGAAGGTTCGGTGCTCGACGCGGCTTTGGTCCGAGGCATCGTCGAAAAGCGCGGAAGCTGGCTCAGCTACGGTACGGAACAGCTCGCCCAGGGGACGCTCGCGGCTATCGAGTTTCTGAAAAGCAATCCCGAGATTCTTGAGGAAATTATCGAGAAGGTTAAAACGACGCCCGTGCCGGTGTCGGCAAAAAAGAAGTGAGACGGTTTAAGCCGCGCGTAAAAAAAGACACCCGTGAAAATTACACTTCACGGGCGTCTTCTTTGCGGGATGTTTCAGCGGATTATTTTCCGCAGAACTTCTGGAAATACGGCATGACCGCTTCGGCCCAGATTTTGTAACCTTGCAGTTCCGGGTGGAGGCGGTCTGGCATGATCCACTTAGTGTCGCCGTTTTTATCAAGGAACTTGTCGTTGAAATCGACCCAGACGATCTTTTCGCCGTCCGCGTAGGTTTTTATGATTTCGTTGACCTTGTCATTTTTGGCGCGGCGCCAGTCCTTGGCGTCGCCGCGCGGGAAAATAGGAAGGAGGATGACTTTCGCCTGGGGCTGCTTTTTAGCGAGCAGATCAAGGAACGCGCGAACGCCGAGAGCGACCTCCTCGGGAGTGTTGCCGCCGCTGTTGTTCGTGCCGATCATAAGCATTACGCACTTGGCCTTGTACCCGTCCAATTCACCGTAAAGGCCGCGCCACAAGAGGTGCTGCGTTCTGTCGCCGCTGTAGCCGATATTGAGGATGCTGTATTTCTTAAGAAGCTTTGAGTATTCCTCTTTGCCTTGAAAGCCCCATAAATGGGTGATGGAATCGCCGGCAAAAACGATATCTATCTCTTTGTTGTTTGAAATGATTCGACGGTTGGTGAAAAGCTTTTGGGTCCATACGTCGTAGTTGCGCGGGCGATGCATCCCCTTAACTCGCGCCACAGGCTGGATCGTCGTCGGCTTATCGGCCTTAGGGGCATCTTTCTTTTTCGAGTAGCGGTTTTTCGGGGCTTCGCCTTTTTTGTCGGAAAGCGCGTAATCGATGTAGGGCTTTACGGCCTTGTACCAGATTTCGTATCCGGGGCCGACAGGGTGGAGATAATCAGGGAAAAGTTTTTTAGGCAGCGTTCCGTCTTCATTGAGAAATTCATCGTTGAAGTCGCACCAGAAAATCGTTTCGCCGTCGCAGAATTTGCAGATTTCCTTATTCACGATTTCATTGCGTATACGCTTTGCGTCGCTGGCGTCTTTGCCGCGGGGGAAGATCGCCGAGAGAACAATAGTCGCCTTGGGCTGTTTTTTTCGGATTTCCGTAAGAATTTCTCTTATGCCGAGGATTGTGTCCATGGGAGGCTCTTTTTCGATCGAATTGTGGCCCGTGTTGTTCGTGCCGATCATGACGACGATACACTTGGCCTCATAGCCGTCGAGTTCCCCGTTTTTAATTCTCCAGAGAACATGTTCGGTGCGGTCTGCGCCTGTGCCGAGGTTGAGCATCTTCATGTCTCCCTCGGAGAAATATTTTTCAAGCTGCTCTTTGCCGGCTTTTTCCCAATTGTGCGTGATCGAGTCTCCGATGAATACGACTTTTGCGCCGCCCGCCTTTACGATTTCCATTTTGGCGTTATGGCGGTCCATCTGCCAGCTGTCTTTGCCTTTCGGCCAGACGGTCGGGGTGGTGGCGCGGATTGCGCCGAACGAGGCGCCGGTGATGAGCAGTGCCGAGAAGGCGAGTAATGTATTTTTAAGATTCATGGCGTTGTAGGTTTTTGTTGCGATGAAATATACGTTTCAATTATATCAAATAATAACGGAGAGGAGGAAGCGGATCGTCGTGTCCAAAACTAAAAGCAAGTTCTGAAAGTAACTGCTTTTTGGAATTTCTGCCCGAGCAGGAAAGGGTGCAGCGTGACTTCGTCAGATGGGATGCGGACAATGCCGAGTTTGTCGAGGAACAGCTTTCCCTCTTCTCCGAACTCTTCAGCGAATATGTCATATGGAGTTTTGCCACCAAGCGACGGTCTCGGATAGCTGTTGAGGTGCGACATAATCAGATTGACCTGCTCTTGGGAAAGCGCGTTGAACGAGACGCCTTTCTGGAGGATGCGCCGGAGTTCCAGATGAAAGCGTTCGATATGCGGTTTCTTTCATCGTTGCCCATGTGTTTCATGGCGTATTTCCTTTTGTTGTATCCCGTCACCATCCATCGGCACCTACCGAATGGATTCGTTCGGTAAGGGATACGATACCGATTCTGCAATACAAAAGGAAGGGTGTCGGAGTTGTTCAGAAGTAAACGCAGGTTTCCTTCCTATGAAGGAATAGAGGGGAAATATACCAGAATCAATACTACCCAATAAACTTAGGAGGTAAATGCAGGTGGAACCTGCATTTACTTCTGGAGATGACAGTTTTGAAAAACCTGTATTTACAGGTTGTTGCAAAAGAGCTGATTGTGGTACGATATGAAAAACGTGCTTACGTTCGCAGGGAATGCAGAAGGGCAATAAGGCGGAGATATTTACAAACACAAAAACAGGAGAATGTTGGTATGACGATCGCAGCGTGTGTTTTGGCTACAGTTTTGCCGGTTGATTTTACGGTAGACACCGGAAGAATGCGTCCGGAGTTGCACAGTTCCGGATTCGGAGCGAAGATAGAAGGGTGTTCCCAGGCTGTCATCGACGAAATAAAGTCGATGGGCTTCAAGTATGCCAGGACCCACGACTGGGCGCTCGTAAACTCGAATCAGCATGTATGCGACTATCATCAGATATTTCCGCTTATGCATCTTGATGCGAAAGATCCCAAGAACTATGTTTTTGCGCCGACCGATTATCTTCTGGACAGATGCCGCAAAGAGGCGTCGCTGGATATCTTTTTCCGGCTTGGAGCATCCATTGAGCATTCGGGGCCGAATGTCCATTTCAATACGCTCATTCCTGACGATTTCGACAAGGTGGCCGAGATATTCGCCGGCACCGTCCGCCACTACAATCGCGGCTGGGCGAACGGGCACAATTGGAACATCAGGTATTGGGAAATCTGGAACGAGCCTGATGGCGTCAACAACATGTGGTGTCTTCCTGACGGCGACGCAGGCAGAGGAGATGCGCCCGAAGAGATTGCGGCCGACAGAAAGGCCCGAGATCTGGAGCGCCGCGACAGGTTCGTCAAGTTTTTCGTCACGTGCCTTAAGCGCATCAAGAGCGAGTTTCCTGAAGTAAAGGTTGGCGGGCCTGCATTGTGCTGGATGAACGAGAGCTATTTCAGGGCCATTCTGGCAGAGTGCAAAAAAGAAGGGGTCGCTCCGGACTTTATTTCGTGGCACCATTATACGGGGCATCCGCCTGTTGTCATGAATGCGATTGAGAAAGGCCGCAAGCTTTGCGACGAGTATGGCTTCAAGGACTGCGAGCTTATCATCAACGAATGGCATTACATGGGCAAGGGCGGCTTTGCCGCG
Organism: Kiritimatiellia bacterium; assembly: GCA_017520845.1. Classification (GTDB taxonomy): domain Bacteria; phylum Verrucomicrobiota; class Kiritimatiellia; order RFP12; family UBA1067; genus UBA1067. The sequence goes on along the minus strand of JAFXEU010000052.1, from coordinate 45,841 downwards.
CTTCGCAATCCCGATCCCGAAGTGCGCAAAAAGGTCTGGACCGGCCCTGGTTCGCACAACGGAATCGTCTCCTCCTGCTTCAATCTCACGCTTCTTTCGATGTTCCAGACCTCGAAGCTCGATCAGGCGTACTATTACGGGTGCAACCACACCGGGTCGTGGGGATACAAGGACGGGTATTCAAAATACAAGGTCTATTATGGCCTTAAGATGTTCGGGGAATTCATAAAAGCGCTTCCCGTCATCTGCAAATCCGGGAGTGCCGACGGCATCACGACTCTTGCCGCCAGAAGCGAGGACGGAACGCGAAAAGGCGTCATCGTCGTAGATTACCACAGCGGCGCTAAGGAGATAGTGCTGGATTTCAAAGGTGTCGACAAGGATGCCGAGACCTGGGTCTATGTCCATGATCATGCGCGCGATTACGAAGCCGTGGCGGCGCCTTTGAGAAACGGCAAGGTCGTTCTTAAAAAGGCAGATGACGGATGTGCCGCGTTTGCGGTCTGGTTCTGAAAAACCTGTATTTACAGGTTGCTGCAATAGTGGTTGAAGGTGGTATAATCACGTGTAATGAAAATGAAGATGTTTTTTCTCGCATTGTTTACAGCCTCTGTCGCTGCGGCGATGCCGTCTCGTTCGCCGACGGAGTTTGAAGGTTCCGCATCGCAACGCATCGAAAAGGCTATCGCCGGCGCTGTTGCCGACGGGACGAGGCGCGTTACGATCCCACAGAGGGATCCTTTGAGCGCTGACGGCGTTTGGCGTCTCGACCGCGCGATTGTCCTTCCTTCCGGCGTTTCGCTTATTCTCGAAAGCCCGGTTCTCGAGCTTAAGGCGGGCGTTGCCGATGATGTCATAAGGAATGCGTCGTGCGGTGCGGATTGCGAGAGCGACAAGGCTTTCGAGGTTTTGGGCGTCCGTTTCAAAAAGGCCGTTTTGCGTGGAGGCCGCACCGGGCTCAACATCGGAAACGCAGACGGGTATGTTGTTTCGAATCTCGAGTTTCAGGATGTCGCCGGGTGCGCAGTAGTCGTCGACAAAACGAAGAACGGCAAGATTTCGAACATGATGGTTGCGGCTTCCGGCCAGCCTTCAGGTTCGCCGTGCGTTCTGGTGACGAAGGAAAACGAATCTGTCAAAGTAGAGTACATTATTGCGTATGCGAAGGGTGATGTCGTAAAAGACTGCTCCGGCAAGGCGAAGATCGGCGAAATCGTCAATCTGCACGAGTCGCCGGCGCTTGAAGACAGGCCGGTTCCGGCGTTGGTGCCGGCTCCGCGCTCGATCCGCAAAACGCCGGGCGCCTATCGGGCTCCGGCGCCCTATGTGACGCGCGATTGGATCGAATTCGAGCGCGATCCCACGATGAGGGCCGAGGCGTACAGGCTTTCCGTCACAACCGGCGGAGTAAAGGTCGCAGCTTCGGATGTTCGCGGCGAACTTCATGCGATGGCGACGCTCAGACAGCTTGGGGAGGAGAAGACCTTCTACCGCAACTGCGATTTCTACACGGGCGGCGACATCGGACGGCCTCTCGTCATCCCCTGCTGCGAAATAGAAGATCATCCCCGATATCCGTGGCGCGGCATTCTCATCGACGAAGGGCGGCACTTCTTCGGCAAGGAGACGATAAAGCACGTTTTAAGGCAGATGTCGGCGCATAAGCTCAACGTTCTTCATTGGCATTTGACGGAGGATCAGGGTTGGAGAATCGAGATTGACGCGTATCCCGATCTCATAAAATATGGCGCCGTCCGTCCGTGCTCGCCCGTCCATTTCGCGCGCGGCGATGAGTTCAACGGCGATGTTTACGGCCCGTTTTATTATACGAAAGATGATATCCGCGAAATTGTCGCATACGCCGATGCGCTTGGAATCGAAGTCGTTCCCGAAATCGAATTTCCCGGACACATCCGCGCGGCGCTCGCGGCATATCCCGAATTTTCGTGCGCGGGAGAGAAACTGCCGCGCGTTCCGCGCTGCACGTGGGGGATCGAGAGCGACGTCCTTTGCGTCGGGAACGAAGAGGCTCTGAAGTTCGTAGAAAAGGTGCTTGACGAAGTTGTCGGGCTTTTCCCGGGCGAGTTCGTCCATATCGGCGGAGATGAGTGCCCGACGGCACGATGGAAGAAGTGCCCGAAGTGCCGCGCCAAGGCGCAGTCGCTGGGCATAAAGCCCGAGAAACTCCAAGGGTATGTGACGGCGCGCTTTGCCGAGTATCTCGGGAAGAAGGGCAAGAAGATTATCGGCTGGGATGAGATTTTAGAGTGTGATATTCCCGAAGGCGCCCGCGTTATGAGCTGGCGCGGGCGCAATGGCGGGCTTAAAGCTGTGAAGCAGAGGCGTCCTTTCGTCATGTGTCCTTCGAGCCATTGCTATTTCAACCGCACAGACGGCAACCCTGAAGATCCGTTCACGCCGAGAAATACGCATCAGGTCGTTTCGCTTGAAAAAGTCTATTCGTTCGATCCCGCCCGGGGGCTTGAAGGAGACGCTGAAAAATATCTTCTCGGTTCGCAGGCGTGTTTCTGGAGCGAAGTTATCTGGAATCGCTATGACCTCGACTGGCGCATGTGGCCGCGCTCCTGCGCACTTGCGGAGGTCTTGTGGACAGGTAGCACAAAAAAGGATTTCGGCGAGTTCGTTGAGCGTCTTCAACAGCATCGCCGGCGGCTTGTCATGCAAGGCGTGAATGCCGCGCCGATCTATTGCGAAAACACAAACATAAAAATTGGAGGCGCTAAAAAATGAAAAGGCAGTCGAAAATTGAAAGAACAGTGTATTGCGTCGCGTCCCTCGCCGTCATGGCGATGGCGCCGTTGGTTGCCAGCGCGGCAGAGCTTAATGTGCCTGACATCTATGCGACCGTCGAAGCGGCGCTCGCCGTAGCTGTGAGTGGCGATACGGTGAGAGTTGCCCCTGGCGAATATATGCTCGCGGACTATGCCGGCATTACGGTGCCGAGCGGGGTCACGCTCGAGGGTACGGGCAATTCGCCGGAAGATACCGTCTTCAAGGCATATAGCGCCACCGCTTCCGATACGACATCGGCTTCGCTTCTTTACGTTACCAACGGCGTTGTAAAGAATCTCACTTTCAAGGGGGCGAGGTGCACGAAGGACGACACCTTGAAATACAGGGTTTTGACCGCGCAGGACGGGGCTTTGGTTTCAAACTGCATTTTTACGGATGCGGCGGTTGATCCCGGGACCGCTAAGGCGCCTGACGGTACGTGGAGCTATCAAGGGCGGTTGGTTTCGTTGAGTCTGCAAAGCAAAATCGAAAAGTCCGTCATCAGGAATGCCACATATAAAAACGGAAAGAATTATTCGTTGGGCGGAGCCGGGGTCGTGTTGTCGAATTCCGAAATGACGCAATGTCATGTGACCAACAATGTAATCCGCTCAATCGGAATCGGGATGGTTTACATGAGCGGCAATTCCTCGCTTTCAAAAACCGTCGTCGCGAATAATAGATTGCTTGCACATGAAAAATTCACCGGAGCGACTCCCGGCATCAGAGTTCATTCGACCGGAGCGCTTATAGAAGATTGTGTCGTTGAGAATAATTATACCGAAAATGATACGGCCGCCAGTCCCCTCTTCGATAGCGCTCCGATTTATCTTAACGGCGCGGCAACGGTTCGCCGAACTGTCGTCAGAAACAACATGGCGTATTCCGCTTGCGTAGGAGGCGTGTGGGTCGCGAACGGCGCGTCGAAACTTGAGAATCTGCTGATATACGGTAACCGTATAACTAATCCGCGTTCAGGCACGACAACCACCTGGTTTTATGCAGGGGGGCTTCGTGTAGACACGGCCGGAACAAAGGTTTTCAATTGCACGGTCGTGAACAACTCTATCGATACGGAAGTCAGCCGTTTCCGGTCGCACGGCATATACCTCAAGAATGTGGCGGCATATGTTCGTAATTCGATTTTCTACGGGAATGGACCTGAAGGGGCTGTCAATTTTAAAGTAGAATCCAACGGAACGAAGGTTGATGCCGCATATTGCTGCTCGTCAACGGCGATGTCCGGTACGGGTTGCATAAATTCGGACCCGCTTTTCGCCAATCCCGAGAACGGCAATTATGAGCTTAATGAAAAATCGCCTTGCCGTAATACGGGAACCGCAACCGAAGCGCCGACCGATGATATTTTAGGCACGCTTCGCCCTCAAGATGCTGCGCATGATATGGGCTGCTATGAGTTTGTGTATACCGATGAAAGATTGGTTGAGTTTACGCAGACGTCCGATTTTGTCGGTCCAAAGGGGGCGGAAATCGCTTTTGAGGCATTTCCGAATCATATTGACGAAGTCGTTTCCCACACGTGGAAGATCGTTGACGGCGACGGCAACACCGTTGTCGAAGAAACGGTTTCCGGCTCGAACGAGTGGCGCTACAAGTTCGCTCACAAGTTTACGGATTTTACCGTAACGCTTACAACCGAATGGCTCGGCGGAAAATCATCTCAGTGCACTTCAACCATTCATGGCGCGTTGACGGCGACTTATGTTTCTTCATCGGGGAGCAATACCGCTCCGTACGATACATGGGAAAAGGCGGCGCATAATATCGCCGATGCCGTTGCAGCCGTTTACGGCGAGGAGGCGGATGCCCCGGGCGTCGTGTACCTCGCTCCCGGTGTTTATACGGCTTCTTCGGGCTGCAGCGCCGACGGATCGTATCTGGTCTCAATCTCCAGACCGGTCCGTATCGTCGGAACGGGCGCCACTGCGGAGGAAACGGTTCTCGACGGTGAAGGCACCCGTCGCGTCCTTTCGCTTGCAGGCGGCGGCGCGGGAGCTGAAAATCTCACGATACAAAGGGCGAGGACTTCGTCTACGTCTGCGACGGGGACCAATGTCGGCTATGCGCTCAATATGGTGAACGCCGGCACGGTCGACAATTGCGTCATAAGCAATGCCGTTACAACGGGCGCATCTGAAGGTTGTGTCGAACATTGGGTTTATCTTAACGGCGGCGTCATCACCAACAGCGTTATCCGTGATGGAAACGCCGGCACCGCGGGCAAGTGCGTATGGGTCGTGAAGGGCTCGATCGGGTCGTCTAAGGTTTTTGGCTGTATCAGCCGTCACAAATATGCCGGAGTCATAACCGTTGACGGCGGCGCGTCGTCTCTGGTCGATTGCGATATTTACAATAATAGCGATCAAATGCGCGAATTCGGTTATCGCTGCGGAACTGTTGCCGCCGGTAGCGGCGCTAAGATATTGAAATGCAGGATTTTCAACAATGAGAACTATTTTAACCGAAATGCATATTATCTCGGAATCGGAGTAAATGCGGCGTCATATTATACCGATACGAAGTGGAGCGCCGATTACGGCAATGTTCTTATCGACAGCTGCGTTATTTCCAACAATACGACATCCGTCGGCGATATTGTCAATTCTAGTATCAAAGCGGCGTCTTGCGGTGTGCTGCTCGGATATAAAACGACCGTGCGTAACTGTCTTATCGTGAACAATTCGATATCTCAGATGAATAACACAGTTTATGATTATCCAGTTGCAGGCGCTGTTAGAACGACCGAAAGCGCGAGCTATTCCGCCGGCGCGGCTGTCGAGAACTGTACAATCGTAGGCAACAGGTCTTGCGTCCATCAGGCTGCGGGCGGTGTATATTTGCTCGCCGGCTCCATAATAAACTCAATTTGCTTCGATAACGGCGGTCAACGAAAAAATCAGTCTTGGATTGATGGAAACCTGGTGCTTTCCGGCGGCGCTGCGGCTACATATACGCTCACGAAGGGGGAGGTCGCGGGAGAAGGCAATCTCGCCGCAGATCCTCTTTTGAACGACGACTATACCTTTGGCCGCAGGTCCCCGGCGTTAAATGCCGGCATAAGGCAAGAGTGGATGAAAGGCGCGCTTGATCTTTCGGGCAAGGCGAGGGTTTACGGAGACCGGGTAGATTTAGGTTGCTTTGAATTGGAGATAATGCAGGGCTTTAGGGTCATAGTCAGATAAACGGAGCTTGCTGAAAAGCAGGTGGGCAATCAGTACGACATATGAAAAAAATAGTCTTAATATTTCTTCTTCTGCCGTTTTTAGCGGGTGCTGAGGCGCTGTCTCATATCATCAGGCCAGAAAAGTTCAAACTGGACATCCCGACAAACCGAGCCAAGGAGTGTCGCGTTACATGCGCTCCGCACGATTTCGGCGGAGAGACGAGGCCTGCCTACTGTGTAGAATTTCCGTGCAGAAAGGGGTTTACCCTGTTCATCGAGATACCTCTGGGTGGTGTCGATATGATGAACGACTACCAGGTGATCGACTATTGCATCGAGCGCACCTTCCCGGTGCGGACGATAGTCGAGTACCGCGGCGGGTACAATGTCCACGGGACCATGAACGAGAAGGCGGTGAAGACGGAGACGCTGCTGACGCGCGTTAGGCGCGAACTCGTGCACGAGCCGTACTGGGCGAGCTGGATAGATTGCAGGCGCATGACGCGCATCCGCATGACCGTTCTTCCCGAGGGTGGTGAAGACGAAAGCGCGACCAGGAAGATATGGATTTCGGATATCCGTCTTTTCCGCGAAGATTCGTGGAAGGGTACTCCGCGCGACATGCTTTTCAGGAAGTGGCTTGCCTGGTGCGACAAGTACGAACCTGATATGTCCGATTCTTCATGGGCGCTAGAGCCGCCTGCAGAAGGTCGGCTTGAAAAGCCGCTCAAGATCGTCGAGAATGGTGTCGCCCATGTGGAGATTGTCGCTCCTAAAGACGTCTACGGCTCTGTCGAGCTTGCCGCGCGAGAACTTCAGTATTGGATAGGCAAGATGACGGGCGCGAAGATTGCGATTGTAGAGGCGCCTACCGGAACTGTCAAATACAGAATCTTCCTCAATTCGGACGAAGCGCACAAACTCTGGAGGGAGGATGTCGAATGGCTGAAGGATGCGAAAGGCATAGACGGGTGGTTCGTTCGCACAAAGGGGCGTGACATCCATATCGGATGCGCCGTCCCGAACGGCACGACAAGCGAAAATGCCGCATCTTGCGGTCTGCCGCGAGACGCCTGCGCCGTCGGGGTGTTTCGCGGTGCGGTTGCATTTCTCGAAAACAATTCGACGATCGTGTTTGCGGCGGCAGATCCAAAGTTCGGTACCGTCTATGACGAATCTCCCGATTTCACGGTCCGCTGGGGCAATGGCCGCGACAAGCCCGCCACAGGCGCGCGCGGCTGGCTTTCGGGCAACGACTACCGCAATGTGCGCAAGATTCCCGTCCTTCATGCGGACATGTGGAGGGCGCGCAACTTTTCGACGGTGCGCATGGTGCACAGGCTTTCCGGTCACGCGGCGCGTTCCGGAGAGATGATCGAGTTCTTCCCCAAGACGGAACCGTACATGACGTTCGACGGCGAGAAACGCATTCCCCACAGCTACTACAACGGACAGGTCTGCCTGAGCGGGCCCGATGCGGTCCAGATCGCGATTTCCAACGGGGTGAAGAAGGTCAAGAAGTCGTTGGCGGAGAAGGTCCCGTACCCGATCGTCTCTCTTGGCTTCTGGAATGAGGACAATTGGCGCGTATGCGTTTGCGAAGGCTGCACGAAACCCATCAAGTGCGATGACGGCACGATTCTCAAGTCGAACGGCAAGACGAGCAAAGGCGGCATGACGGCCGAGGAGATGCTTTATCGCTCGACCCAGTACATGCAGTTCGTCAATGCGATGGCGGACGGGATAGCGAAAGAGTGTCCCGGCGTGAAGACTGAGATTCTCGCATATCTCTTCCAGTACCCTGCCCCCAAATGCAAAATCTCCGACAATGTGGTCTGGATTACCTGTCCCTGGCACAAGAGGGCGTCGGGGAATGTGCCTGTCTATCATCCTCTCAACAGGGGATATTACGAAAATACGCTGAAGATGAAGTCTCTCGGCGGAGAGATGCGCGTTTACGATTATCTTGCCTTCGGACCGCTCCTGCGGGCCGACACGACGGCTATCGAGGCCGCCGCGGAAGACTATAAGTGGTACACTTCGCTTGGCGCAACGTCAATAGGCTCCGAGCTCGCGTGGGTGAACGACTATAAAAAGCCCACGGCGATGATGAACGGGTGGCTCTTCGGGCGCATCGGCTGGACGGCCGACATCAACGAGGTGGAAAGAATCCGCAAGTGGTTTCTCCGTCGCGTCTACCGCGAGGGGGCGCCTGCCGCCGAAGAGTATTACGCGCGCTATCGCCGCAGGGCGTTTCGCGGCGCGCCGCGCTCGTACAAGATGCTTACGGGCGAAGAGGCTCGCGAAGTCTTCGGCAGGTATCTCGACAAGATCGGAAACCCGATCGCCAGAAAGCATTACGTGCTTCTGATGAATCAGGCCGTGGGAAAGGGGACGGATAAATGAGCGGCTCAAGGAAATCGCTTTTTTTCGCAACGGCGGCGCTTCTCTTCTGTCAAGGCTTCGCCTCCGCGAAAGAACCCGTAAAAATCGTTTCGGTAGGCTCGCGACTGCCCACGCTGGCGGAAATCAGAAAAAACATCGCCCTTTACGAAGAGGTCGCGCCGTTCGACGGAATCATGATTCATGTAGCCCTGAGCGACGTTTTCAGAAAAACAAAATTTTCGAAGCGCGATCTCGAAAGGGCCGATGACGCGGCCAAGTTGTATAAGGGGATTAAATTCAAGAAATGGAAGTATAATTTTCTCGGGGTTCTCATCGATCAGCATAAACCCGACTGGTTCAGCGATGATTATTGGAAGGCGGTCGCGTACAACTGGGGCAAAGCCGCCGCGCTTGCGAAAAGGCTGGGGATGGCGGGTATATGTTTCGACCCGGAAGGCTATGGCGTGTATCCGGTCAACAGCTATTGGAAGAGCGCGTGGTGGGTGAAGGGCGGCGGGAAGATCAAGGGCGGTGGCGTTCAGCCGCCGGATTTAAGCCACACCCAAAAAGAATATCTCGAAGTCGCTCGGAGGCGCGGGCGCGAAGTGGGTGAGCGCGTGTTTGAAGAGTTTCCCGAAATCGTCTTGTGGGGATTTTATCTCTGGAGCTTCAACGGTTCGGACCTTATGGGCGAGTTCTGCAACGGACTTCTTGAGACGATGCCGCCCAAGGCGAGGCTTGTCGATGGCGACGAATGGAACGGCTACTGCGCGAAAAATGAAGCCGCCTACAAGCGTATGGAAAATAGAAACGAGACGGGCTGCGGAATGCTCGATAAACGACTGGCTTCGAAGCACCGCAAGCAGGGCGGTTTCGCCCCGGCGTTCTATCTCGATGCCTACGCTTGGCCCGAGAAAAGCGGCTGCCTCACGCCGGCCATTAACGCGGCGAAATCGAAGGTCCATTTTTTCAAGGACAATTTCAAAGAGGCCAAACGACGGGCGAGCGGCGGACATATCTGGATTTACGGAGAGAAATGCACGTGGTTTTGTCTCGAGAAGGACGATAAAAAGAGATGTCAGCCGTGGGAAGAGGTCCTTCCGGGGATAGGAGAAGCGGTTTTCGGCGTCGGTAAAGACAAGAGGAAAAAACACAAGAGGAGATGAGGCGATGATCAGAAATTTCGCATGTGCAGTTTCAATCGCGATGTCGACGTCGCTTTTTGCCGCGCCCGCCCTCAAGATCAAGGCGGCGGAGCCGAGCGAAGAGCTCGGCACGATGCCGGAGAAAGAATACGTCACGGCATACTATCCGCTTCCCGTGGACGCCGTGCCGAAAACCCCCGTCGCGCGATATACTCTCAATACGCGCGTCAACGAGTACCGTTGGCTTAAATACGAAGGCGCGTACGCTCTCGCTCTCGGAATACGCCCGATAGACAGGACGGTGATCGAGAAGGAGATCGCCGTCGGGCTTATCGACACCGGCAAGAACAAGGCCGCGCTTTCCTTTTCGTCTGCCGCGGAGAAAAACCCCGACGTCAGGACTATTGTCATCGATAGGCTCAATCTCCGCGCCGACGATTTCACGGGTTTGGCGTTCAGGGTCAGAGCGAAGGTCAAAAACGCTTCTCCGTCTCTCTTGGTCGCGCTCTCGGGCAAAAACTTTTCGGCGCGGCTTTCCGGAAATGTCGGCGGCGAATTCGAAGATTTCACGATTCCGTTCAAGGCGAAAAACGCCGCGACGATAGACAGGCTCTCGTTTGTCGCGGGCGCGGCTGACGGCGAAGACTTCGAGCAGGAGTTTGAGATCATAGACTTGAGGCTTTTGAGGCCGAAACCGAAAGCCCGCTTTACGGCGCTGCCTGAAAGACGCTGGACCAGAAAGGAGAATGTTTTCGGCACCGGCGAGCCGCTTGTCAAATCGAAGTGCATCGACGATGTTTTCAAGTATGCCCGAGGCGAGGGCGCGGCCGATTCGATCCCCGCGCTTCCGGACAGGTATGAACTTCGCCCGCAGCTCGAAAAAGAAAAAGACGGCGGCTTCACGGTCGAATATACGACGGTGAAAGTTCTCGGCAAGGACGCCCCGGCCGTCAAGATAACTTTGCAGAGAGGTCCTCGCTGTCTTCTGCGCTTTCCGGTGGAGATCGACGGCTTGGACTATAACACGTTCACGTTTTTCGCCAAGGTCGAGACGTTCGACGGGGCGAAGCCGCTTCTCGGCGACTTGAAGCCGATGCTTTACGGCACCAACCAGAAGGAACTCAACAAGCCTTTCGATACGTTTCAGATAAGCTTCTTCTCGAAGACGCACGATTTTTGCGACTGGACGCGCTGGGGTCTGGCTCAGGCCGATTATTGTCAGAACAAGGACATGTCGAGCGGGCTTTCGCGCGGCGGAGACGGCTGGAGGGTTTTCGCTTACGATATCGCCAACTCGGATCCATCGAACAACAAGAGCTCCTATTACACCAAGCTCACCCACTGGTGTTTTTATTATGACAACAAGAAGATACCGACAAACAACAATGAGAAAGTCGTCGTGACGATAGCCGACCCGCGTTTCACCAGAGGCGTTATGCATACCGGCGGCGATCTCGCGAAATACAGGGAATTCCTCGGATCGCGCGACACGAAAAGGGTGATCGATTTCGATTCGATGAAAAGCGCGTTCGATCCGCCGAAAGAAGGGAGGCTCGCCGCACCGATAAAATTCATCGAAAAGCGCAGGCCCAAGGGAAAGATCTACGTTCTGCCGGCGAGTTTTCCGCCGGGTGCCACGGCGGCGGAGCGCGCGGTGTATTCCAAAATCGTTTTCGCTGCCGCCAACGAATTCGCGGGCGTTCTCCAGCGCAAGTTTTCGATGGCCGCAGACATCAGGATCGAGACGCGTCTGCCGCCGAAGAAAGGCGCCAAGATCGAAAATTCGATCATCGTCGGCGGCAACGCCTATTCGAAAATCGATAAGGCGCAGTACGACGCCGACATGAAGGCGCTCGCGGGAAAGCCGGGCTGCGCAATACGCTCGGACGGAACGAACGTTTATATCTACGCTTCGCGGTATAATTACGCGGGAAACGTCAGAGGGCTCGCGTTCGCGCTTTACGAGCTTCTTGAAAACAACACGGACATCATTTATCCGCATTCGGGCGCGGACGGAAGGCCCGTGAGGATTTTCGAGCCGGATGCGGGCGGAGACTTCGAAATCAGGTGGGGCGACGGCTTCGTCCACGCGCCGGAAATGCCCGAATACAGCATATTCGGCGTTGACGGGCCGAATCGCGTGCCCGGTTTCCAGTGGGAGGGCAGCTGGCATTTCGCGCGTCAGCGCACGCGCTGCATAAACCACTGGTGGGGCTACGGCACCGAGCCGAGGGGTGACGAGAAGAAAGGCGAGCCGAACGATACGTGGGGGCGGCGCGCCGACGGCACTTTGATGAAGCCCGGCTGCTATACGGGGCATCCGTGTCTCATACGCGTTCTCGACAGGGCGCGCGAGAACTATCTGGAAGCGTCGGCTTTTGCCCGCATAACGAGAGGACCGTTCGCGGAAACGCAGGAGAAGGGGCGCGCGTTCGCATGGAACTCATACGATCTTCACGGTCTCTGGGTCGAAGATTCGATTTCGATGTGCCAGTGCTCGGAGTGTCTGACCCCGATCCGTCTCGCCGACGGTTCCACGGTAGGCCCCGAAAGCGCGGCGTTCCGCTCGACGCAGTATTACGCCAACGGTTCCGCGATGATAAACGCGGTCAACGTTTTCGCGAAACGCGACGCGCGGATAGAGTCGATCGGATATTTCTGGATGTCGCCGATTCCGCTCATAACGGTCTCGCGCAATTACGACATCAGATTCTGCCCGTATATCAGAAAGAATTATTTCGTGCCGATCTTCGCGCCGATGAACGATCTTCATTACCGTTCGATGGTCGCGTGGAGCCAGCAGGATGTGAGGCTTTCTCTTTACGAATACTTCCTCTGCGTCGGGGCGCGTCCGTGGGCCGACGTCGCCGCGTGGGATTACAAGGCCGAGGTCGAGCTCGGGTTTTTCGACTGGCACGCGGAGGCGGAGTCGAAAGCTTTGAGTAATATGGAAAAGTGGGTTATGGAGCGACTTCTCTGGGGCGCGTCGGGCGCAGACGTGCCGAAGCTTCGCGCGTACTATCTTAAGCGCACCTTCCGCGAAGCGGCGGAAGATGTCGGACGCTTTTATTCGCTTGTCATGTCGGCCGCGATCGAGAATCTTACGTTCGCGTCTCCCATGGAATTTGAGGATTGCGACATAATCCTGCGAAACGCCATGCGCACGAAAGCGGATGGATTTTTCGCTGGTTCCGTGGCGGATGAACTCGAGAAGTGCATCGCGTCGGCCGAAAAGCGTGTGCGCGATCCCATGGCGGCGGCGGAGGTGAGATCTCTCCGCCGCGCATGGGACGGATACAGGGCGAGCGCGATCAGAGAAGAGAAGAAGTGGCTCGATGACGTCAAAAGCGGTGCCGAAGACAAGGAGATGAAGATCATCGGCGCACCGGAATGAGAAAAGGAATATGCGACCATGAAAAAGTTCTTTTTTATAAGTTTTTTGGCTGCGCTCCCTTCGTTGGCGGCGGAGCAGGATCTCGGCGGCGCGTGGGAGCTCAAGATGGGCGACGCCCCCGCAATCGCCGCGGAAATACCGGGAGACAATTATTCCGCGCTTTTGAAAGCCTCGTTGATACCCGATCCTTTCTTCGGGACGAACGAATGGCTCGTGCAGAAACATGTGAACGACACGAGCGTTTTCACGCGCCGCTTCAAACTCGAGCCGGCGATGAAAGACGCTAAAAACGTCCGACTTGAATTCGAATCGGTAGACGATCCTGCCGAAATCGTTCTTAACGGCGAAAGATTTTACGCGAACAACCAGTTCCGCAAATGGTCGTTTGACGTGACGGGGATCCTCAAAGACGAAAACGTTCTCGAGGTGAGATTGCCTTCTCCCCTGAAAGCGAGTCTTAAGCGCAAGGCCGCCGCGGGATGTTCCGACAAAATCTCCAGCCACGGGCGCAACACGATAAGGTACATCAATTTTCTCCGGCGCACGCAGTGTCAGGCCGGATGGGATTGGGGCGTTTCCGTCCCGACGTCCGGCATTCTCGGTAAAGTCCGCCTTAGATCGGCCGATACGGCGTATCTCGATTACGTCTGGCACGCCCAGAAAATCGAAAACGGCGAAGGCCGCGTCGTTCTGACGGCCGAAGTTTCGCCCGTCGCGTGCGCGAAGGCCGGCGACGAGGTCCGAGTCGATTTCGAGTTTGAGGGTGAAAAGAAAACTGTAAAAGCGAAAGTGCCGCGCTCGTGCGCTCCGTTCACGATCGAAGCTCCTTTCGTTGTCGAAAAGCCGCGTCTCTGGTGGCCGAACGGCTACGGCGAACAGAATCTGTACCGTTACAGCGTTTCGTGCGAGGGCGAAACTCTCAAGCGCAATCTCGGCTTCAGAACGGTCGAGCTCGTCCGTGAAAAGGACTCGAAGGGCGGCGAATCGTTTTTCTTCAGGGTGAACGGAGCGGATGTTTTCGCGAAGGGCTGGAACTGGATAGTTTCGGAGGCGTTCCCTTCGCGGCGCACGGCCGACCGGGCCGCTTTTCAGCTGCGCGAAGCGGCGAAGACGGGCGCGAACATGATCCGCGTATGGGGCGGCGGCGTTTACGAGGATGACGGATTTTACGACATCTGCGACGAGCTCGGGCTTCTCGTCTGGCAGGATATGATGTTCGCATGCGCTTACTATCCCGTGGACGATTGGAAGTTTCGCGACAATATTCGCGCTGAAGTCGTCCACCAGATAAAGCGCCTCAAATCGCATCCGTCCATCGCGATATGGTGCGGCGACAACGAATCGTACTGGTGCAGCTATGTGACGCGCTCGTGGTACGCGCTTTGCGACAGGCTTTCGACGACGATAGCCGAGGCTGCCGCGCGCACCGATCCCGGGCGGTTTTTCTGGCCTAGTTCTCCCTGTTCCGGCGACAGGCGCTGGGAGGAGAATTTCGATTACGACAAGGGCGACAGCCATTGCTGGGGGGTGGGCGGCGGCAACCGTCCGATAGAGGCGTATCTTGCGCTCAAAGTCCGCTTTATGAGCGAATATGGCTGGCGCTCGTATCCGCAGGCCGATTACATGAGGCGTTTCGTCTCTTCGCTCGATCCGGAATCGCCCGACATGATGAACCACGTCAAGAAGGAGGGCGAGGAGAAGCGCGCGCTTGCGGCGATAAAAGAATATTTCGGCGAGCCGAAAGACGAAGAGTCTTTCATGTATCTCACGCAGGTTCTTCAGGCCCGTCTTTTGAGAAAGGTGCAGAACCGTTGTCACGCCGAAATGCCGTACTGCATGGGAGTGCTGAACTGGCAGCTCAATGACTGGTGGCCGACATACAGCGATTCGTCGATCGACCATGCGCTGAATCTCAAGGCTGCGATGTATGCCGCCAGGCGCTTCAACAAGCCGCTCGTGGCGTTTCTCGATTCTAGGACGAACAGCGAATTCGATTCCGTGGCGACTGTTGTCTGGGATCTGCCGCGTCCGCTCAAGGGCAGGCTTACCGTGTCGAGACGCAGGATGTCAGATGGCGCCGAAACGGCAAGGAACACCTATCCGTTCTCGTTCGAAGGGGCGGGTGTGAAGACGTTTGGCGAAACTGAGCGTGAAAGCTCCGGGACGTTTCTCGTCCTTTCGGTCGAAGGCTTCGATGCCGAAGGAAAAGCCTACCGGAACGAGGAGACCGAGACCGTGTCGCGTCTCGCCAGGACGGATCTTCCGTCTCCGGGGCTGAAGGTTGAGGGTGCGAGAGTCCTTGAAGACGGAAGTGTCGAGGTTTCGGTCTCCTCCGAGGCCCCCTCGTTCGCGACGATGCTCTATGTGGCCGGAGATCAGGGCGGAGAGTTTGACGAGAATTTTGTGACGCTTTTCGGCGGCCGCAGGGTCTTCAGATATGCTCCGGGCGCGAAAATGACGGCCGGGGAATTTCTCTCAAGGCTGACGATCTGGAATCTCAAGGACGCCCTCAAGGCCGAGAGGAAAACGGATGAAACGGCCGGAAGACCTTCGTCGCACTCGAAGTTCGAGACGCTTGGTGCGATGATCGATGTGTCGCGAGGGAGGGTCTTGAGGATCGACTATCTCGAAAAACGCTTCAAGAGGATGAGCGAGATGGGGTACAACGCCGTCATGCTGTATTGCGAAGACGTGTTCAGGCTCGACGGCGAGGCGAAGTTTGGCTATATGAAAGGGCGATATTCAAAAGCCGACGTCAAACGGATAAAGGAGCTCGCCGACAAGTACGGACTAAGGATGGTGCCGTGCATAGAAACGCTCGGACATCTCGAGACCGTTCTCAGGTGGAGCGATTACGCCGACATCAAAAACACCGGCTCGACGCTTCTTGTCGGCGAGGAGAAGTCCTATGCCCTCATCGAAAAGATGATCGCGTTCTGGGCCGAGACGGTCGGCGGCGAGCAGATACATCTCGGCATGGACGAAGCCGGCGGTTTTGCGGGCGCGCGATATGCCAAGAAGAACGGCAAGCGCGACAAGAGTGAAGTGTTTGTCGAGCATTTGAGGCGCGTCAACGAAATTTGCGCGAAATATGGTTTTTCTCGTCCGATAATCTGGAGCGATATGATCTACCGCAACGCATCGTCGACTCACGACTATTATGACGAAAACGCGACGGTAGATCCGTCTCTTGCCGAGAAGCTTCCGGAAAACGTCACGCTTTGCTACTGGGATTATTATCACGACAGGCAGGAATACTACGAGAAGATGATCGACGGACACAGAAAGCTTTCGGACAATCTCATTCTCGCGGGCGGCATTCAGGTGTGGGCGCATTTCCTCCATGACAGAGAAAAGACTCTGGCGACGTCCGCGCCGTTTGTCAGGGCCGCGCTCAAGAAGGGCTGTCGAGAGATGTGGTTCACAGTGTGGGGGGACGATGGTTCGGCATCAATGCCCGATATCGCAGAAGAAGGCCTTTTCGCCTGCGCGGAGCTTTCTTCCGGAAGGACCCCCGAGCCAAATGCGGAAAATTGCGCGCGTTTCGGAAGGATAACGGGTCTTGATTACCGCGCCCTTGTCAAACTCGGCGATGTGATGCGCCATTATGCCGACGAGTGGCCGGACATGATTCTTGATTTCTCGATTCTTTACGACGATCCTATCTACTGCGGCAACTACCGCAACTATCTGGTCCGCAAACCTAGCGAAACGAAGGACAGGCGTTTTTACTGTGCAAAGTACAAAACGAAGGAATGGCGCGATGACGCCAATGCGGTCATGGCGGATTACCGGCGCACGCTTGTCGAATGCGAGAAGCTCGAGAATCTTCCGGCCTCCGCAAAATCGCTCGTCAAGGTTCTTCGCGCCAAGCTCGATTACGAAGCGGACATCCTTGCCGCATGGAAGAGGAAGGACAAGGCTCTTATTGCCCGCATAACCTTCGAGGATCTTCCGTGCTTGAGGAAATTGATGCAGGACTTTTGCGTCGAATACCGCGCAGATTGGCATTCGACGTCCCTCCCGTTCGGTTTCGAGCGCATCCAGAAGCGCAATGCCGCACAGCTGGAGCGCATGGCTGAAGCCGAACGGAGACTTTCGGACTATCTCGCCGGAAGAGCCGATACGATCAAAGAGCTTGACGAAGCCGCAGAAGACTTCGGAGCCTACAGCCCCAATCCGGTGACAGCATGGTGACGGAGGTGGTTTGAAGTGTCGAAGAGCCTGTCATTTGTCGATTATTCCGTAATTGCGGTCTTTTTCGCCGTGATGATTTCGGTCGGCCTTTATTTCGCCCGCCGTTCGAAGTCCGCGGAGCAGTTCTTTGGCGGCGACAAGACCGTTCCGTGGTGGCTGGCAGGGATATCCTTCTACATGAACAGCTTTTCGGCTCTTGCTTTTGTCATGTATTCCGCTTTGGCGTACAAGTACGGATTGGTTCCTGTTACGGTCAGCTGGCTTTCGGTTCCGGCGGTTCTTCTCGGGGCGCATTTTCTGGCCGTGCGCTGGCGCAGGGCGGCTTCAGGCAGTCCGATCGACTACATCGCGAAGCGCTATACGCCGCAAATGTGCAGGACGCTTGCCGTTCTCGGGCTTCCGATGCAGCTTCTTGACAATGCATTCAAGCTACTTGCGATAGGGACTGTTGTCGGCGTTGGCATGGGATTCCCGCTTTTCTGGTCGATTGCAATCTCAGGCGCGATAATAATACTCTACACATTTCTCGGAGGGTTGAAGGCGACGCTCGTCTGCGACTTCATCCAGTTCTTTTTCATTCTTGCCGTGGTGCTGACGCTTCCTGTCCTCTGTCTCGGGCATTTGGCTCGTCTGGACGGCGGTGGCGGTTTGGCAAAAGGCTTTTCCGTCTTCATCGAACGGGCTCCTGAAGGCTTCTTCTGGTTTACGGCCGGCAGATACACCTGGGTCTACATGATTGTGTTCTTCTGCTGTGTGGGTTCTACTCTTTCGACCAACTGGTCGCTCGTTCAGCGATATTATTCGACGCGAAGCGACAGGGATGCCAAAAAAATGGCGCATCTCGTGGCCGCGCTTCTTTTCGCAGGTCCGCCGCTGTTCTTCTTCCCTGCGATGGCTGCGCGAATCTTCCTGCCGGGGATCCCCGATGAAGGCATGAACGGGGTGTATGCCCTTGTCTGTTCGCACGTGTTGCCGATAGGGATGATGGGGATGGTCATCGCTGCGATGTTCTCCGCCACGATGAGCTCTCTTGCAGGAAACATAAATGCCGCCGCCGCCGTTGTCGTAAATGAAATGTTCCTGAAGATGTTTCCTGCGGCCATGTCCAAGGCCAAGATGGTTGTCGCACGGACGGCTACCGTTCTTATAGGGATGATTGTCATAGCTCTTACCTTCATCATGCAGTACGTCCAGGGTGCGGACGACCTCTTCGACGTTTCCAACAAGATTTTCGGCGTCTTTCTTCCTCCAATCGCGATACCGATGATTGCAGGGCTGGTTTGCCGCAGGATTTCCCGCAGATCCGGAATGCTGGCCCTCGTAGGCGGCATAGTCTTCGGTCTTTCTCTTTTTGCCCTCAGTTCCCGGTGGCCGTTCCTGCGCGAGATTGTCTGGTCGTTTCCGCTTACTTCTGCGGCAAGCATCGGGCTTGTGGCGTTGGGGTCTCTCCTTCTCCGTGACAGCGAGAGCGAGAGACGCGATGTCGATGGATTTTTCAGAAAAATAGACGGAGAAAACACAAATGAAGACAGTCATTGAAAAGACGAAGGAAGATATGGGGCGCGTCGCAGCCGATGACGCGGCGAAGCGGATATGCGCCGCAATCGCCGAACGCGGCGAAGCCCGCGTGATCTTGGCGACCGGCGCGAGCCAGTTTGCGTTTATCGAATCGCTGACGACCCATGCCGAGATTGATTGGACGAAGGTTCATGCGTTCCATCTTGACGAATATGTCGGAATCCCAGACACCCACATTGCCTCGTTCCGGCGTTATTTCAAGGACAGGCTTCTGTCAAAGCTTCCTGTGCTGCCGAAGGAATTTACCTTTGTCTGCGGCGATGCGGCGGATACGGCCGCGGAATGTGCGCGTCTGGAAGCGGCCATCCGCGAAAAGCCTATTGATCTTGCCTGCATCGGGATCGGCGAGAACGCCCATATCGCATTCAACGACCCGCCCGCAGATTTCGAGACCGATGCCGCGTTTGCGGTGGTGGAGCTTGACGAGGCCTGCCGCATGCAGCAGGTCGGCGAAGGGTGGTTCCCGAATCTCGACAGCGTTCCCACACATGCCTTTTCGATGACGGTTCCCCAGATAATGGCGGCGAATGCCATTCTCGTAATCGTCCCGGACGCGCGCAAGGCCGATGCCGTCGCCGCAGCCGTCGACGGACCGCTGACGAACATGTGCCCATCGTCGATCCTCCGTCGTCATCGTGATTGTACGTTGTATCTGGACATGGATGCTGCCGCCAAACTGAAATGATGCCGATTGGCGGAAAGGCCCGGACAGATCATGAAAGAATCGGTCAAGTCGATCTTTGACGAACTTCTGGCGAGGCGCCCGGAACTGAAGGTCTGCCGCGTCGAGATTGAAAAGGCGTTTGAGATTCTGGTTCGCTCGTTCCGCTCGGGCGGCAAGGCGCTCGTATGCGGCAACGGCGGGAGTGCGGCTGATGCTGAACATATATGCGGAGAGCTTCTGAAGAAGTTCAAGAAGTCTCGTCCTCTTCCCGCCGAAGTCGCGGCACGGCTCCGTCCGGAGCTGGCCGCCAGGCTTGAGGGAGGATTGGGGGCCGTTTCTCTCGCTTCCATGAGCGGCTTCATCAGCGCCTTCGCCAACGATGTCGAATGGGAGTGCGCATTCGCGCAGCAGGTGCTGGCTCTGGCCAGGCCGGAAGATGTTTTGATAGCGCTTTCGACGAGCGGCAACAGCGCGAATTGCGTCGCCGCCGCAGAGGTCGCGCGCGCAAAAGGCGGAGCGGCCATCGCCCTTACGGGTCGGGCCGAATCTCGTCTTTCCGAGGTGTGCGACGTTGCTGTACGGGTTCCGGAAACGGAGACCTTCAAGGTGCAGGAGCTTCATCTTTGTGTTTACCACGCGCTTTGCGCGGCGATAGAGGAGGAAATGTTTTGAATATAGGTCTTGATATCGGCGGCACCAAGTGCGCTGTTTCCGCAGGTGAAGCGGCGGACGGAGGGATCAGGATCCTTTCGAGAGACGAGTTCCCGACGGCAGGGATGTCGTGGCAGGAGGTCCTCGAGGAGTTTGCGGCGAGAATTTCCAGGATGAAGGAGAACGGCCATGAAATTTCGGCGATAGGGATCAGCTGCGGCGGGCCTCTCGATTCCCGCAGGGGCGTCATCATGTCGCCGCCCAATCTTCCGGGATGGGACAATGTGCCCGTAGTCCGTTTTTTCGAAGAGCGCTTCAATGTGCCTGTTGCGGTGCAGAACGATGCGAACGCCTGCGCGCTCGCGGAGTATATGTACGGCTCGGGGCGCGGGGTCAGGAATCTTGTGTTCATGACGTTCGGCACGGGGCTTGGTGCGGGAATTGTCATCGACGGCAGGCTTTACAGCGGCTCCAACGACAATGCCGGAGAAATCGGCCATATCCGGCTCGCGCCGACAGGACCGGTCGGCTACAACAAGGAGGGGAGCGCTGAAGGCTTCTGTTCGGGTGCGGGCATGGCGCGGCTCGCGAAAATAAGAAAAGGGCTCGATATTACGGCAAAAGAGCTTTTTGAGCGTGTGCGCGCGGGCGATGCGGATTGCGTGGAGATCTTTCGCGAGTCGGCCGAAAAGCTTGCGATGGTACTTTCCTTTACGATCGACATCCTAAATCCCGAGGTTATTGTGCTGGGCGGAGTCTTTATGCGCAATGCGGATCTCTTCATGCCTGTCCTGAATCCTATTCTCGAGCGGGAGGCTTTGCCTCTTGCGAGGAAGGTATGCAGGATCGTGCCTGCGGCGCTCGGCGAGAATGTCGGTGATTACGCTGCGCTTGCCGTGGCTCTTGATGCTCAAAACAAGTGATCGAGGATTTTTCGAGATGAAGAAAAATTATGCTGTCCTGCCGCTTTTCGCCGGATTTTTCGTGATGGGATTTGGCGACATCATAGGAACCGTCATGAATCAGATCAAGGCTGAATGCGTGGCAGACGCCGATACGATAACGTGGCTGATGCCTGTTTTCGCGTATGTATGGTTCCTTCTCATTTCAATTCCGACGGGAGTCCTTGCCGGCAGAATCGGGCGGAAGAATACGGTTCTTCTGTCTCTGGCCGTCACATTGGCCGCGATGGCCGTGCCGATGTTCGCAAATGCAGAGAGGTGGTATCTTTATGTTGCGGCCTTCGCCCTGATCGGAATCGGCAATACGGTCATACAGGCTGCGCTTCCGGCGCTTATGAGCAATATGGTTGCGGGAGACAGGCTTGCAAGCCGCATTTCGTTCGGCCAGTTCGTCAAGGCGATATGCGCGGCGCTCACACCTCTCTTCGTTTATCTGACGGCGAGCGCACTCGGAAACTGGAAGCTGATCTTTCCGCTTTACGGAGCGCTTACTGCACTCGTCGGGGTGTGGCTGTGGATTTCCGACATTCCTGACGAGCGTGCCGGCAAGTCAAGGCGGGAGGGCGCGACTAGCTTTGCCAGCTGCTTCGCGATGATGAAAAACCCGTATGTCGCCGCGATGACTGTCGGAATACTTTTCTCAGTCGGCGCCGATGTCGGCATGTCTGTTGCGATCCCGGAATATCTTCAAAACGTATTCAATGTCGACAAGGATCTTGCCGGCGCAGGACCGACAGTGTATTTCGTCGCGAAAACCGTCGCGGCGTTTGCCGGCGCCATTCTTTTCGCCAAGGTGTCTGCCGCAGTCTGCCTGCCGTGGTGCATGGGACTGGCTCTTGTCGCGATTCTCGCCGTCCCGTTTGCGCCGTCGGCGATCTGCTTCCTCGCGCTCGTGGCGCTTGTCGCGCTCCTGTCGGCCAACAGTTTCGGCATGTGCATGGGCCTGGCGATCGAACGCGTCCCCGGCAAAGCAAACGAGATTACGTCGCTGATGGTGATGGCGATTGTCGGCGGCGGTGTCGTTTCGGCGGTGCTGGGGCTGGCCCAGCGCGCGATCGGCGCTGTCGGGCTCGTCCTTGTCCTGGCGGTCTGCCTTGCGTATTTGTTCGGGTTAGGGCTTTTTGCGGCGTCGAAGAAATGACGTTTAGCGCGCAGTATGCTGCATTCGGGAGTGAAGAAACATGAAAACAGATAAATGGGTCGATCTTCAGGTGAATGGCTATGCCGGAGTTGATTTCAATGCTTCCGGTTTGACTATCGAGGCCGTTAGAGCCGTAGTCGAGCGGCTTGATGCCGACGGAACCGGCATCTTTCTTCCGACTCTTGTGACTGGCGATCCTGATATGCTGATCGGTGTCATACGTACGGTGCTTGCCGCGCGCAGGCGCTATGTCGAATGCGAAAGGGCGATACCGGGCTTTTTTCTGGAGGGGCCTTTCATTTCCCCGGAGCCGGGCGCTGTAGGCACCCATCCCGTTGAGTGGGTGCATCCTCCAGACCTGAAGCTTTTCGACCGTTTCCAGGATGCCGCGGAGGGGTTGGTCAAAATGGTCAATGTGGCGGCTGAAATCCCCGGAATGCCGTCGTTCATCGAAGAGCTTGCCGGTAGGGGTGTTGTCGTTACGCTCGGGCATCAGATGGCGGTCTCGCCGGAGGATGTGGAACCGGCGCTCGCCGCCGGAGCGAGAGCCTTCACCCATCTCGGCAATGGAATTCCGAACCTTGTGAATCGGCACAATAACATCATATATACCGGTTTGACTCAGGAACGCGCGAGCGTCATGTTTATTCCCGACGGGCATCATCTGCCGGATGCGATGCTCAAGCTGTATTGCCGGGCTGTTCCTATTGAGCGTCTGATAGCGGTTTCGGATTCTCAATATCCGGCCGGAATGCCGCCTGGCGAATACAAGGTCTGCGGGGCGGATGCGCGGCTTGAAGCGAATGGTCTCTTGTGGAATCCGTCACGGAATTGTCTCGTTGGCGCGACAACTCCGATCGCCAGGATGATGAAACTTCTTCAGGAGCGCGTCGGTCTTACTGCCGACGAGTGCAGGGCCGTCGGCCGCGAAAATCCTTTGCGCCTTATCGGCGGATGACGAGCGATGCAGGCAGAAGCGTAGTCCGAATCGGCATCCCCGGTTCGCGAATACGTGAAATCATGGTCTGAATTGCGACGAGGGCGATGTCGTCGAGAGGTTGGCGCATTGTAGTTATGCCGGCTTTTTCGGCGGCTTCGACGTCGTCGAATCCGGCCAGTTTTATGTTTTCGGCCCCGTTTCCCATGCGCCGCAGGGTTTCGCCCAGTTCCACCGCCGCGATGTCGTTGCCGGCGATAAACGTGTCGGGGTTGAATCTCCTGATGAATTTCGCGACGGCTCGGCGGTTCGTCGGCTCGGCCCTGAGCACATTCTCGGCAAGTGACCACGGCAGGCCGGCCTCTATGACGGCAGATGCGACTCCGCGCATTCTGTCCGTTACGGTTGGAGCTGCGCATGGCCTGTGCAGATATGCAATGCGGCCGGAGCCCGTCTTCAGCAGGTGGTCGGCAATCGTGAAGCCTGCGGCAAAGTTGTCGATTCCGACGACATCGTATCTGGAGCGGCCCGGGAAGGACACGAAGTCGTAGTCGAGAAGCACAACCGTGATTCCCGCTTCGTCGAAGTAGCGAACGGTCTCTTCGTTGGCTTTTGGCGCATCTTTGATGAATTCGATAGGTTGAAGAATCACTCCGGTGACGTGTTCGCGCGACAGACGGTAGGCGAGGCGGCGGACCTCTCTGGCCCGCACGAGCGGATCGGTGCTTTTTATCCTTTCGTGTATGAGATCCCATCCGGCCCGTTCGGCCAGCTTCTTAAGGCGCATTTCAAGAGGACGGAAGATCTCCGCATAGCTCTCTCCGGGCACTACGAGGGCGAGAGTTCCTGTTGCGTTGAGCGCGAATTTCGTTATGGTCGATGGTGCGCCCTTGCGTGTTATGATAAGTCCTTCGCGCTTGAGGTCGAGCGTTACGCGGCTTATCGTCGGACGAGATACGCCGAAGCGGTGGGCAAGGGTGTTTTCGCTCGGCAGCTTCTTTTCGGCGTCGAATTTTCCGGAGAGGATCTCGCGCCGCAGCGTTTCGAATATTTCTTTGTGTCCTGTCATTTCAATCTTCGATAATCTTGTGATGCTTCTTCATCGCAAAGCGCAGGGTGACGGCGCAAGAATGGCTTGAAGAGACGGATTTCGCCAGACGGAAACCTTCGGTAGCCGTGAGGTCGGGTTCTTGTTTTGATATTTTACCATATTTGGTTGAACAATTGGCGTTCTGGAATATGTAATCGGTTAGTCGGATGGGCGGCGTTAGCCCGTACATTCGACTAACCGATTACCGCTTTCGGTTGAAGATTTGTGACTAAGATGTTATCATATCACAATAATAAAACGTATGGAGATAAAAAGGATATTTCAAGATGAAATGGTATAAATGGCTTCTTCTTCTTATGCTCGGAGTCGCCTACTTCTTTCATCAGGCCGACCGTGCCATCTTCGGCGTTCTTACACCGTACATTCAGGCTGATTTGGGATTGAACGAGATTCAGATCGGACATATCACCACTGTGCTGTTCATTACAATCGCCGGATTCACTTTTTTTGCCGGTTTCCTGGGCGACAGGTATAACCGGAAATGGATTATAACCGTTTCGCTTCTCTTCTGGTCGTGCGCCACCGCGGCGATAGGTCTTATAGATAATTTCGAAATCTGGGGCCTTACGATTTCCGCATTCGCGATGACGATGTTTCTGCGTTCGATCGCGGTGGGCGGCGGCGAGAGTTTCTATGCGCCGTCGGCGATGTCGCTTCTGGCGTCATGTCATAAAAAGACCAGGTCGCTCGCGTTTTCGATCCATCAGGCCGCTCTTTATTTCGGTCTTATGATGAGCGGAGTTCTCGCTGCAAAGGTGTTGGGTCTCTTCGGGTCGTGGCGGGCGGTGTTTGCCGCTTTCGGTCTGGCGGGACTTGTTTTGGGACTGGTCTTCATTTTTGCCTTGAGGGAAGTTCCTCGCGACGTCGTCGACGTTAAGAAGGATAAACTTCCTTTAAGCGCATCGTTCAAGGCTTACTTCACGAATCCCTCCGCGCTGCTGGCTACAACCGGGTTTATCGCGATTGTGTGCGTAAACAACGCATATCTGACCTGGGCGCCGAAGATTTTCGCGGAGCGCTTCGGAGTTGACGCCGGGGCCGCGGGATCCCATACGATGTTCTATCATCATCTTGTCGCGTTTGTCGCGATTCTCATAGGCGGATGGCTGACCGACAGATTCGTGCGAATTATGCCGCGCTTTCGTCTTGCTCTTCAAATACTCTCTCTTTTGTGCGGCGCGGTCGCGCTTCTTTTCATCGGGCGTGTCGGGTGTTATACGGCAGCCGTGGCGCTTACGGCGGTCTACGGTCTTTTCAGGGGTTTGTTTGAAGTCAATACCCACGCTTCGGTATTTGACGTCATATCCTCCCGCCACCACGCTTCCGTGGTCGGGTTTATGCTCCTTCTCGCCATGTTCACGGGAGCATTGTTCGCGGGAGAGCTGATCGGGCGCATTTTAGAGCGCTTCGACGGCGCCGAAGGATGTTTTATCGTTTTCGCGCTCATGGCCTTTACCTATTTCCTGGCGGCGCTTCTGATGTCCGTTTCGTTTTTCTTTACTTTTAAAAAGGATTTGATCGTAAAAGAAGATACCGGTTGCCAGTTTAAGCGGTAATTGTCTCTTAAGTAGGGATGGATAGTTCTTTTTGTATTGATAAAAAAATATTAAATATTTTAATATCGCTACTTGATTACCGATATAAAAAGTGCTATACTATGTCCCAATTCGTCCGAGGAAGGGTTCTTCGGACAGTAAAAAGAGGAAAGATAAAGAAAATGCAAAGCGCAAACATTCCCGCTCCCGTTCAGGACGACGGACTCGCGGAACTTCAGGAAACCATTGCGCGCGTTAGAGCGGCGCAGAAAATCTACGCGACATATTCTCAGGAGAAAGTAGATGAGATCTTTAAGGCGGCTTCACTCGCCGCCAACCGTGCCCGAATCCCGCTCGCCAAGCAGGCTGTCGAAGAAACCGGCATGGGCGTTGTTGAAGATAAGATCATCAAGAACCACTACGCCAGCGAATTTATCTACAACGCTTTTAAGGATGTTAAGACTTGCGGCGTAATCGACCGCGACGAGGCCGCCGGCATCGAGAAGATTGCCGAGCCTGTCGGCGTTATCGGCGCCGTCATTCCTACGACGAACCCGACTTCGACCGCCATCTTCAAGACCTTAATCGCTCTTAAGACGCGTAACGGCGTCGTCATCAGCCCCCACCCGCGTGCGAAGAACGCGACGATCGCCGCGGCGAAGATCGTTCTCGACGCGGCTGTCGAAGCCGGCGCTCCCAAGGAGATCATCGGCTGGATCGAAGCTCCGTCGCTCCCCAAGACGAACCTCCTTATGAAGGAGAGCGATCTTATTCTCGCGACCGGCGGTCCCGGCATGGTTAAGGCCGCTTACAGCTCGGGTACTCCCGCTCTCGGCGTCGGCGCCGGCAATACGCCCGCGATCATCGACGAGACAGCCGACTTGACTCTCGCCGTCAGCTCGATCATCCACTCCAAGACTTTCGATAACGGTATGATCTGCGCTTCCGAGCAGAGCGTAATCATTCTCGACAGCGTTTACGACGAGGTTAAGGCTCTTTTCCGCAAGATGGGCTGCCACCTCCTCAGCAACGCCGAGCTCGAGAAGACCCGCAAGACGATTCTCATCAACGGCGCTCTTAACGCCAAGATCGTCGGCCAGAAGCCCGTCACGATCGCCGCGCTCGCCGGATTCAAGGTTGATGACGACGCTAAGATCCTTATCGGCGAAGTCGAGAGCGTCGAGCTCTCCGAAGAGTTCGCCCATGAAAAGCTCTCTCCCGTTCTTGCGATGTATCGCGCCAAGGATATCGAGGATGCCTTCCAGAAGGCCGAGAAGCTAGTCGCAGACGGCGGCTACGGCCACACGAGCTCCATCTATCTTGATGAGATCAACGAGAAGGAAAAGGTGGCCGAGTTCGCCGCGCGCATGAAAACCTGCCGTATTCTCGTCAACACTCCGAGCTCGCAGGGCGGCATCGGTGATATCTACAACTTCCAGCTTGCTCCGTCGCTTACACTCGGCTGCGGTAGCTGGGGCGGCAACTCCGTTTCGGAGAACGTTGGCGTTAAACATCTTATCAATATAAAGACGGTTGCAATGAGAAGAGAAAATATGTTGTGGTTCCGCGCTCCCGAGAAGATTTACCAGAAGAAGGGCTGCCTCTCGCTCGCGCTCCGTGAACTCGGTGAAGAAATGCAGAAGAAGCGCGCGTTCATCGTAACCGACTCCTTCCTCTACGCCAACGGCTACACCAAGCCGATCGAGAAGTCCCTCGCGGCCCAGGGCATCATGTTCACGACCTTCTCGAACGTCGCTCCCGATCCGACGCTCGCTTGCGCCAAGGAAGGTGCTAAGCTTATGGCCGGCTTTAATCCAGACGTCATCATCGCCGTCGGCGGCGGCAGCGCCATGGACGCGGCGAAGATCATGTGGGTTCTCTATGAACACCCGGAGGCCGACTTCAACGATATGGCGATGCGCTTCATGGATATCCGCAAGCGCGTCTACCGCTTCCCGAAGATGGGCGTCAAGGCGTCGTTCGTCTGCATCCCGACTTCTGCGGGTACCGGCTCCGAAGTAACTCCGTTCGCCGTCATCACCGACGAAACGACGGGGACCAAGTATCCTCTCGCCGACTACGAGCTTATGCCTACGATGGCGATTGTCGACGCCGATATGCAGATGTCCGCGCCTCCCGGCCTTACGAGCGCCTCGGGTATCGACGCTGTCTCCCACGCTCTCGAGGCTTACGCTTCGATGCTCGCGACGGACTATACCGACGGCCTCGCCATCCGTGCGCTTCAGACGATCTTCACGTATCTCCCCGCCTGCTACGATGCAGCCGTTGAGAAGCGCGCCGATCCCGTCGCCCGTGAGAAGATGGCTAATGCCGCCACGATCGCCGGTATGGCTTTCGCCAATGCGTTCCTCGGCGTAATGCACTCGATGGCTCACAAGCTCGGTGCGTTCCACCACATTCCTCACGGTATCGCCAACGCGCTCATGATGGAAGAGGTCCTTCGCTTCAACGCCGATCCCGTGCCGCGCAAGATGGGCACGTTCTCTCAGTACGGCCATCCTCACGGTCTTGAGCGGTATCTCGAAATCGCCACGGCTCTCGGCATTCGCGGCCGCAATAAGGCCGAGCAGTTCGAGAACTTCATCACCGCCATCAGGGATCTCAAGGCGCGTGTCGGCATCAAGCCCACGATCCGCGATTACGTCCCGAATGAGGAAGACTTCCTCGCGCGTCTCGACGAAATGACCGAGCAGGCTTTCGACGATCAGTGCACGGGCGCCAATCCACGTTATCCGATGATGAAGGAAATCAAGCAGATGTATCTTAACGCCTACTACGGTAAGCATAAGAATGTCTAAGTTATTAAGGAGATTTAAAATGAAAAAGAAAACAGAGACAAAAAAGTGCGCGCCTAAGGCGACCGCCAAGAAGGTTGTTGTTAAGAAGGCTGCCAATGTTCTTCTTGAGCGTACCGACAAGGTTGTGACGAAAGACAAGGACAGCGTCCTTAAGATTTTCGGGCCCAGCTACAAGGTCAGCGCCATTCTTAACGAGGCGATGAACGAGGCCCGCGCAGCCGAGACCGGTCTTCCCGTCGCGAAGGTTCTTGAAGTTCTTAAGATCCGCGATCACTGGTGCATCCGCCGCGAGTGGATCGAGGGTAAGACTCTCGCTGAGACGATGGCCGGCGACAAGAAGAATCTTATGCGCTATTTAAAGGAGTTTGTCGCCATTCAGTGCGAAATCTTCTCCAAGACTTCCGAGCGCATGGGTAATCTCGCCGATAAGCTCGATAAGCAGATTTCCGCCTCGGCTCTGCCGAAGGAGACGCGCTACGATCTCCACATGAGACTTCAGTCGATGCCTCGCGGCAAGGCGCTCTGCCACGGCGACTTTAATCCGACGAACGTCATCATCACCCCTAACGGCGATTGGCGCGTTATCGACTGGAGCCATGTAAGACTTGGCGATCCTCTCGCCGACGTCGCCCGTACGTACCTTCTCTTCTGGCTCTCCGGTCATGTCGCCGCCGCCGAGAAGTATATGGCTCTCGCGTGCGAAGCTCTTAAGGTTAAGATCTCCGACGTTCAGAAGTATCTTCCGATCGTCGCGGCGGCTGAATCCTCCAAGGAGCAGAGTGCCAAGAATCACGAGCTTCTCCTTCACTGGGCTAGCGTAGTCGATTATGAGTAGGCCTACAATTACGATCTGCATGGGCAGTTCGTGTTTTGCGCGCGGCAACGAGAAAAACGTCGAATTGTGCGAGAAGTTTCTCGCCGCGCGCGGTCTCCGCGACGAAGTTGATGTGGTCTTGGGCGCGAGCCTCTGCACCGGTAACTGCGCCGCGGGCCCGATAGTTATCGTCAACGATAAGGTTCATACCCAGGTTGACGCGGGCGTTATGACCGATTTGCTTGAAGAATTATTCCCGGCTTCACGCTAAAGGAGCGATATGCAGAAGACTTCACCGGTTTACACGACCGAAAACGGCTGTCAGGATTGTTACAAGTGCGTCCGTCACTGCCCTGTAAAGGCGATCCGCATAATCGGCGGCAAGGCGAGCGTTATCCCCGAGGCCTGCGTCTCGTGCGGTGAATGTGTTAAGGTGTGTCCCGCTCATGCCAAGAAAATCCGGAGCGATTTGGCTAGACTTAAAGATATGCTCTCTTCGGGCGCTAAAGTCTACGCTTCAATCGCTCCGAGTTTTACCGGTTATTTTAAAGGCGTGAAGATTGAGCAGTTGACTGCGGCTTTAGTTCGTGCCGGTTTCGCTGGAGTAAGCGAAACGGCGCACGGCGCCGAATCGGTGAGCGCTCATGTTTCGAGACTTCTCGCTCAGACGTCGTCTCCGCTCGTTATTTCGAGCGCGTGTCCCGCGGCGGTCGATATGATCCGGAAGTACCTGCCGAAGTTCGCGCCGTTTATTTCGCCGCTACCTTCGCCCGTTCGCGCCCATTGTCGTCAGCTTAAGGAGAAGTTCGGAGCCGAATCGAAGGTTGTCTTTTTCGGGCCCTGCGCCGCTAAAAAGACCGAGGCCGATACGTATTCGAGTGAACTTTCTCTCGCGCTTATTTTCCCTGCGCTTGAAAGGCTTTTGGAAGATAAGAATATTTCCTTGAAAGAGACGCTTGAGCCGGCGATGGGTTTCGCCGAAGAAGGGCGCTTTTATTCCGTCGAAGGAGGTATGAACGATACTCTTCGCGACGCCTCCGATGCTGTTCGTTATATTTCCGTTTCCGGGCTTGATAATTTAAGGCGCCTGTTTTACGGTGTCGATCCTGCGACTATTGCCGAAAAGATGGGCGGCCGCAAGATTTTCATTGAAGTGCTCGCTTGTCCTGGCGGATGCATAAACGGCCCTGCGATGCCTCCTGAAGGTTCGTCGCTTACGACAATTATTGAGACGGACGTCGTAAGTCCAATCCGCACGAGCGCCGGGCGCTGTTTTTCGCACTGCGGAGTTTCGGCTTATCCCGCGACGCCTGTTGTCGAAGACGAGCCTGATGAGCAGCTTATGCGCTCCGCTCTCGCCCGTGTCGGAAAGATTTCCAAAAATGATGAGGTCAACTGCGGCGCCTGCGGATATTCGACATGCCGCGAATTCGCCAGGGCGCTCCTCGCGGGTAAGGCGGAGGAGGCCATGTGCCACACGTGGCTTAAGCGCAATTTCGAAAGAACCTCCAACGCTCTTATCCGCTATATTCCGGCGGGCGTTGTTATCGTCGATAATAAGGGAGCCATTCGCGAGTGCAATAGGCTTTTCGCAGAACTTGCGGGGGCCTTAGAAGAATTTGACGCGCTCGGTAATTTAGAGGGGCTTAACGTCGAGTCGTTCCTCCCCGAGTTCGCCGACCTTTTTGCGAGCGCCGTTGGTCACGGCAGCGAAATCGTCAAATATCGTCAGCAGTGGCGCGGTCGTATCATCAATTTAAGCGTCTTTTCGATTGCCCGCGGCGAATTCGCCGGTGCTGTTGTCCAGGACGTGACCCAGAACGAAGGCCGCCGCGAAGAGATCGCCGCGAAGGCGCGCGAGGTTATCCGCAAGAATGTCTATACGGTTCAGCAGGTGGCGCGACTTTTCGGTGAGCATATCGCAGAGACAGAGGTAATGCTCAACGAAATTGCAGGCGCTTATGAATCTCAGACTAAGGGTGTTCGTCTTCGCGAGCCTGATAACGGGGATTACTTGAATGGCTGATTCTCTTTTTATAGAGATGGAGACCGCGCAGTTTACCAAGACCGGCCAGGCCGCGTGCGGTGATGATGTGCGCTTTCTTACGGTTGAGCGCGAGAATCGTCACCTTGCCGCGCTTTCGGACGGCCTCGGCAGCGGGGTTAAGGCCCATGTTTTGGCGAACATGACCACATCGATGGCGATTAAGTTTCTTGAATCGAACATCCCGACGCTCGAAGCGGCAGAAATTATTATGGATTCTCTCCCGGTCTGCGAAGTGCGTAAAATCGGTTACGCCACGTTCTCGCTTTTTGACTTCCGACTTGGCGGTCGCGCCAAGATTACTGAGATGGGGAATCCCGGTTATATTCATTTACGCGGCACGACAGAGATTAAGCCTTTAAAAGATGAGATGGTCGTCTCGGCCCATTGGCCAGATCGCGAAGTGCGCGAGTGCGAGGCTGATTTTCGCCCGGGCGACAGAATAATTATGTGCTCTGACGGAGTTACTCAGGCGGGACTTGGTCAGAGGCGCGATATGAAATTCGGTTGGCGCCGTTCAGGCGTAATGGAATTCGCCAAGCGCCGTATCGAGGCGGACGGCGAAATTTCAGCGCGTGATTTGTCTATGGCGATAGCGCGGGAGGCGCGTTACATCGCTCCGGGCGGCTGTAAGGACGATATCAGCTGTGTTGTAGCCTACTTGCGCCATCCGCGCGTTATGCGCGTATTGACGGGCCCGCCATATTATCGGGAGAATGACGCGGAGTATGCGCGTCAGGCTCTGTTGGGAGCTGACCATACGGTAATCTGCGGTGGAACTTCAACTAATATCATCGAGCGCGAGCTGGGAGTGAAGGTAAGGGTTTCTCTCGCCGATATCCGTAAGAGCGGAGGTCTGCCGCCCGTCGGCAATATTGAGGGTATCGGCATCGCCACCGAAGGCATACTTACGCTTTCGCGAGTTCTATCGGCGATTGAAGAGATGCGCTCTCCGGAAAATGAACCTCAAGCCGTAAAGATGATATTAGAGCGCATGATCCGCCACGATCGCATTGAATTTGTCATCGGCACTAAAGTCAACGAATCCCACCAGGACCCGGGTATTCCACAGGAGCTTGAGCTGCGCCGGTCGGTGATCCGCCGGATGCAACAGGCTTTGGAGCGTAACTATCGTAAGGAAGTTGTGGTATACTATTACTAGAAATTTTTATAAAAACTCATTAAGGAAATTCTGATATGGAAAAAATCAAAGTTGAAATCTGTTGCGGAACCGCCTGCTATCTTCTGGGCGCCGCAAAACTGATGAATATCGAGGAGGAGCTTCCTGAGAATTTGAAGGATAAGGTTGATATTCAGGCGAGGACGTGTCTCGGCCTCTGCGAGCGCGACCACCTCGGCGGCGCTCCTTATGTGAAGTTCAACGATACCGAGATCATGGGTAACGCTTCAGTCGAGAAGGTGCTGGCCCGCCTCAATCAGCTTGTCGAGGGTGCTGAACAGTCATGA
Source organism: Kiritimatiellia bacterium (assembly GCA_017520845.1). GTDB lineage: Bacteria > Verrucomicrobiota > Kiritimatiellia > RFP12 > UBA1067 > UBA1067. The sequence goes on along the minus strand of JAFXEU010000052.1, from coordinate 13,020 downwards.
TAAACGGCGCTACCTACATTCGTCGCGAACTTTTAATCCGTCTTGTTCGCGCCTTCGACGACGGGGTTCTAAGAGAGGAAATCGATCAGATTCCGATAAGACTGCGCCCTAAAGATTCAGACGCTTCGCGTTGTTGCATCTATCATGACCGCGCGGTATTAAAGTACAGGCTCATGGCGCTCTTAGGCATTTCCGCCGAGGAGGAGACCGATGAAGCCAAGACGCTTAGTGAATATTTAGACGAGATTATTGGCGGCGAGCCTCGCGAGATCAGCGAAGACAGTGAGTTTGAGCGAAAGACGGCGCCTCTTTCCGTCTGTGCGCCGGCGTGCAGCGGCTGTCCCGATGCGCGTGTCGTGTCGACGTCCAACTGCCGCGGATGCTTCGCGAGACCCTGCGTTTACAGCTGTCCGAAGAATGCGATAACGGTGACGAACGGACGCTCTCAGATCGACAGCTCCAAGTGCGTCAAATGCGGTAAGTGCATTTCGGCATGTCCCTATAACGCGATCGTTAAAACGACGGTGCCCTGCGAAGAGGCTTGTCCAGTCGGCGCGATCCGGAAGAACGAGCGCGGAGTCGCCGAGATTGATTTTTCAAAGTGCATCTTCTGCGGCAAATGCTTTATGTCGTGTCCGTTCGGTGCAGTCATGGAGCGCTCCCAGATCGTTTCGGTTCTCTCTGCGATGAAGCGCGGCGAAAAGCTCGTGGCGATGGTCGCGCCTGCGGCGGACCGTCAGTTCCCCGGAACAGTCGAGCAGCTTCTGGCCGCATGCGCAAAGGCCGGATTTTCGGACGTTATCGAAGTCGCGCTCGGAGCCGAGAAGACGACGGAGCATGAGACCGCTGAATTTCTCGAGAGGATGGAGCAGGATTCGAAGACATTTATGACTACTTCGTGCTGCCCCGCGTACGTAAATTTAGTCGGCAAGCACCTGCCTGAACTGATTGACAAGGTTTCTCTCACGCCCAGTCCGATGGTCTATACCCACGAAATGGTACGTGAGGCCGACCCCGGCGCCAAGACGGTCTTTATCGGGCCTTGCGTTGCCAAGCGCAGCGAAGCTCGTCGAAAGGGGATTGATTTTGTTCTTTCGTTCGAAGAGCTCGGCGCGATTCTCGCCGGTCGCAAAATCGACGTTCTCGCCTGCGAGCCCCATCCGATTGAGCGTCCCGCCGCCGCGACGGCCCGTAATTTCGCGCGCAGCTGCGGCGTTACCGAGGCGGTCCTGGCAGAGGCTACGGCTAAACTCCCGGGCTTCCAGCTCGCCGCGAAGCAGATCAACGGCATTGACCGCAAGACCTGCGCAATGCTTAAGCTCTACGCTTCGGGTAAGCTCCCCGCGAACTTTCTCGAGGTGATGGCCTGCCCAGGCGGTTGTGTGAACGGACCTTGCTCGCTATCGTAGCGGGTAGTTGGAGTTCTGAGTTCAAGCCCGAGAAACGAATTCGGGCTTTTGTTTGTGTTTCTGGTGATATTCTAACCTAAAAAATTTTTAGTATAATATCGTACATAATCAAAATCAAAAATATCTGACTAAGTACTAGCTATCGGTATGAAGAAACTTGTTTTATTATTGTCGATTGTATTTACCTATATAGCGTCAGGCAATGTGGAAATGTGTCCGGTTTCCGAAAACAGTCGCGGGCACGAAAATATAGAGTGGTCGATTTCGTACGCTTACGCTCTTACGGATGAGACGAGGGATTTGCCGCGTGTTCTGCTTATCGGTGATTCAATCTGCAATGGTTATCAGGGCGAAGTGCGCAAACTTTTGAGCGGCAGAATGAATGTCACGTACTGGGTTTCGAGTTATTGTGTGACGAGCCGTGCGTTTTTGCCGCTATTATCCGTTTATCTTGATGAAGCCAAGTATGATGTAATACACTTCAATAACGGTCTTCATTCGCTCACGACTCCGACGGAAGCGTACGCGAAGTCTCTTAAAGCGGCGTTTGAGTTGATGCGCCTTAAGCAGCCGAAGGCGAAAATTATCTGGTGCAGCTCAACTCCGCTTACTGAAGAGGCGAAGACCGCGAAATGCCGCGAATTGAATGAGGCCGCGTCTAAAGTCGTCAGAGAACTGGGAGATATCGCGACGAATGATCTTTTTGGACTTTTATATCCTCTTGACCGTAAAGCTAATTGGAGTGATGTATATCATCATAAAGCGCCGCTGCGTGTTAAGGAAGCTAAAGAAGTCGCGAGAGCTATTCTTAAGCTGAATGGCATAGAGAAATAGCGAGGGGGATTGTTCTCTTTGTTTTATGAGTTAAGGTGGTATAATCGGCAGTGATTATAAAAATTCTGATAACTTCCAAAGGGACGGAGGGTTCTAAAATGACTTCACCCCACCACTTTCACCCCACCAATGGGGTCAGACCCTCTGATTCCGAATTGGATCGGGGATTTGTTTGTCGGTGGATTTTTGGATGCGAATGCCGCGCTTTTATTTTACTAGTTAAGGTGGTATAATTGGCAACGATGATGATGGATAATCATAAAATCTCAGAAAAACTTCCAAGATGTGGCGGGACGTAAAGTGACTTCACCTCGCCACTCTCACCCCACCAATGGGGGACCCTCGGATTCTAATTGTAGCCGCAAAGGACGCAAAGAAAGGAAACTGAAGATGAAAAAACTGATGGTGGTGCTTGGATGCGCGGCGCTGGTCGCGATGACGGGGTGCGTGGATACTGACGTCGTCGAGAAAACAAATAAAGTATCTGCGTACGGAAAGTACGTCATGCGAGCCGTCAATTCAGCAGAATTCCGGGCTTTGCAGAAAACGGCCGGAAACGGAGAAATAACGCCGTGGACACTTACTCTTGAGACGGATGTAAATATCGCCGATCTGAGGGGCGCGCCGCAGAAAACGAAGTGCAGCATCGCATTGCGACACGAAAAGCTTTCTGAGCCGGTGGTCGCAGAGTTCACGTTGTGTAAGAAGCCGCCCAAGCCAATAATCTACGAGGGCATGGATCTTGGGATCATGCAGTATGAATGGGAGACGGTGAATCAGCCGCTCGCCAACGGATGGAAGTTGGAGTTCATGGTTTCCGGCACTGACTACCCAGATCCGCAACCTATCGCGGCAATGCTTTCCTTTGGCGCTTACATGCGCCAGAACTACGGCACGAGTGTCTTCTCAGAAGGCGGTGTCTTGCTTGTTGTCGGTTGCTACGAGAAGGACAAGACATTGTTTGTTGATTTGACACGGTACACGGCGAGAAATAAGTCTCTCTCCGGCCATAAGCAACTGTTCAAGCGCTTCGTGCATGGTGAGATAGAAGAGAGTTTCACGCCGTCCGACGATGAAATGAACAGCCGATGAAGCCCGTTGCGCTAAAATTTGCAATAGTATAAAACAGAAGTCGATTGAATGAATACGCTGATGATGTTTGGGCGGATCGTCGAATCATGTTGAGGAAACCATCATGCGCAGATTGACGGCAGAGGACTATGCGGTTGACGCGGTGACGGCGTATCCCCCGAGCGAAGCGAGCGCCGGAGGCGGCTCAACGCGGGGTGCTAAGGCGCTTGTCGGCGCGTGGCTTTGCCGTCGTCCAGACGACGGCACGGTCGTTCGGCGGCGCATCACCGAGACGGAGGCGTACTGCGGCGAGGAGGACACCGCCTGCCATGCGCACAAAGGGCGGACGGCGCGGACTGACGTGATGTACGCCTCCAAGCGCGACCAAAACCGCAAATGGCGCTTTACTTGCAAGACGATAGCCCGCCCTGCGGCGGCAAGCGAAAGGAGTAGGTAAAGGATGAATAAGCGGAGATTGAGAATCCTTAAGTTTGCGGCGATTGCCGTAGCGGTGATGGCGCTTGTGTGGGGCGCTTCGGCGATTGCCGTCTATGCGGTATCGTCCGGGCGCGTGTTCGACAGCGCAAGCATAGACGCCGTACCGCACCGGCGCGCGGCGGTCGCGGACGACGCTCGGCCCAGAGTTAAAAGAATTATGGTAAAATATCAACCATGACAACGACAAAGAAAGTGTGTAGACGTGCGACGTCTCTGATAGTGAAGAAGTGGAGGGGCTTGCTCTCTATTGCTTTTGCGGTCACGGCTGTGTCGGCACTTGGCGCGGCGACGTCCGGCGGCACGCCGACGTTCTCAGTGACGGTGTGGCGTGGCGAGACGGCGTATGTGCCGATTCCCGAGGGGGCAGAATTCGCCACGCTTTCCCTTTCCCAGTTCGCGCCGTATTTCGACGGTGTTTCAATAGGCGTCGCGTACTGCGACGACGTGGTTTACGCGATGCAGTCAGACGGCAAGGACACGAAGAGCCGCCCAGATGTCGTCCGAAGCGATTCAGGGGTGAAAAGGGCGCGGAAACCTACGTTCTGCATCGTGACGGCGGCACCGAACGCGAAGCCGGGGCGCAAGTCGTTCTGGCCGCTGGAAGTGACCGTCCTTGACCGCGAACTCCCGAAGCCTTCCAAGCGCAGATATTGCCTTGACCTCTGGCAGCATCCGTGGGCCATCGCCCGCCATTTCAAGGTCAAACCGTTTTCCGGCATCCACTACATGAAGATGGGGACGGTATTCCGCAAACTGGCCGAATGTGGCGTAAAGACCCTCACGACGACGATATCCGACCTCCCCTGGAACCACCAGTACAAGGACGGGTTCCATTCGATGGTCGGACGCAAGGAGATCGGCGACGGTTCATGGTCGTTCGACTACTCCGTGTTCGACAGATACGTCACGATGGGGCGCATGTACGGCATCGGCCCGGAGATCGCCTGCTACGCGATGTGTCCGTGGGGCGACATGGCGACGTGGCGCGGCGCGGACGGCAAGGAGCGCCGCGCGAAGCTGCTTCCCGGCACGCCGGAATTCGAGAGATACTGGAGCCCGTTCCTCGTCGATTTCGCCGCGCATCTGAAGGCGAAGGGGTGGTTGGGCGACACGTACATCGCGTTGGACGAGCGTACGCCTGACGAGGTGCGCGCCGTCGCCGAGCTGGTCCGCCGCACGGCCCCCGGCCTCAAGATTTACGCGACAGGTAACCGAAAGGCATTCGACTTCGACGGCATCGGCATTGACCGCTACAGCCAGTCCCTGAAACATCTCGACAAGGATTGCCTCGCCATGCTGCCCGCGCGACGCGAGAAGGGGATGAAGACGACAATCTACGTCTGCGGCGCGGAGAGCCGTCCCAACGCGCTGATGTCCGGCTCCGACGACGAGGCGTTCTGGCTCGGCGCCTATCCCGCGATGGCGGGCTTCGACGGATTCACGTTCCGCGCCGCGAACGCATGGCCGGAGGATCCGTACAAGGACGCCTCGTATGACACGAAGAGACGCATGGCCGGAGACACGTTCCTCGTCTATCCGAACGGGGAGCCGTCCGCCCGCCTGATCGCGCTGAAGGCTGGCGTCGTGGCGGCGGAGAAGATCTGGTTGATGTGCGCGGAAGGGGACGATGCGTCGCGGGCGGCGACAAGGCGGAAGGCCGAGGACATTGTCGCGCGATACGGTTCTTGCGGCGCGCGGCAGGGCGCATTCGACTTTGCCGCCTTCCGGCGCGAAGTGGAGTCGCTTGCCTCGATGTCGGCCGCGCCCGTTGATGACGGGGAAGTGCCGGTCGAACTGACGCCGATACAGGAGACGCCCGACGGAACCGTGCGCGACGATCGGCCCGAACACGCCCACCTCACCCGCAACGTGAAGCGGCTCAGGGGCGCGCCGTTCTACGAAGCGCTGTTCCTGCCGGGATCGGACGCCCTGCCGCCTGGCGGGCGCAGGGCCGTCGCGTTCGAGGCCCGCGAGCGGTTCGGCGGAATCATGACGCCGTACTGGGAGCAGGACCTGCTTTCCGACTTCGACACGAATGCCGTCCACTTCCTCTACCGCGCGATGGCACTGCGCACGAAACCGTGGATGCGCAAGAGGGCCGGACTTGATCCGAAGACGATGGCCGCAGACGCCTACAGGCTCTACGAGGGTCGCCGCGCGAAGGAGAATCCGCTTGTCGCGGCGGAACTGGCGTCGGCAATCGCGGCGGACGCCAAGATGTGGGACCGCGCGCTGAACGCCCTGGCGATCACGAACCTCTGCGAGGACATCGTGCGCGCCGCAGCCGATCCCGCCGTGTGCAACTCAAACAACGTCGATCTCGTCGCGAACCTCGTCGAGCAGTGGGGCGCAGCCGGGAACGAGCTTCTCCTGGAGCAGATGGAAGTCCGCGCCGCCGAGGTGGATCCGTGGCTCATCGAGTACCTGCGCGGCCGGACTCTCTACCGCAAGGCGTGGAACACGCGCGGCACCGGCTATGCCGCTACCGTGACGAAGGACGGATGGGAGGGTTACGAAAAGACGATATGGGACGCCGAGGTCCATCTGCGCAAGGCGTTCGTGCTGCGTCCCGACATCCCCGCGTCCGCGGCGCGGCTCGTCCAGCTCGAAAACCCGTCCGCGACGGAAGGGGAACGCGAGTCGTGGTATAGGGCGGGGATCGCCGCCTGTCCGGACTCCTACAGCCTGCGCTTCTCTCGCCTCTTCCGCCTGACGAGCCGCTGGGGCGGGAGCCCGGCGCTGATGCTCGACGAGCTGGACCGCATCGCGCCGGCGGACGGCGACTACGCGACGCGCATACCCGCCATGAACGTGTCCCTGCGCCTCCGCAGCCTTTCGCGCCTCGAGAGCGACGTGCGCAACCTCGACACCCGTGAACTGTTCTTCAAGGAGAAATCCGTTCGCGAGAAGACGCTTCGGATCATCCGCGAGTACATGAAGCCGGGATCATCCCTCTGGCTCGAGTCGCCGCGCGACCGCGACGACATCCTCTGCGACTTCACTTCGGCGGCGTACAGCTGCGGCGACTACCCGCTGATGGTGGATTGCTGGCGGCGCATCACGCCCGGCATCTGGAAGAGGCGCTTCGACGCCGGATACGCCTCGGACCGCGTGTTCGCCTACGAGGGGCAGACGATGTACACGCGGCTGCCGTTCCTGCTTGAACAGGCGCGGTACCCGAAACGGTTCGCCGCGCTCGGCAAGGCGTATGCCGAGCTCGACGGCGGCGACGTCACGAACGCCGTGGCGGCGCTCTCCAGGACGGGCAACGCCGCGCCGGTCGGAAGCAGGGCGCGCGGACAGTTCGCGGAGGACGTTTGGCGTGCGCTGTACCGCCACGCATGCGAGGACGGCGCGAGGGTGTCGATGATGGACGACCTGCTGACGTGCGGCGACGTGCGGTGGAGCGCGTGCGGAAGGATGGTCCCGCTGGCGCGTGACGTCTCTCGGACGTCGTTCCGCACGTGCGACGAATGGGTCGTGTGGTATTCGACGAAGGGCGTCATGCGCGACTTCACGGGAACGACGGAGTTCACCGCGAAGCCGACAAGGGCTGCGGACGCCAAGTCAAGGTCCGGCGGCGCCTTCCTCGAGTTCTACCTCGGGGCGCCGTCGCTGAAGTACGGGCAGAGGATGCCGGTCCTCAGGATCGAGCGCGTCGGCGGCGCGACGAACGACTGGAACGTGTCCGTTTGGGAGAACACCGGCGAACGCGACATGCGCCGGTCGGCGTACTTCGATCCCACGCCGCGCCAGCTTGTCAAGAGCCGGCATGTCGCCTGCGGGCCGGACGGGATACGCCTCCGCGCCGACATCCATAACGGTAGGATGACGCTCTCCGTCAACGGCGAGACGATCACGCCGCAGCCGCTGGACTTCGCCCTGGACGGCGAGAACGGCTGGTATCCGTTCAACTTCCGGCAGCAGTACATGGCGGTGACGGAACACTGGCTTGACGCGACGCCGGAGGCGCGCGCCCGCGCGCAGGGTCGGCGTCAGGCGACCTTGCTGCCGCGCTTCGCGTCGCAGAATGGGCTTGTCCCGCTGCCGACGATGGACTACGTGACGAACGAGGCGGTTCGCGCGGCGGCGGAGTCCGGCGCGCGGACGTTCCCGGAGATGTCGATGCTCGGGCCGTGGTGGAGCGTGAAGTTCAATTCGTCGGAGATAGAGGAGATGCGTCCGGCTGTGTTGAACGGCCTGGAAGCCGCGCTTACAAACGAGGTATGGGCGGCGATGCCGGACGCGATGCGCGGGCCTCTCGCCCTGCGCTTCGCGGCGCTCGCGCACCAGGCGGGCGACCTGGGGCTCGCGGCAGAATACATCGTCCGCTACGTGCCGAAGGAACTGATCGAGAATCCGCAGGCGCTTGCCGTGCCGGACATGAGGTACGACGACGCCGTCGACCCCGGAAAGCACGGACGCGACCTGCGCACGCGACTCTGGGGAGACTGTTCGCCGCTCCGCGCGGCATGGTGGAGGGCTTGCAGGTCGGAAGGGCCGGTTGACGCGGCGGACATGTTCGGGAACATCCGATCGCTGCCGGTCGTCGAAGAGGACGGCACGCCTAGGCAGACGGGCTTCGGGCTTCCGTGCGGCGAATGCTGGCGGCTGTCGATCCGGGCGAAGGGGCCGTTCCGCCTCTTCCCGGCATACACGGACGGATTCGTGAAGGGCAGGCCGAGGGAACCTTCCGTAATCGTCGAGGAGAGGGGCGACGGGACGCTGGAGGCGGTGGCCGTGCCCAACGGGAGCGGACGCGACCATGCGCTCGGCGAGGCGGCGCGGCTTTCGAGGGCGGCGGACGGGACGTATGCCGTGGAGTACGTGTGCCGGGGCGGGAGGCTGGAGGTGTTTGCCGGCGGGACGAAGATCGGCTCGGCGGAGCCGGGGCCCGGCGCCGGTTTCGCGCCGGCGTGGCTTGCCGATCCCGGGCGTTCCGTCGTCCGCGTCACCTTGGAGCGGTTACGTCCGCCGGTGTCGGACGGCGGGGCCCCGTTTGACGCGGACGCCTTTATCCAACGCGTTATGAAAATGTCGAAGAATGATAGTGCTTGCGGCGGCAAGCGAAAGGAGTAGTTGCCCCATGAAGAAACTGGAAACTGGCAAAATTGAAACGGACAACGCTTCCATATTGCCAACAATCGGCAGACTGCTTGCCGCAGTTGTGCTTCTGGTGTCAGGTGGTTGCCAAATGAAGGAGTTCTCCTCTACTCCGCTATACAGCGGCGATGAGGTGAAGTTCACGGGCGCGGTCGAGGACCGCGTGAACCTGTGGCCGCTCGCCTACTGGCGCGAGCCGGTCGGGTCGATCGTCTGGCCGGTCGTCTCGTGGGGCAACGACCATTTCGCGTTCCGCCCCGTCTGGTCGCAGTACAAACGGTACGGCTACGGCAAGTATGACGAGTTCAATCTCTTCTGGCCGATCTGCCAGTTCGACACGAGGGACAACGACTGCCGCGTGTTCCCGTTCTTCTGGGGGAGCGACAGAGACGGCGACGATCCATACTTCTGCCTTTTCCCTGCGCTCTGGTGGAACGACGACTTCAAGGGCGTTCTGCCGTTCTGGTGGATGGACAACGCTGACTCCTTCGGCATATTCCCGCTCTACTGGCACATAAACATACGCGGAAGCCTCGACATGCTCTTCCCGCTGTATGGCTATTGGCCGGGAAAAAGCAGTAATGGCCTCTGGGCGTTTTGCGGACTCGCGGGCTACGAAAGACAGGACGGCAAACTCGCAAACCACCGCATCCTCCCGCTCTACCTGTGGAGCAAGGGTAATTTCTACTCGATTCCCTACTCGCGCTATGAGAATGACGAGCAAACCAAGAGCCGCATCCTCTGCGGTCTCGCCGGCGCAAACTCGTCCACGAACGGCGAATACGAGGCGTCGTGGCTGTTCCCGCTCTACTACCACGATACGAACAAGCTCATCACGCCGCTGTTCGGGAAGTCCGGCGACTACAGCTGGGCGATGCCGCTCTACTACAACGACGATGATCTGTTCCTCACGATGCTCTACGGACGCAACAAGAAGGAGGAAAGCGACTGGCTGTTCCCGCTCTTCTACCGCGACAAGGAGTCCTTCGTGACTCCGCTCTTTGGGAAGTCCCGCGATTCGGAATGGCTGTTCCCGCTGTACATGCGCGAAAGGCACTCGATCTACACGATACCGTATGGCAGGCAGGTTAGCGGGGCCTACACGAACACGTATTTCGCGGCCGGGCTCGCGGGGGTCAAGTCCGGCAAGAAGGAGGGCGGCTGGCTCTTCCCGCTCTTTGACCACGAGAAGCGCGCGGACTTCGACGAAAAGCTTGCGTACCTCGACGCGGAGAAACTGCCGACACGCGAGAAATATTTCTGGACGCACGACAAACGTACGTACCTGCTCGTCTCCGACAACGACAGGTGGGTGAACGGAGACGACAATAACAAACCGGACAATACGTACAAGATGACGTACAAGCACAAGATGGGCAATCGGATCCTGTTCCGGCGAGAGACGAAACGGCGCGTTAAGTTCGACCTCGCCACGCGCGCGAGGGTGTCGGACACCGAGGAGGGCTGGCATTCCTTCCTGTGGCTTGTCTATCAGCATGATTGGAAGACGGACGCCGTGAAGGGAACGTCGAAGCAGTGCCACAACGTCCTGTGGAAGCTCTGGGACTGGGAAGAGGAGAACGGCAACATTGCGCTCGATGTGTTCCCTGGCTTCACGTACGACTCGAAGACGAACGGCTACGTGAAGACATCGCTTCTTTGGCGGCTTTTCCGCTACGAGAACGACCCCGAAAAAGGCCGAAAGGTTGATTTCCTCTTCTTACCGGTCTGGCGATGAATCGGACACGGAGTGCAAATTAATGGTACGATATGCGACGGCATGGGGCGGCGATTTTATGAATTGCGGATTGATTGTTTTATGATTGTCGGATTGACTGTTTGGTGAAAATGGCGTTGTGTTGCATGTTGCAATATGAGATCAAGCGTGATATAATTAGCAATTGGATGTTCTAAAACAACATAGTATTTAACAAGTGGAGTTGTTAAAATGACAGATAAATTAACAACTGAAGATGTTGAAGAGTTGCTGGAAACCTCGAATCGCCAGATTCGCGAGGAAGCGGCGACGTTTCACCGTTACCTCTATGACGAGATTGATTGGCGGGATCGCCTGATCTGTATCAAGGGAGCAAGGGGGACGGGGAAGACGACTTTGATGCGCCAGCGGCTGAAGGATCATTTTGGCGAGGATTCCGGCAAGGCCATTTATGCCAGTCTCGACGACCTCTGGTTTGCGCGCCACAGGCTTAAGGATTTCGTCGAATACGCATACGAACATGGTTATACCCACCTGTTCCTTGACGAGGTACATCATCTCGGAAAGGACTGGTCGCTTGCCATCAAGAACATAGCGGACCAGTTTCGTAAGTTGAACGTCGTCTATAGCGGATCGTCACTGCTGCAGCTGGAAAAGGCCACAGGGGATCTTTCCCGGCGGCAGGCAACGTACATGTTGGAGGGCATGAGCTTCCGCGAGTATCTTGGGCTTGAAGGCGTGTTGGATCATCCGCCCCTGGCGATGGAGGAAATAGTCTCCGGCCATGTGGGCATCGCATCGAAGATCGACAAGGAGCTGAAGGTGTTGCCGCATTTCGAGACGTATCGGAAGAGAGGCTTCTATCCGTTTTACCGCGAAAGTCTTGCGAAGTTCGGCGAACGGCTTGCCGAGACAGTCAACAAAGTACTCGAAGTTGATTATCCGGCTATTGACGAGGTCTCGCAGGACACCATACGCAAAACTCGCAGGATGCTCATGGTACTTGCCGCAAGCTGTCCGCAGACGCCAAACATGAGCGGGTTGTACAGGGAACTTGAGACGGGGCGTGACCAAGGACTGAAGATGCTCAAGGCATTGCATAGGGCGGGACTTCTCTCGCTTCTTGATGCAAAGGGACTGAAGCTGAGCGATCTTTCGAAGCCGGAGAAGATCTACGTGGGCAACACGAACTTGATGCATGCGCTCGTCCCGCGCATAGATGTTGGCGTTGAACGTGAGACGTTCTTTTACAGCCAGGTGCGCAAGGGACATTCGGTTGCATACACGGGAGTAGGTGATTTCGCCGTGGACGGCAAATGGACATTCGAGGTCGGAGGCAAGGGGAAAGGCTTTGATCAGATTGCGAATGTCTCTGACAGTTATGTTGTCAACGACGAGGTGTCTGTTGGCCACGGCAACAAGATACCTCTGTGGCTCTTCGGGTTTCTGTATTGACGGCAACTGTGGCGACAGTCGTTGAAGTGGTTCTAATCTTGAAATAATGACGAAAGGAATAGATCCCATGAAACCCTTTGCACGAATAATCCTCGTCTTGTCTCTTGCGCTCGCGGCGGGGTGCGTGAGTGGACCGAAGGTGGACAATGCGCCGGTGGCGACGCTTGACCTGAACCGCTATCTCGGCGAGTGGTACGAGATCGCCCGGTTCGACCACAGCTTCGAGCGCGGCGTGGAGCAGGCGAAGGCCAACTATACGCAGAATGTGGACGGCACGATCAAGGTCGTGAACTCCGGAATCAAGAACGACAAGCCGAAGACGGCGATCGGGAAGGGAAAGACGACAGACACGCATGGACTCCTGCGCGTCTCGTTCTTCGGCCCGTTCTACGCCGACTACCGCATAATGATGATTGACGAAGATTATACCTACGCACTTGTCGGAAGCGGCGGTGCGGACTATCTCTGGATTCTCTCGCGCACGCCTGGCTTGCCAGAAACCGCGAAGGCTGAACTTCTTGCCGAAGCGCGACGGCGCGGCTATGATACGGACAAGCTCATCTGGGTGCGGCAAGAAAAAGATGAGACGACCAGATCTGGGGTAAAATAATGTCGGTTATTTCCGCAACCGAGTTGTTTGAAAAGGAACCGCGATGAAAAAACTGGTGATTGCTTCAGGGTTGTGCATTTTACTCAGCGGATGTATTGGATTTTACTGGACATCCAAAGTCGATGACGGCGCGGTTTACGAGCTTAACCGCGAAATGTATGTTGTCGAGGATGACGGTCTTCTTCTTGTGGATGCGCGAACTGAACATCCCGAGTATTACACAATCAAGGGAACGCTTCCCGCAAGGACAAAACTTCAAGAAGCCGAAAAGATAACCCGCCGAGGGTTCTCCTTCTGGTGGTATTAAGGGGAGGCCAATGAAG
>JAFXEU010000051.1 GCA_017520845.1 Kiritimatiellia bacterium | reverse complement strand
CGGCGAGCATTGCGTCGATTGCTACGAGGAATTCCTCTGCCCGGAATGCAGCGAATGCACGCTCTGCAAGGGCGTTGAGCTTTGCGAATCCTGCGGAATCTGCGAGGAGTGCGCCGAAAGCTGCGGATATCATTGCCCGGACTGCGGCGACTGCTACGCCGACGTGGGTCAGTGCCCCGACGAAGGCGAGCATTGCGTCAACTGCTGTGAATTCGTGTGCGATAATTGCGGGACCTGTGCGGATGGCGCCGGGATCGATTACTGCGAAGAATGCAATAAATGTGAAAACTGCTATGAGCATTGCCCTGAATGCGAGGAATGTTACGAGGTTGTCGGCAAGTGCGAAAACGACGGCGAGCATTGCCGTGAATGCTGTCTGTCCGAAGGATGGATCTGTGAGCAATGCGACCGTTGTACCGAAGTACTGGGGCTCGAATTATGTGAATTCTGCGGACTTTGCGAAGAGTGCTGCAAGGATAACAGCTCGTACTACGGAACAGATCATTGCATTCTTGACAAAGAGACCAAGCCGGAAGATATTGACGCGTCAAAGCACGACGAAAACCATCATATCCTCAGATACAATTCCTCGTCAGAGGAATGCCACGACGTCTGGTGCATCTTCCCGGGATGCGATTTATACCTGAGCGACTGCACGCCCCACGAGTTTAGCTGGAAAACGGTTGAAAAAGCCACTATCACGAAAGAAGGCAAACGCACCGGGATCTGCGTCTATTGCGGAGTCGAGACCGAAGAAGTGATCCCGATGATCCAGCCGTCCGTCTACAGCTTCATCGAATCTCCCGGCGATATGGAAGTGCTCAAACAGAAGAGCTTCGTTTCCGGCACCGTTCGCATCGGCGTCGTCGGCGATCCTGAAGGAAGCACTGTCTACGCCCGCGTCGCCGCGATCCCGGTGGAAGAGGGGGAGGTCCTTCCAGAGACCTGGGCGGAACTCAGGAAAAACATCTATTACTACGATTGCATTAAACACGACAGCTCGAGCGACAAGACCGGCGTCTACAAGTTCATGATCGGCGGCACATCCAACGCCGCGCTGGCTTACGGCGGAAAATACGTTGACTTCACCGCTCAGGGCAAAAAGCTCACCTGGCGCCTCGCCGTCTACGACGGACGCGGCGACGGCTCCGTAAACAAGGTCGTCTATTCCGATCCCTTCACGATCGACTGGAACGCGAAACACACCAAGCACACCGTCGTCTGGGTTTCGGGGCAGGTCAGCGACACCGAGTATAACCTCTATTTCAAAAACAGCATCACCGCGCAGACGCTGAAATTCTACGACGGCACATACCATTGGGGGGAATGCTCCGTCTGCGGAGAAAGGATCACGGTGCCGATGCGCCATCTCTACGTCCTCAAAGGCAAGGAAGGCAACTGCAAGGGAGGCGTGCAGCATTACGAATGTAAGGACTGCGGTCACACCTTCGATATCGCCGTCGGTTATGCAGTTACGGGACATACGTTTTCTTCCGATTACAAGCATAACGACAAAAACCACTGGCAGATCTG
>JAFXEU010000050.1 GCA_017520845.1 Kiritimatiellia bacterium | reverse complement strand
ATTTTTCTGGATGCCGAACGAACAGATTTTCAGGATGATTCGAATGCACGGAGCAAATCGTATCCTATTTGGAACAGATGCTCCGTGGCAAGATCCTGCTGCTGTTATTTCAGAGTTTCTTAAACTTCCCTTATCCGAGAACGAACGCCGCGCAATTTGCTATGAAACAGCGCATGAGTTATTCGAAATAGGATTATCGCCAATGGGGACAGTCCCCCAAGCTATTAAAATCCGAAACGCTGTCGGCGAAGGCCATTGAACGCCGTCCCGCTACGGCGCCGTCCGTTCTCCGGGCGGAGAAACGGAAAACGCCCGCGGCCTGATGCTGCGAGAAACGCCCTCGAGCCGGCTGCGCCAGACATAATTCTCCGGCGGCGCCGACGGCAACGCCGAAAAGCCCGGATACCGCGCGTTGTAGACGGGAGAGGCAAAGAGATGCGCATAACGTCGGCAAAGGCCGGCCCACTTGGCCGCGCTTTTGCTCTGAACCGAAACATCCAGCCGGCAATCGACAAACGCGTTGCCGTCGATGAAATTGCGTCTTCCGCCGTTGACCTGCACCGCGCCGAAAATCCCGCGGCCGCAGCGGACGAACCGGTTGCCCCGGATGACGACGCCGCAGATCATATCATCCAAGCGAACCGCGGCCTGCCCCGTATGGGCGATATCGCCTCCGCCGATATCCTCCCAGACGTTGTCGGCGATCTCGACACCGGCAAACGTCGGATTGGCGTAGATGTCGAACGCCCCCTGATCGTCGCTTTCAAGCACGCACCGCCAGATGCGGTTCGAGACGACGCGCACGTCGTTCGCGTCGGCGCGGATCGCGCTTGAGGGCAGATCGTGGAAACGGTTGGCGACGATGTCGATCCCGCAGCCGGTCGCGTGCACCGCCGGCGAATACGTCCGCCAGTGACGGCCGAGATTGAACGCCTCGCAGTCGATCACCAGATTGTCGGCGCGCGACAACGTCTCGCGCGACCCGCCGGAAAGCGAAACCGCGCTTCTACCGAGATCGTAGAACCGGCACGAATCGATGCGCACGCGCGCGCCCGACGCCCGCACGCCCCCGCGACCGCACAGACGGAACGTGCAGCCCTTGACCCAGATATCGCTCACCGAATCCATCGTCACAGCCGTCGAACACGTCCCCTCGAAGACAAGGTCTTTCAGAACGACAGACCGCGCGCCGGCCAAGCGGAAAAACGCACCGTCACGCGTATTGAGCGCGAAGCGCACAGACGCCGCAGAACGCGGCCAGACATAAAGTTTGCGCGCGTCTCGGTCGAGATACCATTCGCCCGGCGCATCCAGCGCCCGAAGCGCATTTGTGAGGAAAACGGCCGCCCCTTTCCTGATCGCCCGGCCGTCCGCTTTTTTCCGGGGCTCGCCCGCCGCAAGCGTCACGGTGTTCGCCGCCGGATCGATCGACGCGACGGCCAGCGTCCGATCCGACCAGAAATTCCACCAGTAACCGGTGGCGAAGACGTTCTTTTCGTTCTCCCATCCCGACAGATCGCCGAAATCGGCGGTGAACGTCTCGCGGTCGGACGCGGTGACGACGGCAAACCCCGCATTCGGATGACGCGCCGAGGTGAGCAGTCGCCCGTCCTCCGACAGATCGATCATCTTGCCGCCTCTGCGGCCGTAACCGTAGGGCTGAAGCGGCGGCAGTTCGCCGAAAACCGCCTCCGGGAGATCGGCGACGCGCACGTGCGAGCGCGCCGCAGACGCCAGTCGCGACGCCTCTTCCTCCGTCGGCTGACGCCACGCCGTCACCTCGCGCGCCCCATCGAAGACGACCGTCTCACCCGGCCAGGCGCAAATCACGAGCGGCGCACCCGGCGCACCGGAATCGGCCGCCGTCAACTCGCACGTTTCCGCCATCTGATAGCGCCCGCCGCGCAGAACGATCTGCACCCCACCCGTCGGCCACCCGTCTTCGGCGACGCGCGCACGCACGCGCTCAAGCGCCGCACCGAGCGTCGCCAGAGGCGCGGCGGGCGTCCCGGCCGCCGCATCGCTGCCGTTCGTCGCGATCACATACACGCAGTCCGTCCGCGCCGCCGGCCGCCAGGCGGAGACCGTCGGAAGCGGCGCCGCGGGATGCGGATCGGGAAGCCCCGCCTTCTCCGCGGCCTCGCGCGTCAGATACAGCGGCAGATCCGTCGCGGCGGCGATTTCGCGGCAGACGTTTTTCGCTTCCTCGGCTTTTCCGCCTTGCGCGAGCGCATCGGCATAGGCGAAAGCGATCTCGGCGCGATGAGGGGAGACACGCAGGCAGGCTTCGCGGTACAATTCCGCATACCCTTCCGCCGCCGCGTCAAAACGCCCGTGCGCCAAATCGGCATCAGCCTTCCGCCGCCGAAAGGAAGCCGGCCATTCGCTCTTGGGGACAGCCCCCATATAACGCGCCGCGATTTCATCGGCCGTCAACGCGCGCGGCAGAAGCTCGGCGCGCGAGCAGTCGAACGGAAAAAACGAAATGCCGCAACGTGCGCCGCCGAGGGCCAACTGGGCGGGATGTGCGGGCGCAAAGCCGTGCGGACGGTCGGCGGTGGCGTTCCAGACGCCGTCGCGGTAGAGATTGACACGCGCTCCGTCGAACGTGACGGCGAGCGTCGTCCACACGTTCGTCGGGAGCGCACCGACGAATCGCACGCCGCCGCGCTTGCCGTCCTCATGCCCGAGCGAAAACGCCGCGCGATAGCCGCCTTTCGCCTTCGTGAACACAAGTCTCCAGCCGTTGTTGTAACCGTTGCCCCACGAGCAGACCATACCTTCGCCCTGCGCCTTTTCAAAGGCTTTGGGCGACAGCCTCAGTTCCAATGTAAAGGCGCCATTAATTTTTTCGGATTTAAGCGATCTCGCGCAAGTGATCTCCCGCTCAGCCCCGTGAAAGTCCCAGGCCCCGGCCCGCGCGGCGACACTCAAACCGAGCGCGAAAACCGTAACCAGTAATTTTCGTTTCATTTTACCGAATGATGATTTTAAACGCAGGCGAACCGACAATGAGCGAACCCTCGCCGGCGACTATATCGGCCGCGTTGCCGGCGGTATAGTTGCCGTCCCGCCGCTTATTGCCATCGATGTAGAGTTCGGCCACTTTCAAGTTCATCCCGGACGGGATCTGGAGCTTGCCGCCGTCATTCAGACGGAGAATCGACTTCTTGTGATTGGGCAGATTCGCTTTGGACACCAACGTCACAAGCGATCCCTCGCCGCTGACGGTGATATTCGTGACCGACGAAAGAACGCCGCTCTCGCCGAACGCGAGCGTACCGCCGGTCACCGTCAAATCGCCGCCTGTTGTCTGCATCGATGAGTTGATTGTCACCGTTGCCATACCGCCCTTTGAAAGAGAGATCGGGCCTTGGAAGACATCCGCACGTGGCGTCCAATCACTTGTCTGGTCAAACGCAAATGTCGCCGGTTTATCTGAAGGCGTCGTAATGTAGCCGTAAGGATTGACGATATTCAAATTGCCGAACGATTGATCGTTGCCGTTGAGACGAATATACGATTCGTTTCGTCCTTCTTGATTCGCCATCGTCACATTCGGAGTATTCTTGAAGCAATCCGGAGCCTGCAAATCCAGCGTGGTATTCACGCGAACATAGACAAGAGATTTATCAGTGCCTTCAACATTAGCAAGAGTATTGGACGATGATTTAAATACTGTCGTGCCGCCGTAAAATTGAGAACCTGTCCCAAATGAAGCCCTACCGCCAAAAATCATCTTCACGCTGCCGGCTGTCATATCCGGACGAAAATAACTTCCTATTGTCGTTTCGCCTAAAAAGGCGATTACGGCACCATGTGCTGGGGAAGGAGTCCAGTTATGTCCAGCAGTAAACGCTTTGAGGAAGGCATTGCTTGCACCTGCCGCAAATGTCAGTCCTCCGGCATTATTACCCGCCGGTTTACTCAATGTAAACGGCTTGTCAATCTCTGTTCCATAAAGCGTCAATCGGGCTCCTTGATTATTTTGCAATGCCACATTACTGCCGTCCTCTGACACACCAAACGCTCCCCTCTTGGTGAACACACGCGTCAGGCCGTTTGTCAACTTAACAGACCCCGAAAATGTGTTCGTCGAATAGATATCATAGCTTCCCCTGCCACCCAATATAAACAGAGTACTCGTTTCTGATGTAATCGGCTTGCGAATCTCAAGAACCGTATTCGCCGGCGTCTGCCAATTTTGTTCACCAGTCATGTGAAAGGGCACATCAAGCGTGTTGGTAACGACCGTTTCGCCGGAATTTTCAGCGACCGCGATACCGCTCGCCAAGACGACTTTTGCGTTCTCGTCTTGAGCGTTCAACGTAAATCCTTCTTCTGCGGAAAAATTGATAGCGTCTAAGGACGATACAGATGTAAACGTTGCAACTTTCCCGCCTGTTGCGAAGGTGGCGGTCAGACCGCCCGAAAAATCAGGAAGCATGTCGCCATCCCAGTTCGCCGCCGTCGTCACGAGCGTATCGCTCTCACCGGCACCACCGTCCCACGTCGCCTCCGTCGCACTACCTTGGAAAGGAATATAAATGCGGCCCGTGCCTTTAATCTGCGGAATCGACTTCTGGTCGCCTTCTACGGGATTTTCATTATCCGATCCCGTAAACCAGCCGAAAGCTCTTGGCGGCTTACCGTCAACAAGGAATGAATCGAGAGAAATTTCAATTCCTTCGCCGACATTGAACGTTGCCTCTTCAGAAAGCTCAATATGTTTAAGGGAATTTAAAGGAGTCGTCCCCGTTGATGTGCACGAAAAGACACCCGATTCATTGACTGTAATTTTCGGGACATTCGCAAATGTCGCAGACCCTTCAATTGAAAGAATGCCTCTCTCAACCGTTAACGTTCCCTTCATCGTAGAAGTGCCAGACGCAATCGTCCATGGCGAATCAGTGTTTTCAGGAGAGTAAACGAGGCTTAAAGAAGATCCTTCAAAAATATATGCCGTTCCACTCTGGCTACCAGTAACTTCAACTTCAGAGCCAAGCGTCACAGTCGACAATGAATTAGCCTTTAAGTGAGCACAGCCCTTATCTGGAGTAGTAAACTGTAAATATTTGAAACACTGATCACCGTCAATAGAAAAACCATATGAGGTACTCGTTCTGTTTTTCATATTGATATAACTTGTCACTGGAATGGCTCCGGCTGCGAAATAAGGAGCATAGGATGAATTATTATACCGGCGAAACTGAAAGTATTGCCACATGTTTTCATTTGAATAAAACCTAAATGCCGCAACGTGACCACCACCATTATTGCCGTCCACTGCTTTAACCTTCACTGGTCCACGAAAATTTACATAAGTCTCTTGCCTGTACGCGGCCTTCACCACGCCATCAGGAATCGTTACACTTCCATAAACAGTAAAATGCTTTTTATTACCAGAATGATCTGGTGTAAAAGTGATCCCGCTTTCGCCTGTAATATCTCCCATAAATTTAGAAGAAGCATTTGCAGAAATCAGTTTACTTCCACTCGCCATCAAATGAATGGGGTTGGAGCATTCAACGGCTGCTCCAAGTCGTAGTGTCGCGCCACTTGAAATCGTCACCTTTCCCGATCCGAGTGACCCGGCGACGGTGAAGTTGATTATTCCAGCCCTGAGATCGACCCCGCCCGTAAAATCATTGACGGTCGTGATATCAAGTTGACCGGCACCCGCTTTCACCAGTTTGATATTGCCGGATATCTTACCCGAAAATTCGGCGGCTTCGGTATTCTCAACCGTCAGTTCGGCGAGTGTTTCGGAAGTGTTCGTAAATTCGGCGGCGTATTCATCCGCGCCGACCGTGCGCGCAGAGCCGTTGAGGTCGATGACTTCCGCCCAAGCCCAAGAACAAACGAACGCGAAAAGACCCGCGAACAATGACTTTCTTTCGACCATGTGAATCCTCCTTTTTCCAAATTCTTTTTTTTACCGGCTCAGCCGAGCCTCACTTCAAGCCCGTCGTGTGCGGCCGCAAGCTCAGGCGAAATGTCGGCCTCGATTTTTTCGGACGGCCAATTACGGTATTTAAGCCCTAAATGCGTAATATACGCTTTTTGACCGGGCGGCGGCGTGAAGCGGCCCGTCTTTTTCAGCATTTTGACAATCCGGTCGACCGTTTGAACGCTCGCATGGACGAAAAGCCGGAAATCCTCATCCTTATCGCCGTTCGTCGCCTCCATGATAAACGCGGTGAGCGGTTGCGGCTTGTGGATAAACGGATTATCGACAGTTCGTTTTTCAAACCGCCGCGGCGTGATATGCCTGTCGATGCCGATCATGCGTGCCGCGTCGCCGGAAATGCCGGCCGTGTCGGTCGCATACAGAAGACGCGAGGCGCCCTTCTCGATGAGATACATGGCCGTCCGTTCAATCTGACCGTCAACGAGACGCGAGGTGCTGTGGATGGACGGAACCGCCGTCACGGTAATCCCGTCGATCTCGACAGGCGCGGCAAAGTCGATTCCGATCACTTCGGGCGCCGGCGCCTTCGCCTCCTGCGCGGCGGCCTCGAGGACGGTTTTGGCGTGGCTCGTCCAGGACGAATGCGTATACACCTTCCTGACACCCAATCTGACGACGGCGGGCGCGTTGAAGTGGTCGCCGTGCGAGTGGGTGACAAAAAGCGCGGCGGGAACGAGATTTTCCGGCAGATGATCGAATCCGCACATCGTAAAATCGAAGACGATTTTATTTTCGACCAAAATACTGGATTGTCGGCGGATATGCGGATTCTTTTTGGCCCACTCGGACTTCCAGCCTGACGCGCCGCTGCCGAGAAAGCGAACTAGGATGCCGGAATCTTTCGAAGAGACGCCGGCAAAAGATGTGCTAAGGGAAAGAACAGAAGTGCAGCCCGCAGCAAAAGCGGCCTGTACGCCCGACAACAAGAAATTCCTTCGATCAATCATAACCTTTACTCATTTTATCACACACTCCCCTCAACGTCAAACCGGGCACGCGCGATTCCTTAACAGAAGAGGAAATAGAGTTTGTTATTTTGCGCTGCGCTTAGTTTTATAAACTCCGATGGTTGTTCAAATAGGGGCTCACTAACGTTTCGCCCAAAAGCTTCGCATTATCCAACCGCTACACTGTTACTACTCATTGCTTTATTTTTTATCTGGGGTTACACCCCAGACCCCCAATGCCGAAGGCATCTAAAAAAATGACACAGTAAAGCGTACTGATAAGCGGTTAGAAAACGCAAAGCACTAAGCCGAAACGTTAGTGTAGGCATCGGAACCGATCGGAGTTAATTACTAATCTTATCGTCAATGGGGACAGTTCCCCCAAGCTATTCTCAGGAGGGACAACTACCTGACAATCACCTTAAATCCTTCCGGCTCTATATTAAGCTCCAGTTTCTTTTTGCCGTCATCCGCATTAACAACACGCAGCTTCGCCCTGCGTCCGTCAATTGCTGAACCGTCTACGTCAAGTTTCACATTGGCGGTTGTTGCCGCATTGCCGACTGTTGCGATAATATTGTTGCCGGAGAGAAGACGTTTCCCGTCGATACGTATGGTCGCAACCGCGTTCTCGCCCATCGGCAGATTGAGCTCATTGGCGAGCGGCAAAAACTCGCGGCTTACGGCAGTCAGTGCAAGCGTCGTTCCTGCGCCGAGCGTAATCGCACCTGCCGTACCGGACTCGCCAAAACCGGCGTCCGGACCAAACATCAGTGTCGCCGTGTCCTTAACGACGGTCGAACCGGTCATAAGCGGCGAGGCCGATGTCACCTTGAGCACGCCACCGCCTTTGACTGCTAAAGATGATGATTCAGAGTCTGTCTTAATACGGGCATCCAGCGTAATCTCTTTTGCAACACCGCTCTCATCGTCTGTATGGAAAGTAAAACAACCGTTACCAATGCGTAAGTCATAATCCGATCCCGCTCCCTTTCCGAAGGTGAAGTTCGAATTCCAAGGGCGCAACGTTGAAGCATGCTTATCATTCTCCACCCAATAATATCCCTTCTTTCCAGACTCAATATTGACGCCGCCCTCGCCTATGTAAGTTGTAAGCGCATCACCTTTATTGCCGTAGCCATGCAAAATGATCGCCCCGTTGCTGCGAATTTTTAGTGTTCCAATTTTCAAGACCGCATTAGCGTTGGCAACATCATCTCCGGTTTTTTTCAGAAAACCTCCAAGCCACATGCGTCCGTTGCCGGTAAGCTCATAACTGTCGGCAATGAACATGCCTGCACTCCTGTACCAGAGACGGTGATTTTGATTTCCATTGGTTGTATCATCCCAATAGTTCCATCCGTGCGAGGCATTCTTAACATAGAATTTCGCTCCGCTCATAATGTAGAGTTCCTGAATTTGATCCGTTTTTTTAACCCTAAGGGTGGAATTGGCATTCACTATGCCGCGGGTTGAGCCAGACGTTTTGAAATTTATTTTTTCGTCCGTTGTTAATTCGTAGTTACCGGTGAAGACGGTATGATTAGCTATATTATTGCCGGTTACGAGACCAGCAAACACAACAAATCCCCCTGTCACCGATTTTGAAGAATCGTCGTAGGCACCGCTTTGAACAACATTGATATCGCGCGATCCAAAGTCCACCTTGCCGGAGAATGTCTGTTTTACGGACGAACTGTTGGTGATGGCAGTCAAGGTCGTGAAGTCGCCGTCTATCGTCACCGCCGCACTGCCTTCGAGGAATGTAATGGAAGTCGGCGCGAAGGTCGCGCCCTTCGTCAGCGTCACAGGCGCGGCGCTGAAAATATTGGCATTGCCGGTCGTCGGCACATTGCCGGCCGACCAGTTGGCGGCGTTGCTGAGGTCGCCGTCGTTCGCCGCGCCCGTCCAGCAGTTGTCGAGCAATTGGCCGACCGACTTGACGACAATGGCCTTGTTGCCTTCACCGCCAATCTCGAACTCGGTTCCGGGGGCAATAGCGCACGTCACCTTGGAGAGGTCGGTGCCGGTCAGGTCTGCCGTATACGTGAGAATAGTGTCGCCCACCGAAGGGATGCCGGCAACGACAAGTCCGTGCGTTCCAAGAATGGTCGACTTAGCTATGGAGTTTGTAATATTGAGTATTGTGCCTGGCGTGACAGATGTCTTGCCCACATACGAGACATCGCCGCCGAGCGTGGTCGTGCCCGTACCGGTAAAGGTCAAACCGCCGCTGCCACCAAGAGGCGCTGAGATTTCGATATCGTATCCGCCGTTATCGATGCATCCGCCGCCAGCTTTGACATTGACGTCAACATTGCCATGAATAAGACCTCCATGTGAAGCATAGGCCTTAGTCGCTTTAAGGATTCCTCCGTTGAAGTTAACAGTCGTTGACCCGCTTGATTCATGGATATGACACGTCTGCAACATGCCGCCGTTCAAGCTTATGGACCCCTTTCCGTAGCCGTATGTCTTCATCCATTTTGCGACGGACACAATACCACCGTTAATTACGAGTTCTGCAGAACCACTGTCTTTACCCACACACAGATCTCCGCCCGTAAAGGACAACGTACCGTTGTCCACGACAATCTTGCCGTTGGCAAAATCATTAGCAGATTGGCCGCTTGCCGTCAGCGAAGCGCCGTTCAAACGAAGATACCCAGTATACTCCGATCCGTAACCAACATAAAGCTGGACGCAAGTCCAAGTTCCGCCGTTTAGAACAGCACTGCCGTAATAGCCAGCATCATCAGTTTTGTCTGAGTTTGTATTATCGGCATTCGTACTGTGGCCTACGTAAATATTACTTTTAAGCTTGATGTCGCGTTTTTCACCATCATCATCCACAACAAATGGCTCATCCTCAGTGCCGCACTGAAAGAAAACCTTCTGACCGTTCGTGTTATCGACATTGGCAGTTAACCTCATGATGCGACGGGCATCAGCTCCAATCATCTTAGAATCACGGAAATAAAAATTATCATTGTCCATGAAGCTATGGCCGTTTGACCAGTT
Organism: Kiritimatiellia bacterium; assembly: GCA_017520845.1. GTDB lineage: Bacteria > Verrucomicrobiota > Kiritimatiellia > RFP12 > UBA1067 > UBA1067. The sequence continues at coordinate 24,698 of JAFXEU010000050.1, read as the reverse complement.
TTCAGCAGTACCAGACTCATCGCCAATCCCTTTCCAGAACCCCGCCGCCCAAAGGCCTGAAGTTGCAAGTACAAACACACCCACAAGGAGATAACTTAATATATTACCCCCCCCCCCATGAGATTTTTTAGCAATTATATTCATTATGTTATCTCCTTATGTTTTTTAATCAGTCAAGGTTGAAAAGTTAAATTTTAATTCTTTATTTCGACAACACAACACCGCAATTCTGCCAAGAATTTTATCAAACATCCTTATTCGTGGTCAATAGCCAAGTTTTATTTTGTAACTTTCCGTCTACCACCGCTATACATAGAATCCGAGGGCCTGTTTTTTGGAGTTGAAACACCGTACAAACATCGGCCGGACGGACAGAGTTTCCGCTCCGTCATCGTGCGAGCCAGCCGCCGTCGACAGGCAGCACGACACCGTGCACATAGTCCGCCGCGGGCGAACAGAGAAATACGCATGCGCCAGCGATGTCCGAGGCTTCGCCCCAGCGTCCTGCCGGGATGCGCTCGAGAATCTGGCGAGAGCGCACGGGATCTGCGCGCAAAGCGGCGGTGTTGTCTGTCGCGATGTAGCCGGGCGCGACGGCGTTCACGTTCACGCCCTTCGAAGACCACTCGTTCGCGAGAGCCTTGACGAGCTGACCGACGGCGCCCTTCGACGCCGCATAGCCGGGAACCGTAATGCCGCCCTGAAACGTGAGGAGCGAAGCGGTGAACACGATTTTGCCGTATCCGCGCTTGACCATGTCCTTGCCGAACTCACGGGCGAGGATGAACTGCGAATTGATGTTCACGTTCATGACCTTGTCCCAGTATTCGTCGGGATGCTCCGCCGCGGGCGTGCGGAGAATCGTACCCGCGTTGTTCACGAGAATGTCGATCTGATGTTCCTTCTTCACCTTCCCGATGAAGGCGTAGAGCGCCGCGCGGTCGCTCAAGTCACATTCGGCGGAACTCGTGCGGATAACCTTTGCGCCCGCTTCTTCGAGCGCGTCCGCCATCGCCTTGCCGATGCCGCGGTTGGAACCTGTGACGAGAGCCGTCTTTCCTGAAAGATCGTATGTAATCATAATGGTTTGGAGTTGTGAGTTTGGAGTTGTGAGTTTAGAGTTACGAGTTTAAAGTTATAACGAATGACGGGCCTCTGATACATAGGGCCTTAGTTTTGTCGTGAACGTCCGTTCTTTTCCGCGCGGCGCGGTGACGAACACCGTCGTCGCGGGATGCACGGTAAGATCATTGCGCCCGACAAACCACCCGGCCAGAGAAGGCGTCTTTCGCCCCGTCGCCTTCGACACCGAAAGTCTGGCGTCACCGTCGAACATCATCTCAAGCGCCCATTTCCGTCCGGCGCCGTATGTCGCGTTCAGACTGCGTCCATCCGCCGAGATGACAACGTTAGTCGTATCAAGGTGAAAAAGAAGCGTATATTCATGCTCCTTGCCGTCCACACTCGTCGCACGGTCCGTCACCGTGAAGGTCTCGGACCGCCGGTCAAAACGGATCTCGCGGCGATGCCGCGCAAGACGGCGCTCCTGCGGGCCGAACCCCTGATCATACACGCCGAATGCCGCATCTCCGGCCGGGGTCGACACCCATCCCGCTTCAATGGGAGCCTTCATTTTCGCCGGACCTTTGCGGGCCTGTCCAAGTCCATCGACAAGAAGCGTGTTGTGGGCGTGGGCGGAACACGCATACGACCTGAAACAGGAACGCTCGTACTGCCCGCCGCCGTCATCGAACACAAGTTCCTCACCGCCTTTCCACATCGTGAACGAAAGCTTGTCCTGATGTCTGTGCGCCATTCCAAGCGGACCCACGTCGAACGCAAGGTAGGCGGCATCGGGCGTCCAGCCGCCGCGCATCACGGCAAAGCCCGCATAAGGCAAAAAACGCGATGGCGTCTCTCCCGCCGGAGGCCGGCCTTCAAGCCCCTTGCTCAATGCCCATCGGAAATCCTCGCGATCGGGGAATACGGCAAGCGCATTGCGCATCACGGCAGAAACCGGAATGGTATAGCAGTCATTGAACCGGGGCTGCACAAATCCGGGCGTCATCATCGCAAGAGGGCCTTCTGCGCCGCGGCGGAGAAGGTCCCTGAACACCGGCGGCAGTTCGCCCTCCAGCCCGTTGGCCGCCGCAAGATGAAAGATGCGGGCGGCCGTCGAGTAGAATACATTGTGGTAATCCGGAGAAAGTTCGTCATGCAGACCGTCCGGCAGAAGCTGTGCGCCGGCGGCGGCGGTGAAACGGCGCAGCGCTTCCGTGCGCATTGCCGCCGCATCCGGAAATTCAGGGAACTGCACGGCAAACACATAGACACCCGTCATCTCCATAAGCAGCCAATTGCCCTTCGTTCCGTGAGCAAGGAGATGTTTCGCCTGTGCGCGGGCGCTGCGGACGAACGCAAGCAGAAGCTCATCGGTGAAAGCCGGAGACTTGCGGAACGTCTCGAACGCGACACTCCAGGAACCAAGAAGACGAAGACCCTCCTCAATCGTGCGCCATGGCGATCCGACCGTATTGAAGCCCTTTTCCGGAGGAACGCCGCCCGTCTGCGCCAACCAGTCCGAGAACTGCCGCACGAATGCGCGCGCGTATTTCTCGTCTCCCGTCTTGCGGTACGCCTCGGCAAGCGCAATCCAGAATGACATGCGGTTCAGCTGCCAAGTCCACTCGGGATTGAACGCCCTCTTCCCTTCGGTGGGATTGAACAGCCAGTCGATTCTGTTCGATGGAAACGACCACGGCACATTCACGACCGTGACTTCGCCTGCCGCCGCGCGGTCGGCATCTGCCGTGTCCGAAGCGGCGGACGCCCCCCGACGACGCCCGGAAATACCGCGGCTGTCCGGGCGCGACCGGAAATGCGAAGCAGACGGAAGCGGCTCGGCGACCGTGAAGGTCAGGGTGATCTCCGCCTCGGTTACGGGACTCTCGAATGCAAGTGAATGACGTGTCGGCTCAATCCTCCCCGGATTTGATATGTGTTCGGAACACCCCTTCGTTCTATAAAGTTTGACGCTTTCGGAGAGTCCCTGCGCGTCGGAATGACCGGCAAAGAAAATCGCCGCAATGACAAAAAAAACGATTTTTTTCATATTCTTTACCTCATTTCGCCTACGGGAACCTTATCCATGTCGCCATAGTCGAGATTCTCGCCCGCCATGCCCCAGATGAACATGTAGTTCGACGTTCCGGCGGCGGAGTGGACGCTCCATTCGGGCGAGGTGATGGCCTGCTCGTTGCCGAGCCACACAAGACGCTGCTCCTGCGGGCGGCCCATCTGATGGCAGATCGCCTGCCCCTTCGGGACGTTGAAGTAGAAGTACGCCTCCATGCGGCGGTTGTGCGTATGCTGCGGCATCGTGTTCCACACGCTGCCTTCCTCAAGCTCCGTAAGACCCATTTGCAGTTGGCAGCATCCGCCGCCCGGTTTCTTGGCGAGCACCTTCTGTACGATGAGCTGATTGATGCAGCGCGCGTTCGACTCCTTGAGCGAACCGGCCTTGATGTAGTTGCCGATGGTGTAGCCGGGCTTCTTGCACTTCTGGTCGCTTGTGATGCGCTGCGTCACGTACTCCCTGTACGCCGGAGCGGAGTTGAGGTAGAACTTGGCGGGATTCTTCGAATCGTTCGACCTGAACACGACCTTCTTCTTGCCGCACCCGACATAGAGCGCCTCCTTGAAGTCGAGCGCATATTCCTCGCCGTCAACCGTCACGACACCGCCGCCGCCGACGTTGATGACGCCAAGTTCGCGCCGGTCAAGGAAGTTCGCGGCCTTGAGTTCGGGAAACGTCTCAAGATCAAGCGCCTTGGTGACGGGCATCGCGCCGCCGTACACGAGACGGTCGTACATCGTGTATGTGAGGTTTATCTCATCCGGCGACATGACCTTCTCCATAACGAAACGCTCGCGGATTTTAGCTGTATCGAACGTTTTGAAATCATCAGGATGCGATGCGGCCTGGACCTTGTAGTTGATTTCGGCCGATGCCGCGAACGCAATGGGCATCGCCGCCAGCGCAATGAGTGTATGCTTTATCATTTTTTATCCTTCTTTCTAGTTCTTAGAAGTAATTTTAGCTGTTCCTCCTGATGCGGATGAAATTGATTGCGCACATGGCGGCGGCAATCAGCGCAAGGAGAGCCGCGCCGATCCACTTGAACGTGACCGTCAAATGGAAGAGCGTCCAGCACCAGAAAGCGGCGGCGAAATCGATGGACGCCCCGCCTTCAAACCCCTGCGGAACGGTGATTCCGTCCACATTCGCGGCGGCGATCGCCTTGGAGAACGCGGGCGTCAAGTCCGTCACGAAATACAGTCCGCAGACAAGCGCGACGATGCCGACGATGAAGGTCTTCGCGACATTGCCCTTCGTGACGGGAAGCACGCACGGGAAGAGATAGAACATTCCCGCCAGCGACGCGAGCGGCAGAAACTTGTTTCCGGGCAGCACGACGGAGAGGAAAAGAATCACAGGAATGAGAAGGATCGACACCACAAGCGTCGTCGGATGCCCTATGACGAGCGCGGGCGACATGCCGATCGAAAGCCCCTTCAGTCCGGAGAAGCGCTTCTCCACGAAACCGCGCGTCTGTTCGCAGATCGGCTTCAGTCCCTCGATGAAAAGCGCGGTGATGCGCGGGATGAGCTCCATGACCGCGCCGACCGTCACGCCGAGCTTGAGGATGGACGGGATTGATTCGACCGCACCCTTGAGCGAATCGCATCTGAGCGCGCCGATTCCGCAACCGATCACGACGCCGAGGAAGAGCGGCTCGCCGAAAAGACCGAACTTCCTGCGGAGACCTTCCGCGTCGATGTTGAGCTTCTCGAATCCGGGGATGCGGTCAAGAAGCCAGCCCACCGTGACGGCGAACGGCGTAAAGCTCTGGCAGAACGGCTGCGGGATGGATATGCCCTCCATGTCCTTGTAGTAGGACTGAAACCTCTTCGCGGTGAAGTCGGCCATGCACATCGTGATTATGTACAGCATGATCGCCGCGTAGAACGCCCAGGCGAGCGAACCGCTGGCGAAGAACACCATCGCGCCGAGAAAGGCGAAGTGCCAGTAGTTCCAGAGGTCGATGTTGACCGTGCGCGTAACGCCGATGACGAGCATGAGGACATTCACGCCAAGGCACACGGGGATGATGAACGCCCCTACGGCGCAGGAATAGGCGACAGCCGCGGCGGCAGGCCAGCCAAGGTCGAAGAAAGGAAGATTGAGCTGATAAAGCTCCGTCATTCCCTTGAGCGCAGGGCCGAGATTTGCCGTCAGAAGCGCGGTGACTACGCCCAGCCCCACAAAGCCCACACCGACCAGAAGGCCGCTCTTCACCGCCTTTGCCGGCTTGATTCCGATACACATCCCAAGCACGGAGAAGATGACAGGCATCATCACCGCCGCACCGAGACCTATGATATATGCGAATATTTCTTTCATGACAATTTTAATTTCATACGGCACCGCGCAATTCACCGGCGGCGGAAACTACATATCGCGGACTCTTACGAGCGCCTCGAGGAAGTAGTAGTCGCCGTAGTTGAGAGGCGTGTCGATCTCGCTGTTGCCGGGCTTGTGTCCGACACCGTGCTTCAAGAGAAAATGACCGACCTCGTCTCCTTCGGAGAAATAGGCGGGCGATGCGAGCGAGACGAGCTGCTTTACGGCAAAATCGCGGTATATCGCGCCCTTCTTCGCATCGACAAACTTCGAAAGCTCCAGAAGCCCCGACGCCATGATCGCCCCTGCCGATGAATCGCGCTCCTCGCCGGGCGCACCATAGTCCCAGTACGGAATGCCGTCCTCAGGCATGTTCGGATGGTTGATCGCGAAATCCGCCACCTTCTGCGCGAAGTCGAGATACGCCTTGTCGCCGGACTCGCGGTACATCATCGTATAGCCGTAGATCGCCCAGCTCTGCCCGCGGCTCCAGGCGGTGAAACAGCTCGCGCCCTGTCCGCGGCGGATTTCCTGAACGCGAAGATCCTTCTGCGAATAGTTGAGCACATGATACGTGCCGCCGTCCGTGCGGAAATGATTCTTCATCGTGACGTCCGCGTGTGAACGCGCCACCTCCGCAAAGCGCTTTTCGCCGTTCTTCGCTTTTGCCGCCCATTCGAGAAGCTCGAGGTTCATCATGTTGTCGGGTATGACAAGAAAGTCCTTCTTGTCGTCGGTCTTCCCCCAGCTGCGGATAAGGCCGAGTTCCGGTTCAAAGCGAAGGCAGAGCGTATTTGCCGCTTCAACGAGAAGATGATCGTATTTCTCCGTCTTGAGGAGACGTCGGGCGTTGCCGAAAGAGCAGTACATCATAAAGCCGATGTCATGATTCCCCTTGTACGTCGAAATCGGCTTGAGGTTTTCCGTCCAGACGCTCGCGCGCTCCTTGAAAAAGCCGTCTCCCGTAGCCTCGTAGAGATACCAGAGCGACCCCGGAAAATGCCCGGAGGTCCACCACTCGATTCTGCGCATGTCATACATCTTCTTGCCGCGCTTGTACCCATGCGGAACCATCGTCTGCCCCTTCGCATTCTTCATGAGCGGGGTCACCGCCGCGTCCAACGCCTTGTAGTGCGCCGCGCACGCAGAAAAAATCTCAGGCAAACGGCTTTTCAAATTCGCAAGCGCGGAATCTTGAGCAAAGCCAGATAACGTCAAAACGGAACCGATCAGAAACAGTCTCTTTTTCATGGATAGAACACCCTTTCTTTTGTCATTGGCGAGCGTGCTCTTTAAGTATAACACTCGGCACGTCTGAAGTATATTGCCATATCTGAAGTTTTCGATTGCTTTTTCTGAAACCGTTTGGTATCCTTGTCCGCAATGAAAAAAGAGACCATCATCGCCGTTCAAGTGGAAACCAACCGTGCGCACGGGCGCTCGATGATCGAAGGCATCGCCGATTACGCGCTTCTCAACACCGACTGGCGATTGGAAAGCATAGACCTGAAGAGCCTCGCGAATTCCGCGAACACAAAGCGATTCAGCGGCTTCATCCTGCGCGTAATGGACGATACGACCGCAAATCTGCTCATCAAAACAAAAAAGCCGGCGATAGACACATACGGGAAAAACGATGTCGGCAAGATACCTTTTATCCGGCTCGACGACGTCGCGATAGCGGAATGCGCCGCGAAATTCTTCCGCGAGCACAAATTCACCAATTACGCTTTCTGCGGATTCCCGGGGCTGCGTTTTTCCGAAGCGAGGGGCAAAGCCTTTAAAAAAGCCGTGGCCGGTTTCGGCATGTCATGCATAATGTACGACGGAGGCGGCGGACCTCTGAAAGAAACGTCCGTGCGGAACGAACGGATGGATGTTTGCTCCGATTGCACGGCACTGCGGAAATGGGCGAAGTCGCTGCCGAAACCGATATCGGTATTCTGCTGCAACGACATGCGGGCGTTTCATTTTCTGAAAGCCTGCAACGACGCGAAAATAAAAGTGCCGCAGGAAGTGTCTGTTCTCGGAGTCGATAACGACAAGGTTCTCTGCACGTTCTCCAACCCTCCGCTGTCGAGCATAGACACCGATTCGTTCGCTCTCGGACAGAACGCCGCGAAAGCCCTGAACCTGATGCTTTCAAACCCTTCTTGCGTTCCGCCCATGGTCACGATGCACAAACCGGCAGGCGTCATCGAACGGACGTCAACCGCCTTCTATCCCACCAGGACACCGTGGCTGTCCGACGCGCTCGTGTACATTCGCCGGCATATCGGCGACGGCATATCGGCGAACGACGTGATCGCGCATCTCGGGTATTCCCACACGACCGTCGGGAAAGTTTTCCGCAGAGAGCTCGGCTTGAGCGTCCAGCAGGAAATCATAAGATACCGGCGCGAATCGGCATGCAGGCTTCTTAAGGACACATCTCTTACGGCCGCGGAAATAGCCGACAGATGCGGGTATCCCTCGCCGCAGTACTTTGCGCACATGTTCGCCGCCCATTTCGGCACCACTCCGGAAAAATGGCGCCGCAGCCGCTTGCGAACATCTCACCGGAAGCCTCATCGCCATCAGTCCGATGCGCTTTGACGCGTCACTGCGCGAATCTGGTGATTTTGAAATTTTTCGCGCCAACGACAGGGAATTGCCCGTCTCCCCACGGCTGATGCCATTTCAGCGTGCCGTGAAGCCGGTTTTCGGGGTCATATACCGCCGTCACGAGACGCGAGACGGCCGGCAGCAATTTTCTGCCGCTCTCATAATTTACCGCTCCGACCTCGACATAGCATGGCGAACGCCCGTGCCCGAAAAGATTTGTCGTCGTCGTCGAAAGAATTACGCGGTTGTGCTGGGCGACGAGATACCTGATGATCGACAGGTGCGTAGAATCGTGAAAAACCACCCCTTCCTCGCAGTTGTGCACATATTGACATACTTTGGAGACAGTCCCCTGACTATCAGATACGCTGAGTATAACCTCTGAAGACTTTGCCTCCCGCTATGACCTCGCGCTTTTCTTCATCAAATATCGCCTTGCAGCCTGTACGGGCGGCGGCGTTGGACATAACAAGAGCAACCGTATGGCTGTAACCTGCCTCAATTGGAGCGTTGGGGTCTTTACGCGCACGCACGCACTCCATCCAATTACGCATATGGGCGGAAGTAAGAGGATCACCTCCCGTATTCGCACTCGTCACAACCGTCTCCTTTGGCGCAGGAAGCGCACGCGAGGTCAATTTCTTTCCTTCAACGCCCTCGTTGGTGACTAACCCTGTACCCATATCAACGCAACCGTTCGGCCCGAAATACTTCTCGACAGGAGACTCGCAGTTGGCACGGGAACCGCCTGCGCAATTGTGCTGATGCGACTGGAACATCACCTGAAAGCCCTTGCCCTTCTCGCCTGAAACGCCATATTCAAAAATTGTGGTAAACGTGTCAAAACTCTGTCGACCGTCAATCCACTGATAAAGGCCTCCAGAAGAAACAGCGCTCTTGGGATACGGCATTCCCATAAACCACGCTACCGTATCGATCTGATGGCACATCCACTGACCGGGAATGCCTGACGAAAACGGCCAAAAGAGACGAAACTCGAGATATTTGCGCGGATCAAAAGGATACGCGTCGGCATCGCGGTCCAAAAGCCAAAGATTCCAATCTATATCAGACTTTTTGAGGCTTTTTACGAGTTCTTCAGGGCGACGCCAGCGACGAGGCTGATTGACGTTCCATGCAAGATGAACATACGAAACATCGCCAAATTCGCCTGAATTGAGATAATCCTTCGCCGCGAAATACTTTTTGCCGCTGCGACGCTGCGAGCCGACCTGAAGAACCGCTCCCGGAGCAAAGCCGGCCTTACGCTTTGAATTTACCGCGTCAAGAAGCATATTGGCCGAATACATATCTTCGGCAAGAGGTTTTTCGCAATACGAATCTTTCCCCGCCAAAACCGCGTGGGTCGCATGTTGGGCGTGCTGAAAATCGGCGGTGGAAATGATTACGGCATCAACATCCTTGGCTTTTTCATAAAGCTCCACATCTGAAGAATACGAAGCCACCTTATGTCCGAGCGTCTTCTCCATTTCAGGTACGGCACACTCGACAAGACGCTTTTTCCAAAGATCCGCAACCGCCACAAGATCGAAATTAAGTTCATTCTTGTGATGCATAAAGCAAGGAAGAAGCGACTGACGGAATCGATCCGAATAGCCCACGCACGCCACGCGGATGCGCTCGTTCGCGCCTGCCGCATACAAAGACGGCGCCACCGACGAGGCTATGATTCCTGAAATACCCGCTGCTGAACTTTTGCAGAAGTCACGACGGCTGATTTTATTCATTTTTTATCCTTTTTTTTAATCATCTTAGAATTCGCTCATGGTCTTCAAAGCCTTTTCAAGCTTTTGGGCAAAAGACCCTTCGCCCGCCCAGCCGCATTCGCAGCTGATTCCGCCGGTATAACCGATAGTGCGCAAAGCGTCGAAATAAGCTCGGAAATAATGATTGCGCGAAGGATCGCTGCCGGGGAACATGCGCGTCGTATGCTCCGCGATATGGCAATGCTTGAGAAGAGAGCCCGCCTGAACGATTGACGCGGCGCTTTCGCGGCCCATCATCATGTGAAAAATATCGGCAAGCAGTCTTAAGCGCGGCGAATTCACCTCATTGCATATCTGCACGCCCTGCCAGACGAAATTGACGATATTCGACTCGTTCGGGCGCAACGGCTCGATGACAACGCAAACATCTTTGAGATCTTCGACTCTTTTAGCGAGAAGAGCGCAGAATCGAGTATACTGCTCAAGCCCTTTCTCCACATCAGGAACATCTCTATGGTTTTTTGCGCAATAATCCCCGGGCACATTACGTGCGCCGCCGGAACCGAAAACTATAGTCTTAACTCCCACCTCTTGAGCTCTTCTAAGAGCGATTTCAGCATAATCGAGAGCCGGAGCGAAATCGGCCTTCGGCCCCGTAAGGCGAAACCTTCCGGGGATAAAACCATTACAGCTTCTCAAAGGAACCGCAAGAGAAAGAATCTTATCGCGCTGAAACTTCCAATCGTCGTCGCCTTTATCAGGAATAAAAGAAGCCGCTACATTGTTTTCCATAAAGTCATATCCTACCGACTTGAGAAGCGGAGCTTCGTCAAAGCCGCAACATACGCCGAAAAGAAAGCGGCTCTTATCTTTTCTCTCAGCCGCGTGTGAAACACTCGAACATACCGTTGCGGCTAAAGAACTTAAAAGAAAATCTCTCCTGTTCATTAAAGGCAATCCTTTTGTGTTTTTATTAACATTCGATGGTCCCGTTGACGGGGTGGGAATGGCGGGACAAAATCATTTTACGCCCCTTCTTTCTTTGAACGTATCGTCTTGTCCGTAAAGCTTTGCCGCGCCGCACAAAGCAATGTAGATTTCGCGGCATAAATCCGGGTACCACTTAAGCGGCGAGCGCTCCAGTTCCGGATTGCGGCCTTTACGCATATCGTATGGCGCAATAATAACCGAAACGTTCCGTATACCTACCGCATGCGCAAGATAAAATATATCCTCGATCGCATCATCACCGACCGGCACGCAACCTATCGTCACCGCCTTTCCGTGGAGCATTATATCGCCGCCCAGATTTACTCGCTTATCCGCCTTCGCCCGAGCCCTGTCAGACGCATTCGGATACGAAACCTTAAGAGACAGATAAAATCTCGAATTGGGATTTAGGTACGCGATTCCATATACGCCCTCCGGTATTTGCAAGTCGCCTTCACGCAATTTAGGCCCCAATGTTCCACTAAAAGCCGTCATCGCATATTCACGAGGAGTCTTCCATCCTGGAGCATGAACCTCCACGCGGCGCTCATTTTTGAAAACCAGTATTCTAAGCTTCCCGCCCGAGATTTTTGCAGCCTCTTTTAGATGAGGCTTCTTCTTGAGAATTGCAGTAATACGACTTTCGACAGTGTGCCTCGATACTTTAGCAATCGCTTTACCGCCTGCTAATAACGCCGCCGCCGCGACAAACAGGCCGATTACAATTGCAATCGTTTTTTTCATTTTACCACCTTCCACTCCTTGGAAGTTATCAGAGATTTTATAGTCATCCATCATCGTTGCCAATTATACCACTTTAACGCATAAAATAAAAGCGCGGCGTTCGCCGAAAGTTGTACAATTAAATGAGTCAAATCGGAAAGGTAAGTTGTCGAGGTGGCGAAAGGATGCTCTGAAGAAAAAAGACAGAGAACGAAAAAAGAAGGAAAAACGAAGGAAGGAACGCCCCCATGGGGGCGTCGCGCGAAAAAATAACAAAGGCGTCGCAATTTGTAGTATGATGAAAGCTGCTAAACAAAATCACCCATCTACAAAAAAGGACGCCATGAGAAATTATATCACACAACACGTACCAGGAAAACACCTAACATTTGAGCAAAGACAAATTCTTGCCGCTGACTGGAACAAGATTATCAATTCAGGATGTCGGATAACATTGCGACAATTCGCCGCAAAGCATGGTCTACGATACGAAACATGGAGGCGGGAATACCTAAGGGGAGCTACGGGATTTGCGATTGCAGACCCTAAAGACAGACGACGACGCAAATACTGCGAATACGACCCTTTTGTCGCACAAGACAAAATTAACGAGAACAACGAAAATAAAGGGACGAAAATGCTTGTAACCAATAAAATGGCATTTCTCTTCAAGAAACATGTGCTTGAAGAAAAACTCTCTCCATATGATGCGATCTGCCATATAAAGAAAGAAATGCCGGGCCAACGTATCCCATGCCTCTCGACATGGTACAAACACATCAACGTTGGAGATGTCGGTGTTAGGTACGGTCAAACGCCTTATCATCCAAAGAAAAAGCCGAAACGACCGAAAGCGCATCCAGCTATGACCGTTCCTGGTCGACTAATGCTCAATGATCGTCCAGCAGGAGCCCAAAAACGCAGCAGATTTGGCCATTATGAGATGGACACAATCGTCTCATCTACAAGCGGTAGAGGAGGTCTACTTGTACTCATTGACCGTAAGAGTAGACGTTACGTAATTGAGCTTTTAGCACACGTAACACAAGATGATGTTGTAGCCGCACTTAAACGGATGATTGCTCGAAAAGCTATTAGTAATGTAATCTCCATCACAACCGATAACGGCTGTGAATTTTTGGATCCAGATAAAATCAAGTCCGTTGTAGGTTGCAATGTCTACTACACGCGTGCTTATGCATCATGGGAAAAAGGCTCCGTCGAAAACTGCAACAAGCTCGTACGCAGATGGTATCCCAAAGGAACCGATTTCGCAAAGTGCACAACCGCAGAAATACACCATCTTGAAAAGATCATCAACTCGATTCATAGAAAGCTACTTGATGGAAAAACCGCCTATGAATATGACACAGCCTACAACAAAGCCGCATAAAGAAAGATCCTTACAATGAGAATGTTTGAACTATTGCCAAGACCACTCGGAGCCATCTTCAGAAAATTGACTCACTTGACTTGCAATTTACCAGCGCGGCGTTCGCATCCAACCATCCTCATTATCCCCCCTCTTACACAAAGAATTAACCACTAAATAGCCATAGTATACCTAAATTTACGATACACTTACCACCCAAAATGAGACATAGGTATGACTCCCCCTTAGTCATAGGTATGACTCACCCCTAGTCATACCTATGACTCGAGCCTTCCCTAGTAAGGACTTTTACTTTCCCTAGTAAGGACTCGACTTTTCCCTTGCAGAGCCTTTTAATTTCCCTAGTAAGCCCTTTCGCCGCGCCTCGCGCCCCCTCGCGAATTTCCTAGTAAATAACGCGCCCTTGCGCACAAATCCCGCGCCTTACCGCGTAAATCTCGCGCTCATGCGCAAGAAAGATTCTCTTATCCGCGCATATCCGCGAAGAAAATGCGCCCCTGCGCAGTAGCTAAAAAGCAAATCCAACTTCGGCCATCACCCCATGTTCGTGCGTATCTACAGCGACCAAATCAACGGATTTGTTAAGTGAAGCCTACTATTAGAGGTAAGAAACTCATCATTCCCAAAATAACATCAAAACACCGCATCTATCTTCATTTTCTATCATTTATCGCCAATGGGGACAGTCCCCTCTACCTATTGTAGCCCATCGCGCGAGAAATAACAAATACATATTTTATATGCAAAGACATAATGGATGCTTATGATTGAGGATGCGAGGTTTCCGTAGCAGAGGTAGAGGATTCCCTCGACCTCCTTCATAAGATAGACTTCAAGTTCCTTGCGTCTGAACCATTGGCTCGACGCCTCGAAGCCATAGCAGTCAATCTGCATGTGGCAAAGATATTTATTGCCGCCGGATCAGATTTTCCGGCGGCAGAAGTTGCGAGAGTTAGGTTTCGCGATTCAATCCGAAACGCTTGGGTTCCGAATTTGGATGTGACCGTATTATTTGAGCAACGTTTACGCTGCTTTTACAGATCGCGCCTTTATCCGTCAATCATCCATGATTGTGACTATACCAGCTTTCTCCAACGCCTTTAAGTTTGCTTTTGCCGTTTCATCGCCAAGAAATGCTCCTGTGATTGAATCTGACATTAACTGCGTTGGGGCGAATGACACAAGTACACATGCTTTGGGAGGCTTGCCGTTCATTTCATGGCGAATGGAAAAAACATACAACTCCATATCTTTGCGCCCCATATCATGCCAAGGCATGTAACCGAATGTAAAATCATCGTTGAGCACCCAAGATGTACCGGCTTTATTTGCTATAGTCCTACCATACATCATTTCCTTTACGCACTTAAGTTGCGCCTCACGAATCTTAACTGTCGTATCGGCGAAAGAAAGCCCGTTCGTGCCATCCTCCGTCCAGTGAATTCCTCCGTCTGAAAAGAATCCCATCTTGCCTTTTACTAAAGCCTCGAACCTCTCCGCGAAGTTGAGTTTGAGACCTGTCGCATTCGTGACTGCCGCCAATGTGGGAAATGGCTCCCAATTCGGTTCTGAAAACCCAAGCCACTTGTCAATATAGGCTCTTCTTCCGCACTCCACCCGAAAAGCAAGAGGATCGGTTGAATCAGGCAATGGGCATCTTCCTGTCGCCGTCATGTCACCAGCCGTGTTATATATTAATGCGCATTCTTCGCCGTGATACATAAGCCGAAGAACGGCTTTCATCATATCCGATCCTCTACTGCCAGCCCTGCACCACCACTTCACGGCTTCCGCCTTGTCACTATCTTGATATTCCCAACCAAGCATTTCACATGCCTCGATATCTCCCTGCTCTGCCGCCTTGCGATAGCGTTCAGCTCTCTTTATGTCTATCTCCGTCGTTTCTTTTGAAGCACTGTCGCCACCGGGCCGCAATCGTTTCTTTGTTTCGACAGTCACAGTTTGGATTTTTGTCTTATCCGTGTCATGATTGGTATTGCCGATTGAGTTAGTAGCATCTACATTGAATGCAATCATACCCACAAATAGCGTGGTAGCCATGGCATTGTTGTAGTTCATTGTTCTCATCTCCTTTTAGTTTTTAAAATCTCGTTGACCTATTTGTCCCAACTATTTTTCGTAGCCCTATTTCAAAACCCGCCAAGCGCAAGCTGTGCGGCATTGAGACATTCTATTGAGTCGTTAATTCCATCGTAAATAAAGCGATCCGAAAGAACCTCCATATCGTCCTGCTCGTCAACCCACACTGTATCCAACGAACGACGCCACACTATCCTTCGTGATTTCTCATTTACAATGACTGTATCTTTGGGATGGCGTGTCATCCAGTCAGACGCGAAACGATATGCCGCCAGAACATCAGCGACTTGCCAGTCAGGACAGAATGCCTCCCATAAAACAAGCTGTTCGTCTTCGTCAAATTGTATTATCTGCTCTGTGCCGTTCTTCGGAACGAAATCCGCCGATTCCAATTCCTGCGCTATTAGATGAAGCGTCCCGTCCTTCTCTCGCATCGGACAAACTGTATCACAAAACTCTATCTCAGAGAAAAGTCGCTCTTTCGTTAGCCAATGGTGTGCTCGATCTTCTTGTGGAATCGGCATGTACACACCAATCGGCGGAGGCACTTCATCTGATTGTCGCTCTTGCGACGCGAATAAATCGCATTGTTTCATGTTGTCACTCATTACGGCTCATCCATGAACCCATTTTCAATGTATTCCATAAAAATCTCCTCCACAACTGGGTTGGGAGAAATCTTTGGATTTACGCGCTTGAAATACTCGTGATCTTCCGGCTTCTTGTCCCAGACAAAGTTCCAGTAGTGATCAAGGACACTGGCGACAGCACCGCTACGCGAAACGCCCTCAGTGCAGTGAATAAGGACAGGCCAAGTTCCATGTCCAACATGACGCAGAATCTTTTGCGCCATAACAGGTCGGAATCTGGCTATCTTCTCTCCATCGTATAACTCCGAGTAGTCTGTTACATCGTCGAATGTGAGGCAAAGTAGATTCGGAGACTTCAATGCCTCGTCAGAAAATGGCGGTTCAGAATCCCATCCGCTTCGCGACTGGATGGACACAATCTTATTGTGAGTCAATACTTGTTCCTCAAGCACAGTCCCCTTGATTGTCTCAAACCATTTTCTTGATAGACATTGAATCTTCATATTGGCGAATTACCTCATGGTGTCGGATTGTTAGGATTGTTTGGCACACTAGCATTTGAGGTATCAGGCCAAAACATAAAGCCTATTGAAAGACACAATATTATGAATACAGCAAGAATAGCAAGCGTCTTTTTTATGGATCTCAACAATACTTTTGCGAATTCAGATCCGTTGATAGCCGCCTCGCGCAACAAACTTAATCCTTTTCTCCAATTCCTTTTTACACCATGACCTCGCATATAACACTCACCCAATTTGCCAGTTGCATCTGCTAAACCACAGTCCGACGCTTGTCTAAACAGCTTTGCTGCATTACTATAATCACCTTCATGATAACTATTTAATGCCATTTTATATAAAGAAATTGCCCGTTCATCATTTGTTTTAGATTCCGTGACATTCTGCGCATCAGCAAGGCCTAGTAATTTCTTTCTACGCTCAATTCTTGCTTTTTGTTCTTCAGTATCATTGATGCAGGGTTTATTTTTATCCTCACAACGCCCTTGAGGTGGATTAGACGTATTGGGCGAATTGGCAAGATCAATTAAATGCTTTAAGCTTGTATCACGTTGATTTTTGCCTACAACTTCGTCAGTAAGATTTTCCGCATTACCAATTGTAGACATACTAGCCGTAGAGAAGTTCTTTGATTGATCAGAGGGCGTGGAAAGGTTTTTATCGATATGCACACCCTTCTGCCCACCTTGATTTCTCATCTCAAGACAAACCACATTCATGAACGGAACTTCTTTAGCGTGAGAACGACTACTCAGCCCCCAAACAAATTCAAAAGTTCGCTTCTGTTTTACGCATCTAATCGCCTCATCATAAGCTTTCGGCAAAATGCTATCAATAACAAAATCATCAAAAAACCTTACGCATTTTTCATCGTGATTAAAATCGATAGGGCTTTCATGGCTTACGCTACCATTTTGTCCAAGAAATGCAATACTTTCAACATTATCTTCCCATGTACTTCCTGATGCATATATGTCATTAAAAATGGGATCGACGAATGTCCTATCAAGTTGTCTAAACAGTTCCAATGAAGGCATCACCTCAACAACAGACTTCAGCAATATACCATAATACCCCCTAATGGGACATCCAGTGTAGTCCAGTCTCTCAAACTCATATGTGGCAATACCTATAAGTAAATACCCATCAATACTCATTATATGCCACCTACGTCCCAATAGAGGGCCACGGCTTCCTTCATCAGCAAGAACCATTCTAATATGATGTTCAACAAAATCCCAGCATCGAGAACCTTTAAGAGCCTGTGGAGTGGCTACAAAACGATAATCAACATTCTTAGTTCGTGTATAGATCAGCGGTTCAAAACTAATCATAACTTCTCCCCCTTGTTCCATATTTCGACATAACCTCCATCCAATAATGCCTCGGTGACATGAGAGAAGTCAACTTGAAGTTTTTGCAAATCAGCAGCTATCAATCCACTGTCTTTAGCCAACTCCTCCAATTCTGCTTTAGCAGCCTTTGCTTCATCCCCATGCCACCATCGCCCAAATATTGTACGTGAGTTATATGTCTGCAATTTACCTTTTGCTATGTCTTGTGCGTTTGCGTTTTTATTCATTTCTTCATTCTTACTTCGCACAGCATCCTTAAGTTTGCAATAAAACGCAAAGAACACTGGGAGTTCCACATTAACTGGTTCTAATGTACCATTTATAAAACGACGATGCGTTTTGGGATCAATATCTCCTTGGTTACGGTCAAACTTGCCGAGACTAACACCAACAAACATCAACAGCCAGTTTTCGTCCTGACTAAACAATGGCGCAAACACACCTTCACGAATAGCCTTTACCCCGCGAGAGAACTCCCCGGGCGCCAAACGATCTGCTTTAAGAATAGCAAATGTCACGGGAACATAATCATTGCGTGATTCTCTGTATTTGGTCAAATCATCAAGAATAATGTTTAATCTGCTTTCGGCCATGCTGTCACCATGCATATAAGCCTGTAACATTTCTGCAGGAATACACACAATGATACATGCCGATTCTGAAGCGATCTCAACAAACTTATTGTAATCTTTCTCATCGCTTTCTGATTCGGAATCTAATATACCGCCTCTATAATCATACCAACTAAAATATGTCAGATTTCTAGTCCCATATACAAACCTAAACACAATCTCATCAGATTCACCTGTTCCCGCAGGCCAAACGCCTTGCCTGACAAGTGTGCCATTGTCTGGGTTGAATTGCGGCTTCATTTCATTCCAACAACGATTCAACGACAAGGACTTCCGATGGTTGTCAGGTATGAATCTAAAACCATATTGCCCTTTTGACATTCTTGCAGCCATTGCATATAGGTAGCAAGTCTTGCCAGCCCTGCTAAACCCCATCATGGTTATTCTCATCATTTTGACTCTCCTTGTTTAAAAAAGATGCATGAAGAAATCTTCATCCGCCGAGACCTTTTTCAGCAGATCAATTAGCAAGTCTGTTGGTGTACTTAAAGCCATAAGCCTGTTGACCTTTTTCTGGAGTTCGACAGCATTATCATACGCAATCGAACGATATGACGGCTCGTCATTCCACCAACTAGAAATATCATCCCAAATACTTGTGTTTTCAATACAGTCATTAACTCTGTCTTTTAAGGCATCTGCTTCAGCACAAACTCTAGCGATTTTACCTTTCAAACCAAAAACCATAGACATGAGGAAGGGCCATTCAATGTTAAGACACTCTTTCCCAACAACAGTACCCGTTAACATACCATGAATATTCTTGGAAGATGCGACATCTTTCATAAGTTCGCCCAATTGTTCCCACTCATCGCCCTCGATCTTGTTGTCCTTAAGCGCATCTATTTTGGTCATCACAAATGAAATTGGAAACGCCTCGTTATCGCTATGAGAACTGGCGACCCTCGTTATTAGGTCTGAAATTGCCTCCATCTGCGAGAAACCTGAGTACCTATTTACGGATGTCCGCCTATCCATCGCCGAAGAATCAAGGAACGCGATAACAGCGTCTGCGCTTTGCAACTCACATTCCCACTTGTCGAGTTCCTTTTCGTTGTTAAAATCAACCAACAAGCCGCCTCTGTAATCTGTCCAATCGAACTCCATAAGTTCTGAGTTCTCATAGAGCAATTTGAATTTATACTCAGAGCGAATATCTGTGTTCCCTGGATAAATGCCTTTCGACAAATTATTTCCTATTTTTTGCAAGGCCCGTCCATCTTCGCTGTTGATGGCTTTTATTGAGAACCCTCCAATACCCTCCTCAAAGCGTTTATACATCGCCCCCATGTACGATGTTTTTCCAGCTCTGCTTAAACCAATCATCATTACTTTCATGGAGACTGATCCTTTCTCATACAAATCGCCTACGGGTAGGAGTGCTCGTTGGGATTGTTTTAGTCCAGCCAACAACAGGTACCGGCGGGGAAGATGGTTCTGAATTAACTTCCGAGTAATTAAGTTGCGCTATCGCCGGACTACCGTATAACTCTTGGAAACCAGCATCTCGAATACTTCGCTTAAATTCATTCAGCTGATCTTCTCCAACTAGACTCTGCCCGTTCTTCATGTCGGAAAGTAGCGACAAAGCATAACGAGAAATGATTTCTTCACCTTCAGTTTTATTAATTCCAGACTCCGATAAGACAAATGGCAAACGAGGTGCCATTCCAAATCCTTCTATGAAATACGAATCTACAATCTGTCCAACTGGGAGCAGTATTTGATGAGCCAATAAATGAGCTACATTTTTATAAACCTCTTTCTCAATTTTACTGACTTCATTCGGGGGTGGAATCATTGTTAATTTTTCATAGATGTCTAACCGTGAACAATCTTCTGTAGTCATACCCTTATCAAGAAATTCCTTTTCTTGTCGGAACATTTCAACATATTGCGAGACCTTTGCATCAAATGGCAATTTTAATCCTGCTTTTTTTGCTTTTTCAAAACGGGTGACATAATCATGAGCTATTTTACGTGCTTCTGCTATCCTCAATTGCCATATTGGAATCGTAATGCTTCCGGTTTGATATCCCATCCCTCCCCCCCATGCATGTGCCGTTAGGCACAATTCGGACTCAGTATAGACCGGTACTAATACAAGGGTTGGGATATGCTCTGAATATTCGCGCAAAAGAGAAATTTCCATTCCAGCAACACTTGCGGCCTTTGTGAATGCATTTGAATTAAACTGGTATGGGCGATCTACCCCAAAGCAATTAGTCAACCCATGTGCCAGTTCCGACCACAAGGAATCGCATAGACACCCCATAGGACTTTGTATGCGATTGTCAATAAGAATGTTAAATGGCACACGACCATCTTTGTCGGGATGAAAAAGTTTGCTGTACTCTCTTGGATGTATTGTCAAGGGCCAGACATTCTGAATCGTTGATAGATAATCATGCTCAGAAAGACGATTTTCAAATGATAGGGCGTCGCGTTCTCTTTGCGCTTGTAACTGCAAAAGGATGTTTTCTCTTTGTGCAGCTCTTGACGCCTCATTTTCAGCCTGCTGAAAGTTTTGTTGAATAAGGCTTCGCTTGTTTTGTTGGAATCCGTCAACAATGGACTTGACAATGTTAATCCCAGCGTATGTGATAAATGGATCCATGATTTCTTGCTCCTTGAGGTTACGCGCTCCTTAGAGTTCCTTAGGATGTCCAAGACACCCAGATTTCTCGCAATAAGATGGCCATCCTGGAGCATACCATGTATGCCCACAAACTGGACAGTAAAAATGGTGCATTGAACCACGAAAGCTCACATTATGGCCATCGCCATTTTGATCATTTTCGGCTCTTACCCTGTCACCCATGTCTTGTCCGGCATTCTGGCTACTTGCAGAATCTTCAGCAGAGAAATCCGATTCAGGCGAGACTGCTGCTAAAAGGGCGTCATCTTGCAACAAACCATCTGATGCGCTACCTACTATCGGGTCTTCTTCAGGTGTGGCTACAACATCAGCATCTGAAGACATCTGCTTTCCGGCTTCCATCGATGCCGAGAGATCATCATCAAAAATCTCATTCATCTTGATTTCCTTTTTTGTTTTTACAATCTGTCTATATAGAGGTGCATGCTCATTAAAGAATTCCATTTCTTCTCAATGGATCAAGGCAGGCATCTATCTTGCGATCAATGGTATCGCTCCAGTTCTTAAACTCATCGGAATTTGATAGCATTTCATTCACCTCCTTTTGAGCATCTTCTCTTCGCTTGAAAGCATCAAGAAATTCAGTGTCACTACTGGTTTCTTTAAGGACAGTATTCGCCTCTGCTTTTTGCCTCGCTAATTCATTGTATTTATCTACATCCAAATTTGCGCCAAAGCTAATTGTATGAGATGCACCCGCATCACCTTTCGGTGACGAGAAATCTATCATTGTGTCCACCCCTGAATCGACAAGTAGACTTTCAGTTGCCATAGGCTCATTGGACCTTAATAATGTATCGGATGAACATCCTAATGGAGTTTCGTCAATACAGTCTGTCGATTCGAGATTATCAAGACCAACCATATCATCAATTTCACACATGACTATTCCTTCCTTTGGATTAAGTTTTACATTTGTTTAGGCGTGCCAGTACAACCGGATTGTGGGCAGTAATTATCCCAATATGGGCTATACCATTCATGTCCACAAACAGGACAATATTAGAATCCACGGGTCTGACCCCTTTGGTGGGGTGAGAGTGGTGGGGTGAAATCATTTTACAACCCTCCGTCCTTTGGAAGTTATCAAAGTTTTTGTAATCATCCATCATCATCGTTGCCAATTATACCACTTTAACGCATAAAATAAAAGCGCGGCGTTCGCATCCAAAAATCTAAACAAATAAATCCCCGAACGAAAAGTTCTTTTTTCACCACGGAAAAGACGGAAACGCGCGCCGCACTATTTGACCATTATACTATCGCTTATTCATTTTTTAAACCGTGGAGAACGTGTAGAAACGTGTAACATTACTTATTCGCGACGATAATTAAATGACCACCCTTTTATCATAATTCAATGGTTTTAACTCTGGGGTTGCACCTTGAGCCCCCATGCCGAAGGCATATATAATAACCTCACAAATTAACTAAATTTTATATCGCCAATGGGGACAGTCCCCTCTACCTATTCATGTCTGACCCTGTAGCCTCCATGCGGGCGGCGAACCATTCTGTCAGCGCCAAAGCCAATGCCAGTATTCAATCGAGAACACTTTGTCCTCACCAGGTGCCAGGACAAACTCCCATGTCATATCGTGCTCAAGATTTGGGTTCTCTGGCTGCGCGGGCCTGTCGTGGACCTTCGCGTCCGTCGCGTCCGTCAATTCGCCGGAAATCGTCTTTTTCACCCGCACGGTCGCCGGTTCGCCGCGGTGGTTCCTTATGCTGAACGTGCCCTTGACGCCCTCCTTGCGCCAATCGCGTCCGCCCCAGCGCTTCACACCGTCCATCCCTGACAGGCTTTCGGTATACTTGACCGACACCGTGAGCGCTTTGGTGATCTTGACGGACGCCTCGTCGCCGGGATTCGTCCAGCCGATCTTCGACTGGCCCAGGACGCGTCCGCCCTCGGCTATCTCGACCGGCGCGGTGGTCATCGGGAATCCGAACGGATTGGCGAACACGACGGCGTCCCACGCCGTCCGGCGCTCCTCTTCGGTACCGTCGCGCAGATTCCCGCGCTCGTCGCGGTCGTCCGACAGGTTCCACTCCACGATGCGCCGGAGCGCCACTTCCTTGCGTCCCAGCTGGAGCATGCGCCGGTCGCCCCTGGCCAGCGTCATCCGGCCGACGCCGCGGTAGTGGATGTCCGTGCCGGCGCCCGCAGACTCCGCCGCGCCAGCCGAGAAGGAGCCCGCCCCGCCGGAAGGTGCTGCGCAGTTGAGCATGACGCTCTGCGACATCACCCCGCCGCGATTGCGCCCGCCCCTGCGGAACCACCCCCAGTACGTATCGTCCTCCGCCGCGCGTATGGCGGAGCTGTACGCGCCGAAGTCCACGCCGCCGCCAAGGAGGGACGGCACGTCTGCGTAGAGAAGATTCGGGAATCCCGATATGAGGGAGACCTCCGCATCCTTCCAGTCAGCAATGTCGTTGTACACCTCTGCCGTCATCGACACTGTGCCCTTGCCGTCGGCGAGATCGACCCGATACGACGGCGTCCAGCAGGCGCCGGTCGCGATGTACTGGACGTCGAAGGGCGCCTTCGCGCCGTCGAAGCGCCAAACGGGCATCGCGCGCGCAATGCCGCGCGAATCGCCGTCGTCAGACCGGACGCTCACAACGGCTGACTCAGGCACCGAGACTATGGATCCGCTCTCCAGCCTGACGTTGAGCGACTTCGCGGGCTTGGGCTTGGGCGGCTCGTAGTAGTACGATGCATAGCCATAGTACATGTTCCGGCGTCCAATCGGCTCGGCTGCGCGCTCAGACTCGTCCTTCACGGCCGTCCCGCGCACGGTGCAGATGCGGCTGGACTCGCCCGCCGTTCCGGCCAGGACCTTCATAGACCCGGTCTTGGCGGCGTCGTCGAGTATCTGGTCCATGCCGACGCCGCATCGGAACGCGACTTCGATCTTCCGGCCGTCATATGCGCCGGTCCATCCTTCCGCAAAGCCGGCGTCGACGTTTTCGCGGAGCACGTCGGCCTTCGTGGACGACACCGACACGCCACAGCCGGACACGAGCCAGAACGAACCGTACGCCGGGCGCGCATTCGCGTCGACAAACGACACGCCGTCCTCGCCTGGCGTGATGCGCCGCGTCACGACGGCCATCCCGTTCTTGTACAGCCCGACCGATACGATCGGAGCAGGGTCAAGCGGCACGGCAGCAGCCGACACCTCGGCTGCCGCAACCGCAACTGCGGCCAACGCGGCCAACGCATCATTCATTCTCATTATCCGCTCTCCTTTAATTCGCGATTTGACTGATTCATACAAACCACTCATACAGACATTATAGCATTTCCGCTTTTCAAGGCGCAACGGCATTTCCTCTTTGGAGGTTCCCCAATTTTGTCGTATCGGCTTCACGCGCCTCTTTGTCCATTCGACATTTCAAATTGGAATCCGAGGGTTGGAATCCGAGGGTCGGACCCCATTGGTGGGGTGAGAGTGGTGGGGTGAAATCATTTTGCACCCCTCCACGCTTTGAATGTTATCAGAGTTTTTATAATCATCCATCATCATCACTACCAATTATACCACTTTAAAACGCAAAATAAAAGCACGGCATTCGCTCAGATTTTCCGCATCAAATTCTCACCTCAAAAAACCATCCTCAAGGCGCCGCTTTTATCGCAAATTTATATCAATTATCGTCAATGACCCCAGCTATCATTCATTTCACGAAATTAGGTGCTAAATCCTTAATAAGCGAATACATCTCGTCATAACGTTGCTTCGCTTCTTTTTTCGTGAGCCGATAATACTCTGAATCATCAAACAAGTCTCCCGTATCAAGCGCTGAAACTCCGCCATGCGGATTAGGATTAACATCGAACATTGGCGAAAGTCTCCACCCGCGCTCCGTTAAAAGAAATCCGTGATTTCGCAAATGATCGTCCGTGTTGCCGATTATTGTCGAAAACGCCATT
>JAFXEU010000049.1 GCA_017520845.1 Kiritimatiellia bacterium | reverse complement strand
GTACGAGAGAGACGTTGAGAAAAGACGCGATGAATGAGCTGAGCGTTTAGTGAGACGATATATCTTATCTCATTCATATAAAACACGAAGCGATAAAAAAACAATCATCTATTTTAACATCCTTTAAAGCGAAGGCGGGTGGAGTGGAGTCCTCCGAGTGAGACCCGCGGAGGATTGTAGCCGTAAGAGAGTTATTGTAAGCAACCAGTGGTCCTGTCGAGGCATGGCAGGCTAAATCAATAAACTTGTCTATGCGTGAGAGGCGTTACAACTCCGTAGCGGGTCGAGACCGAGGAGGAGCTCCAGACACCCGCCGCAGCTCGCAGTCGGCCATATCAAAAGTGGAGCACGGTTGCCCAAATCCGTGGCCGCATTTATACATAGCATAGCAACATGCAAGTAAAAGAAAAGCGCGAGGCCACTAACGGCTAAACAATAATTACTGTTGTACAGACGAGGAATCGCTTTTCAGATTTTTAGACGATAAAACATCAGGTCTACACAATGAAATCAGGTATACAACAAAATTCAGCCCCATAAACTGGGGATATTCCAGTAATTTCGTTTCTAGGGCTGCCAATACGGCAAAACCATCAAGGCCGACCTCAAGCCTTTGGCTTTAGCTTTGATTTTAAGAGGAATATGCGAACCGCCGCCTCGGCGGACGGCGACAAACGCCCTTCCGCCGACAATTCTGCAGACGGCCTTGCGCGGATCGCCGGGATCGATTCTTCCGATATCGCCTTTCGAATTTTCACATCCGATTATCAAGCCGGGGCCTGATTCGACAACAAACTCGACCTCGACATCACCATTGACGACAGATCTTCCCAGGTCGTCGCTCAACATCACTTCCAAAACGGCGCTGTCATACTCTTTCAATACGGCGGGCGACGAACAGAAGCGCAGCGCTTCGGGCTCGTACGCCGTTTTCAGCGTTTTCTCGCTGTAATAGACACCGTTCTTTTTCGCTATAGCCTTAAGTTCGCCGGCTTCATAGGCAACTTCTTTCGCAAAACGGAATTCTGAAACCTTCTCAGCCTCGCCGGCAGACATTCCGTTTACAAAAAGCTCAACGCTGTCCGCGTCGGTGACACATTCAATATGCGCCTTGGAGCCTTCTGTCCAATTCCAGTGCGGGCCGAGATAAAGCGTTTTCGCCTCCGGCATATAAAGCGATCTTAAAAGCGCAAAAGTCTCTTCGTCAACATCGCCTTTAACGGGCACAAAGCCGTCCCTGTCCAATTTAAGGCGCTTTATATCGTCGGTATCGAACGCCAGAAGACCGACCTCGTCGCAGATGTCGTAAAAGGCCTTGTTCGTCTTCGCAGCCGTAAATAGAACGGCGTTGACCCCGGCCTCCTTGAACAGTAAAAACTTCTCCCGCGCCTGACAATCACTGAACGCTTCGCCCAACATGCCGAGCGAACAATCCGTCGCGACCCCCTTTATCGGCGTATCGCGCCCGTTAAAGACGACCGACCCGGGCGTCGAAGGCTCTAATGAACGGATGACGTAGCGTCCCATGAGATTGCCTCGTCTCACGACGGGATTGTCGAATGTCCAAATCCTAGGCTTATGGAGATCGAAACTTTCAGAAACGGTTTTCACGATTGTGTTTGTTGCGCTCTTGCAGGAAACCGATCTTTCGACAACCATCACGGCCTCATCCCAAGTGACTTTATCAAAGCGGACTTTCATAGTGCCGCAGACGACACGCTCCTTGGGATCGGCGACATCAACCCACACATCCCCCGTAATGCCGGCACTCTGCGCTTCGGGATTCAACGCATTGACAAAAATCTCAAGCTCGTTCTCCGATCCGTAGTGCAGCGTCTCGGACATATCGACTTCATAGCCTTCACGTCCGACGTCTTTTACCGCGAGCTTAACTCCGTTAAGCTTAACCGCAAAATCCCCACTGACCGCCGCAAGGCGCAACGCGACATAATAACCCTCCGCTTCCTTCCTGATGAAGAAAGGTCGCCTGAACACGGCATTCGTTTCATAAGAACGGACAAGCGATGCGACCGCGCGCCAATCAAGAGGCAATCGCACATTGAGCCCGCCAGTGTCTTCCGTCGACGTACTGAACCGCCAGGAATCGACAAGGGGAATTCTTCCCTCGATTTCCGTCGATCTTCCGAGGGCAATGTCGACGCGCCTCTCCGCGATTTCCTTCTCGCGGTCGTTCTCGACCCACATTACGCCGCGCAAGTGCCACGGCACCCACCCGTCGGTCCAGGACGGATCCCGGAAGGCCTCATTGAAAAACGTCTTGTCGGCGATCACGTCATCCATAGTACCTGCCTCGCCGTCGGGACCTTTGGAGAAGAGGGCAGGATCCTTGTTATCGCCGAGGTTTTCGTAGACATACGCGTTGCCCCACGGATCGGGATAAATCTCATTTATATAAGGCCCTACCCAACCGGGCTTTCTGACGCGTGTGAGAGCAAGTTGTTTGAGACCTTCCTGCGTGGTCGGATATGTCCCGACATGATAACGGTAACGGCCCAGCGCTATCGCTAGCGTGTTGAGCGATTTAACGGCAGACGCCTGCTTCGAACCCGTCAAATCCAACCCCTTCCGTTTAAAGATGGCGGAACCGACAAGCCCCCCGATAAGACAAAGTCCTATCATAATCACCATGTAGTAAGGCAGCCCCCTTTTAACCGTCGGCAGGGAAAATCCGAGTTCCGCGCGCTTCTGCCTATATTCCAGCGCGATGGCCTTTTTAACGGATGATATATCCTTCTTTTTGCCGGACTTGTTTTTGGAAGGAAATTTCTTGCGCAATATGCTGTGACTGACCATACCTGCAAATCCTACACGATGCGCTCGAAAATAAGCGAATCAATTTTTCCGCCGGAAGGTGAAATCGTAAACGCCTTAAACAGATCAGCCGCCGCGCTTTCAAGTCCGTCAGGACAGCCGGACTTTTCAAGAGTCGCCAAAGGAGAGCCGATGGAAACCTTATCGCCGAGCTGAACATCCAAAGTCACGCCCGCCAACGGATCGATCGTATCGCTCGCCTTCTCGCGCCCGGCGCCGAGCTTGAACGCGACGCGCGCGACCTTTTCGGCATCGATCGCCGAAACGACACCGGAGCGCATCGCCTGAATCTTGAATTTGAATTTCGGCTGCTCAAGGAGTTTCGCGAACTTATCGAGATCGCCTCCATGGGCCGCAACCATCGCCTTGAATTTCTCAAGCGCGCTTCCGTCCAGGAGTTTCTCCCGGCAAAGCGCGCGCGCTTCATCAAGGGGAATCTCTTTGGCGAGCGAAACCATGAGAGACGACAATTCGATCGAAAGAGCGACATCGGCGCGGTCGGCTACAGGCTCGGGGTTCTTAAGAATATCAAGCGCCTCGGCGACTTCGTTCGCATTGCCTATGGCGCGTCCGAGCGGAGTATTCATGTCGGTCACGAGCGCGGCGGCTTTGCGACCCGCCGCCTTGGCGCCGGACACGAGAGCGCGGGCAAGTTCGCACGCGTCCTCTTTAGTCTTCATGAAAGCGCCAAGGCCCCACTTCACGTCGAAGACAAGAGTCGAGGCGCCCTCGGCGAGCTTCTTGGATAAAATCGATCCTACGATAAGCGGAATCGACGCGACCGTTCCGGTAACGTCCCTCAATGCATAAAGCTTTTTGTCGGCGGGCGTTATCTCCCCGGTCTGGACCGTCATCGAAACACCTACGTCGGAAACAACCCTCTGGAAGTCGTCGAGAGAGAGCGAAGCGTTGTACCCGGGAATCGTCTCAAGCTTGTCGGCCGTGCCGCCCGTAAGCCCGAGTCCGCGCCCGGTAAGCGAAGGAACAGCAACGGCGCACGCGGCGGCAAGAGGCTGTACGATAAGCGAAAGCTTGTCGCCGACTCCGCCCGTCGAATGTTTATCGGCGGTTGGAATATCAAGCGTCCAGTCGAGGCAGCGCCCGGAGCGCATCATCGCATCCGTCAGATCGGCCGTCTCTCGCTCCGTCATCCCGCGGCAGCATATCGCCATCGCAAGCGCGCTCATCTGGTAATCGGGGATTTCACCTGCAGTAAAGCCCTCGATGAATTCGCGGATCTCGGCGGAGCCCAACGCGCGGCCTTCGCGCTTTTTGTCGATGATGAGTTTCGCGATCATAAGAGCGATCTCCTTCTTTTAAAGTACCCGGTTGTCTATAAGTCTCGTCTTCCCGTTAAAAACGGCCAGAAGTACGCATACGCCCTTCTCTGTCTTCTTAACATCGGCGAGCGTCTCTCCATCGACGAATTCGACATAGTCAACCTTGAGACCTTCTTTCTCGAGAGCCTTGGAAATCCTGGCCTTTTCGGCTTTGACGCTCCTGCCGGGCTCGACGCTCCCGAGAAGGCGGGATAACGCGAGCGCACGCTCGCGCTCATCGTCCGAGAGATACGTATTCCGCGACGACATCGCAAGCCCTGACTTCTCGCGCACGATGGGAGCAACGACGATATCGAGATCGAAATTAAGATCGCGCGCCATCCGCTTTATCACCTGAGCCTGCTGGTAATCCTTCTTGCCGAAAACAGCGAAATCGGGATGGGCGAGATTGAAAAGCTTCGCGACGACCGTACAGACTCCGCGGAAGTGGCCGGGGCGGCGCGCGCCGCAAAGCCCCTTCGAGAGAAGTTCCTCGTCGATGTAGACGCTGTGATCCTTAAGATACATGTTCTCCGGCGTCGGAAAGAATACCGCCGTCGCGCCCGCCGCGCGGCACTTCGCGAGATCGGCCTTCTCGTCGCGCGGATATTTTTCAAAATCCTCGTTCGGCCCGAACTGGACGGGGTTTACGAAAACGCTGACGATAATCTCGTCGGCCTTGCGTTTTTTAGCCTCGGCGATAAGGCTTAGGTGGCCGTCGTGCAGATATCCCATCGTCGGCACGAGGGCGATTTTCGCTCCGGCCTTCGAACGCTGTCTCGCCCACTTCTGAAGTTTACCCGGTTCCCTGAAAATTTTCATTTCCGCAATCCTTTCAAAAGCGCGATCTCCTCTTTATATCCCTGAAGATCACAGGGCGTCTCAAGATAAAACGGCAAATCTCTCAGCTTGGGATGGTTCACGATACGCTCAAACGCCTCAAGCCCGATCTTGCCTTTGCCGATTTTCTCATGGCGGTCCTTATGAGCGGCGAAAGCGTTCATCGTGTCGTTAAGATGGATCGCCTTGAGTTTATCAAGACCGATGACGCGATCGAACTCGTCTAATACGCCATCGAGATTTCCGACAATATCGTAGCCACCGTCCCAGACATGACAAGTATCGAGGCACACGCCGAGATCAAGGCCGCTTAAATCCATAATGGCGCGAAGCTCCGCGAAATCGCGGCCGATCTCGGAGCCTTTTCCCGCCATCGTCTCAAGAAGAACCGTGGTCGACGGAGCGGAGCCGAAGCTGTTGAAAATGCGCTTCAGCATTCCGGCGATAAGTTCAATCCCCTTCTCGGCGCCCTGACCGACATGGGAGCCGGGATGAAAATTATAAAGAGCTCCAGGCGTTAGTTCAAGGCGCTTCAGATCGTCGGCCATCGTCATCTCTGCGAATTCCCTGACGCGTTCCTCGGAACCCGCCGCGTTGAGCGTGTACGGAGCGTGGGCAAGAATCGGGCCGATCCCGTTGGCCGCGGCGTATTCGTTGAACGCCGCGACGTCGGCCTTGTCGATGGGCTTGGCCGCACCGCCGCGCGGATTGCGCGTAAAGAACTGAAAAACGTTAGCGCCTATCGATACGGCCGTCTGGCCCATGGCCATATAACCGCCGCTCGAGGAGAGATGACATCCTATCTTCATAATATGATATTATATCATAATCTCCTGAAGTGATACGCGGCGAATAAGCCAGATTCTGTTCCTCTCCGGCGAACCGAAGAGTCCGGTCATTCATCTGAGCGATCAACCCGAAATCTAAAGGCCGCGCTTTTGGCGCGGCCACCGGACGGGCAGCCCGTCGATTCCCTATTTGATCTTGCTCCGGAGAGGGTTTACCTTGCGCGCGTCGTTTCAGACGCGCCGGTGGGCTCTTACCCCGCCTTTTCACTATCACCCCTTATCGGGGCTACCTGTTTTCTGCGGCACTTTCCATCACGTCGGATTTCCCGCCGTCTCCTGCCCTTGACAAGCAGGTCTCCCGCCCTATGGAGTCCGGACTTTCCTCAGCCTTGCGGCCGCGACCGGTCACCGCGTATCACTTCAGGAGATAAATCTCAAAGATCTTTTAAGCCTTGTAGAGAATGCGGCCGCACATCGTGCACGCAACAATGCTCTGAGGCCTGTCGGCCGCCGCATTGCGGGCATTAGCCTGGGCGAGCTGATCAACGCTCGGAGGCTGAACCATGTGACAGCCATCGCACACATGATCAGGATCGGTAAGCGGAACGACGACAGGCCAGCGCTTCATTCTCAAACGCTCGTAGTAGAGCATAAATTTAGGATCGTTGACGGCCTTGGCCTTCTCGACTCTGGCCGACTGACACTCCTGAAGTTCAGCCTTCACGGCGGCGATACGCTCGTCGATCTCCGCGGCGAACTGATCGACGCCGCCCTTCTCCTGATCGTAACGGGCCTGAGCATCGGCGACGCGCCTTTCGGCGGACGGCAAATCGTCCATCGCGGCGATCTGATTGCTCTCCGCAGCTTCGAGGTCGTGGTTTACAAAATCAATCTGAATGGAATACTGCTGATATTCCTTGTTGGACTTAAGGCCTGCCTGAGTCTGCTTAAGCTGACGAACCTTTTCCTTAAGCTCTACGGCTTCTTCTTCATAGCCTTTAACGCGACCTTGAGCGTACTTGAGCCCTTCCTGGGCTGCCGCAAGATCGGCACTTACACCCGAAAGTCTGGCGGTCTCGAGGGCTTTGCGGCGGGGGAGATCTTTAAGTTCAACTTCAAGCTCACGGATTCGTCCGTCAACTTCCTGCAAATCAAGCAACGCTTCTACAACCGACACCTTATGGGTCCTTTCAGGTCTGGGGCAGGAGACGGGACTCGAACCCGCAACCCTCAGAATCACAATCTGATGATCTAACCAATTGATCTACTCCCGCCATCTTACTGGAGCCAGGTAAGGGACTCGAACCCCCGACCTGCTCATTACGAATGAGCCGCACTACCAACTGTGCTAACCTGGCTTAACGATTGGTTATGTAGTATACCAAAGACTGGCCGCTAAAGTCAATGGCGATTTTGCATTTTTTAACGCGCTATCGCCTTTCGCGCTTCCTCGAGATCGCTGAATTCGCCGCCTGCGATCATCTGAACGATCAGATTTCCGATCGCGGTACCCTCCGTCGGTCCCGCAAAGACCTCAAGTCCCGTCGCCTCGGCGGTGAGCGCGTTCAGATACTTGTCCTTGCTGCCGCCGCCGACGATATTGATCGAGGTATATGTTTTACCGGTAATGAACGACAAGGTCGATATCGCCGCGGCGTAACATTCGGCGAGAGAGTTGTAAACGCACTGCATAAGCTCGCCGATGGTCGAAGGCGCTTCACCCTCCGCTGCCGCCGCCGCAAGCACTTCGCCTATCATTGACTCAGGATTCATAAAGCGCTGCTCGTTGACATCAATCGTGACATTGTATTCCGCCGCTCCCCGCGCCATCATCTCGAGCTCCGCGAACGAATATTTCCGGCCCTGCTCATAATCGCTTATTTTCAAAAGAGCCTCTTTCTTGGCATCTCCGCCCTTACCCTCGACATATTCGACCTGGTTGAGTTCGCGGCGGATCGACTGGATCATCCAAAGACCCATGATGTTCTTAAGATATCTGTAACGTCCCCAGGCTCCGCCTTCGTTGGTGAAATTCGCTTCACAGCTCTCGCTCGTCGTTATCGGAGAAGTATTTTCAACGCCGAGCAAGGACCATGTTCCGCTCGAAAGATATACAGCCTTGTCGTCGCGCGCGGGAACGGCGAGATACGCGCTCGCCGTATCGTGCATCGCGGGAAGAACAACTTTAACTCCCTTATACTCGCCGACGACCGCTCCGGGCATTTCAAGCTTTCCGAAAATTCGCTTAGGCAGCCCCAGTTTCTCGATAAGGTCGAAATCCCAATCCTTTTTAACGGCGTCGAGGAGCGCCGTCGTGGAAGAATCGGTATATTCATGTACAATGTTGCCCGTGAGACGGTAATTGAGATATTCGGGCATCATAAGGAAATGGGACGCCTTCTCAAGCTGATCAGGCGACTCCTTCTTCAGAGCCCAAAGTTGGTAAATTGTATTGTAGCTCGCCTTCTGGATACCTGTGCGCGAATAAAGATCAACAAAAGGAAGTATCTGCGCCTCAATTTCAATATCGGCGTTTTTAGTGCGGTCGTCGCGGTACGCCACGGCATCGGAACACGGTTCGCCCCTGTCGTCCAGAAGAACAAAATCGACACCCCATGTGTCAATGCCGATCGACTCTATCTCATATTTTGAAATTGCCTCGTCGATACCGGCCTTCACAGACTCGACCAGTTTCTCGACATCCCAACAGTCATGACCGTTTCTGCGGACCTGGCCGTTGTCAAACCGATAAATCTCTTCAAGACAAATCTGACCGTCCTTGACGGTACCGAGAATATGGCGGCCGGAACTCGCCCCGATATCAATTGCTAAATAGTTTTTCATGAACACTATTATAACAATTTTCCGACAAAGTTAAAATGCCAAATTCTTTTAAAGGCTAAAGCCTATTGCCATCAGGCTCGATCCGACAAGCGCCAGGAGGCCCCCGAATGCATAGGCTCTGGTTTTCTTCGCAAGAAGAAAAGACAGGAACTTCTCCGCCCTCCACGGATAAAACATTCCGTACATGCCTATAATGACGATGATGTAGGCGACGTAAACAAAGACGTCAACCGGCGCAAAGACTGTACCTGCCGGAGGACGATATCCGTGCGACGTCCTGGATAAGGAAGCCGGCATAAGCATCATAAGCCCGGTAAGAGCGCGAACCGAAAGGTTCTTCGGCATCCAGATTATCGTAAGATACGATAAAACCGCGGCCATGATCCAAAGCTGGAAGGGAAAAATTTTCAAGAGATTGTCGAAAGCCGCGATGCCGATTATGTCGCACTCGTAAGCGGTCCAAAACCACGCGGCGACGGTAAGAACGGCCGCCACGATCTTATTGTTCTCGAACCAGTTCGAAAAGCGTTTCGCGGATTCAGGTGAAAAAAGCACAACCCCGCCAAAAGCGAGGATCGGCAAGCCTAAAATAAGACCCCAAAAAATCATTTTTGTAAACTTTAAGTGAAAAAAAATGGAGGTGGGAAGCGGAGTTGAACCGCTGTAAGCGGATTTGCAGTCCGCGACCTAACCGCTCGGCCATCCCACCTTCGTAAGTTGGTTGACGGATATTATATCATATCCGCAACGAACCTTCAATCACGTCTGACAACTTTACGTTGTATCGGACGCGGCAAAAATGGTCGGAGCGACGAGATTTGAACTCGTGACCTTTTGCACCCCAAGCAAACGCGCTACCAGGCTGCGCTACGCCCCGACGTGTCGTGATCCAGATACTCACGAATTTGGTAGCGGGGGCTGGATTTGAACCAACGACCTTCAGGTTATGAGCCTGACGAGCTACCAGGCTGCTCCACCCCGCAATCTGGAAATCCCTTAACCCGGGATTTAAATGGCGCGCCCAGCAGGAGTCGAACCTGCAACCCTCAGATTCGTAGTCTGATACTCTATCCAGTTGAGCTATGGGCGCAAATATAAGCTGGCGGCGTCCTACTCTCGCACGGGCGAGTCCCGCACTACCCTCGGCGATGGAGAGCTTGACTTCTGTGTTCGGAATGGGAACAGGTATTTCTTCTC